>CAZZYA010000067.1:0-15544 GCA_964658115.1 uncultured Rudaea sp. | reverse complement strand
CTTTCCTACGCGGCGCCGCCTCGACTGGTCGACGGTGGACCATCTCTAGAAAGTCCAGCCGCTCCGTACTCCTCCAGGGCAGAGTCCCAATCGCTACCGGAAGGCGGGGCTGTCGCGCTGACAAGTCTCACAACGTCGCGCCCTGCTTGGAATGTGAATCAATCCTACGACGGACCGAAGCCCGAGGTTTGTATCGTCGATGATGACGTGTCGATCTTGTCGGCGATCGGCCGTCTCCTGACAATCGAAAATTTTATTCCGCGACCGTACGACTGCGGTGAAGCACTCCTCAACGATCGAGCCGGCGCCGAAAAAGCTTCCTGCATAATTTTGGATTTGAGCATGCCTCCGATGAGTGGCGCGGAGGTACAGGCGCGCCTGAGGAAAATGGCCATCAAGACTCCGATTCTATTCTTGTCCGGAACGGCGGACATCGGTATGGCCGTCGCCGCTATGCGAGATGGCGCTGCTGACTTCGTCGA
The DNA here is from genome assembly GCA_964658115.1 of uncultured Rudaea sp. Lineage (GTDB taxonomy): Bacteria > Pseudomonadota > Gammaproteobacteria > Xanthomonadales > Rhodanobacteraceae > Rudaea. Next base: position 15,062 of record CAZZYA010000067.1, on the reverse strand, counting down.
AAAACCGTTTAGCAACGACGATCTCATTCTAAGGTTACGCCGCGCGATAGACGACAACGTGGACAGTGTTTCTCAATCGAGGCGCGGCGATGCGCTCGAAAGGCTCATTGGCCTTACGCCGCGCGAACATGAAGTGCTTGCACTGGTGGCAACCGGCCTAACCTCGAAGGAGATCGCGCGTTGCCTTGGCTGCAGTCATCGCACTGTCGAGATCCACCGTCATCGAATTATGGAGAAATCGGCTGCCGAATCACTCGCCGACCTTATTCGTTTGCACATCGCCTCCGAGCAGCCTGACACATGAAGACTACGAGCAAGGCAATGTTGCAGGCAACCCGTGGTCAGCCTTGCCTTGTTCGCGAGGAGGATGAAAGCAACTCGTCATCGAGCGCTACGGTCGGCAACCAACTCTCAACCAAATCCGCCACTGGCATTATTGGACTTGATGCGATGACGGGCGGCGGGTTGCCTCGGGGCAGAGCCACCGTTGTCATGGGTGGTCCCGGATCCGGCAAAACAATTTTTGCACTGGAGTTTCTGGCGCAAGGCGCACGCGAGTTGGACGAACCAGGAATATTCGTCGCGTTCGAAGAAAGTTCTGATCGCATCATGCTGAATGCAAAATCTTTCGGCTGGCGCCTTGAGGATTCCAGGGAAAGTCTCTTCTTCCTCGACGCCCAGCCAGTAGCGGATCTAAATCACACAGGAAGCTTCGACCTCAAAGGCATGCTCGCGATACTTGATTACAAGATCGCTGAGATGGGTGCTCAACGTGTCGTGTTTGATGCCCTCGATATGGTACTGCGCTTGCTGCCGAACCGCGCTGATCAAGAGCAGGAGATTTATCGCCTTCATGAATGGCTACTTGCGAGAAAAATCACGGGACTAATAACGCTGAAAGTGGCCGGCAACTCTTTTTCGTCGGATGGAAATGCAGCTTATGGATTCATGCATTTTGTCGTCGACTGTGCTGTGCTCCTCAAGCACGTTGTGAGATCGGGGGTTTCCCAAAGAACGGTGCGGATATTGAAGTATCGGGGTTCCGCGTTCGATGAAAACGAGGCGCCTTTCTTGATCGGTGCAACGGGCATTGAAGTCGGTTTTGTCCCGACGCAACGCAACGGCGAAGCTACGACCGAGCGAATCTCTAGCGGGATCGCGGAACTCGACACGATGGTCAGCGGCGGGTTTTACCGACGATCGTGCGTGCTTATATCGGGAGAGCCAGGTTCGGGGAAATCCATCCTGGGCGCTGCTTTCGCCGAGGCTGCTTGTGCCCGCGGAGAGCAGGCAATTCTGGTGAGTTTTGATTCCGATGCCAGTGAGGTAATTCGGAATGCTAAGTCCGTTGGCATGGACTTAGGAAAATGGGTTGCGCAGGGAAAACTTGTGTTGAAGTCCGCGAGGTCGCTCGTTAGCGCGGGAATACATCTCGTTCGGATCAAAGCGCTAGCAAAAACGCATCGTGCTAAGTGCTTGGTTGTAGACCCTGTTTGGGCTTTGGCAAAGGAAAGTGGGGATTTCAATTCGCACAGCGTCGCGGAGTTGATTATCGATTGGGCGAAATCCGAGGGCATCGATCTTATTTTCACTACCCCCGGGGCCCGAGTCGGCGAAAACGCGTCAGGCGACCTGCTACCTATAATGACCGCATTGGCCGACACGGTCATAGAGCTGGAGCATCCGCTGGAAGGCGTACGGCGCCGGCGATACCTCTCAGTCACTAAGTCGCGAGGCACTTCGCATTCGCATGTGCGGAGAGAGATCTTCATCTCTTCCGAAGGCATCGAATTCGCACAACTCGAGAAAAAACGCATCGCAAAGCCGTACAAGGCAGACGCGCAAGCGAAACGTGCTGCGCGGACGAACATAATCAAGAAGAGCCGAACTGCCGCCACACATATCACTGAAAAAAGCACTTCGCGGAGCGCCCAATCTTCTGCGTCCGCTCCGAAAAAAATAGGTCGGCGGCAACCTCAAAAATCCACGACCAATGCGACGCCATCGAATAAGAGTCGATTGTCGTGAGCAACGTTGCTCGCAACAAGATGATAAGTTCGCGAATTCGAAAAGTTCCGGCTAGTCCGAAGAATACCGAAAAGAAATTCTTTGAATTTGAATTGTTCGTTGCTGGCGACGCGCCGAACTCCGCACTAGCGTTTTCCAACCTAGTCGCGTATTGCAACTCCCATCTGCGTAATCGACATCACATTGAAGTCGTAAACGTTTATGAGGATCCTGCCCGCGCGCTTGCGGAAGGCGTTCTTCTCACGCCCATGCTACTTCGACGATTTCCGCGCCCTTCCACGAGAGTCGTCGGAACCCTAGGCGGCCTTCAGGCGGTGATGAGTGCGCTCGATACTGGCGCAGGCAGTGGAAAGTAGGTCGTCTCAAGTCTCTTACGATTCGGGAAGCGAATTGAATTCGCTTATCGAGACGTTGCGTCGGACCGACAGCCGCTTGGAAGAACTGACTGGAGGGACCGTTGACGCAGTCACCGATAGCGCCGGGAAAACACATCTGCTACGGCATGCACAGGAGCGGCTTCGGAAGCTCGAACTGGCGAAGCAAAACACCATTCTCAACGCCCTGCCCGAAATGATCGCGGTGCTGGATCCGCTGGGAGTTATTTCATCGGTCAACGACGCCTGGAAACGTGCGGTGCAATCGCAAGGTCTGGCTGGACTATCACAAACAATTGGCAAGAACTATCTCGAAGTATGTGAAAACGCGCAAGGCTATCAATCGAGTGAAGCCCATACCGTAGCGCGCGGTATTCGCCATTTGCTAGAAGGCAGAGAAAAAAGCTTTTCGATCGAATATTCGTGTCATAGCGGCGAAGAACAACAGTGGTTCGCCCTCACTGCTTCGGTAAGGGCGGACAACCTTCTAAGCGGTGTCATCATCATGCACCGCGACATCACGGAGCGGACGCTAAGGGAACATTCATCGAAACGCTTTCGCAGCGTCATGGACACCTCGAGTGAGGCCATACTTCTTCTTCGGTCACGACCCCTGCGCTTCATTGACGCGAATTGGACCGCCTGTCATATGCTCGGGTATTCGCGGGCCGAACTTTTGGAGACCGATCCCGCATTTATACTTGATGCGTCAGCTGATCTAGTGAAGCGAGGATGGGACTGGATCAACGCCAAGACGCGCATCGCGGAATCGTTCGAGACAACGTTGCGTCGCAAAGACGGCTCGACGGTCGAAGTTGAGGCACGCCAACAAGCGGAAGAGTATGAGAGTGAACTGATCGTCGTCTGGGTACTTCACGATCTTTCGCCGCATAGGAAATCGGAAGCTGCCGTTGCAGAGAATCGTCAGCGATTGGCATTGGCCACGGCGGCCGCCCACTTAGGAATTTGGGACTGGAAATTGTTGACCGACGAAATGGTCTGCGATGAACGGATGTACGCGCTGTACGGAACGGTGCAGACGCCTGGCATCTCGCACGTTGAAACGTGGAAGCGTGGAATACATCCGGACGATCGCGCGATGGTCGATGCCGCCATCAAACGCGCGGTTGCAGGCCCTGAAGATTTCGACTGCGAGTTTCGCGTTGTCTGGCCGGAAGGTCAGGTTCGATACCTTGAGGCCCATGCATTTGTGCAGCGGGCCGAGGATGGTTCCCCCATTCGAATGGTTGGCGTGAATCGGGACATTACCGATCGCAAGACCGCCGCGATAAAAATCAGCCGACTCAATCGTGTTACCTCGGTCTTGAGCAAGATCAATGCGCTTACCGTGAGAGTTCGTAACCGCAAAGAACTGTTTGAAGAAGCATCTCGTATCGCGGTTCGCGACGGTGGATTCGCCGTGGCGCTCATAGGAAATATCGGCGCGCTTGAAAATTTTGTAATGAATTCTTCAAAGGATCTCGATGTCGCTGCGGTCGAGGAACTCAAGAGTAATCTGGAAGACCCGCGCTATATCCAGCAAACGCTCTTTGCGCTGGCGTCACGAGAAAAAAAATCAGTTGTGTCGAATTCGGCGCTTACTGACGAGAGGGTTCTACTCCGGCCCCAATATAAAAAGCTTGGAATACAGTCGTTGGCGGCTTTCCCGATAATCGTGGCTGGGGAAGCGATCGCCTGCGTCGCCCTTTTTTCACGTGAGGTCGACTTTTTCAGCGATGACGAAAAAACATTGCTGGATCAGCTAGCAAGTGAATTGGCGGTCGCGATCGACTATATCGCCAAAGTGGAAAGACTAAGTTTTTTGGCGTACTACGATTCGCTCACGGGATTGGCCAATAGAATTCTTTTTATTGAGCGTTGCGGGAAATTGATCCTCGGCTCAAGCGAACGCATCAAACAAATTGCATTGGTGCTGATCGATATCGATCGCTTCAGGAATATCAACGAAGTCCTCGGGCGAGTCGCAGGCGACAGCCTACTTAAAGAAGTCGGACTTCGCCTTTCACGATCGTGTCGTAGCGCTTGGCATGTGGCTCGCGTCGGGTCGAATGTTTTTGCTGTCGTCATATCCAGTGACGGCACGTTGGATCTGTCGTCGGAGAATTTGCTTGATATTTCTTCGCAGTTCGAACGTCCATTCGTTATAGAAGGGACCGAGGTCACCTCCAGTGCAAAGTTCGGCGTGGCACTCTTCCCGCTGCATGCGACGAGCGCAGAACATTTATTCAAAAACGCAGAAGCCGCACTTAAGTACGCCAAAGCCACGCATCGACGCAATGCAATCTTCTCGGAAGAATTTGCCCTCCGAATACGCTCGCAGCACGATCTGGAGCAGGAGCTTCGAATAGCTCTAAAGTCAGCACAGTTCGTAGCGTACTACCAGCCACGCGTCGACATGATTAGCGGCGAGGTTGTAGGTGCCGAGGCACTGATTCGTTGGCAGCATCCCCGCAGGGGACTTATTTTCCCAAAGGATTTCATTCAAGTCGCCGAAGATACCGGTCTGATCGTAGAACTGGGCGCTTGGATGATTTCGGCCGTAACGGAACAACAAGCGGCATGGTCGCGTGCGGGAATTTCTACCGTACCCGTGGCAGTGAATCTGTCTGCACCCCAGTTCGAACACGGAAACATTCTTAAAACAATTGCCGACGCGCTCGCCGCGTCCGGAATACCCGGTGATCGACTTGAAGTAGAGCTCACCGAAAGCGCGATAGTCAATGACCCCGACGCTGCTTCGTCCACGCTGAATGGTCTAAGACAATTGGGGGTCAATCTCGCACTCGACGATTTTGGGACAGGGTATTCGTCGCTAGCGCATCTGCGCCGATTCCCATTCCAATCGGTGAAAATTGACCACAGTTTTGTCCGCAATATTACCGAGAAACCGGATGATGCGGCCATTGCTCAAGCCATCATTGCGATGACGCACAGAATGCATAAAAAGGTGGTCGCCGAGGGCGTTGAAACGCAAGGTCAGTTCAACTTCCTGCGTGCACAAGGCTGTGATGAGATGCAGGGTTTTCTTTTCAGTCCCGCTGTCAACGCTGAAGCATTTGCGCACCTGTTAAGATTTGGAAAGAGGCTTGCTGCACCCGAAATAAGGCTCAGTTCGCACACGCTCCTTATCGTCGATGACGAGAGAAGCATCTGCTCTGCTATTACGAGGTCACTGAGGGGTGACGGCTATCGGATTTTTACCGCATCAAGCGGCGCTGAGGCGCTGCGGCTGCTCGCTCTTCACTCGGTTCAAGTCATCATTTCCGATCAGCGAATGCCCGGAATGTCGGGTACGGAATTTTTGGATATGGTGAAACAACTGTATCCGCGGACCGTTCGAATAATTCTATCGGGTTACACGGACCTGCAGGTTGTTACCGACGCCGTCAATCGGGGCGCCGTCTTTAAGTTTTTGACCAAGCCCTGGGACGATCAGGCGCTGAGAGAACAGGTCCGCGAAGCGTTCCGCCACAGTGCCGACGCGACGGACCGACAAGATTCGCGCGCATCGTAGCGGGTCGTCGCGATGCGTTTCGGCGACGCGAACGGGCTCCACGTTAGGGGCTGCCCTACCGCGACGCGGATCGAGGGCCAAAGAGAAAATCGCAACGCTCCGAACTAGGTAGTTGTACGGATTGCCGTTCTGTCTGTCGCTGGTTAACGTCAAGTCTCAAATTCAACACGTGTTGACTACCGATCCGATGCCTCGTGTCGCGGTCATCAGACAGACGGGGAAACAACTGGCCATGAGCGTGCCTCTTATCAACGAAATTGAGTCCTGCATTCCTAGGCCCGGCCGTGCCAAGCCAAAATCGATCGCCGACCATTTGCGTTCACTTGTCGACTCGGCCCAAGACGCGACGCTACTGTTTGATGCCGATCAAGTCGTTTTCTATGCGAATCCTGCGGCCATCTTGTTGGCCTACTCTCTGCGGGAAGACGAATCTGTCGAGTTGCGCCTCCTGACAGACTGGCACCCGAAGTTGCTGCCGGAAAACGCATTGCGAATGGCCGCAGATAGCGGTGGCTGGTCTGGAGAGTTGCTGGTTGCTCGTGCGGGAACGAGGCAAAAAGTCTTGTTCGCTCAATTAAGGGCGCTAGGCCGCGACTTCTCCGCGCCGTATGGGCTCATCGTGCGTGACGTTTCTGACGAGTCCGAGCGACGCGATGAGTCTCGCGTGCGGAACGTCGAGCTGGAAGCGGCTTATCAGCAACTGGAGGGGGCACAAGGCCAAATTGTGCAGTCGGAGAAATTGGCGTCAATCGGTCAGCTCGCCGCGGGCGTGGCGCACGAGATAAATAATCCCATTGGCTATGTCAACTCCAATATTTCCACATTGGAAAAGTACGTAACGCGCTATCTCTCAGTCGTGCAGACGGCCTTCGATACCATCGCGAGGACTGCCGATCCGACCGCCATCGCAGAGATGGAAGATATCAAACAGCGGTTCGACCTCGATTTCATGGCAAACGATGTGCGGCAGCTTATCGCCGAATCAAAATCGGGTATTGACCGCGTCTGCAAGATAGTGCGCGATTTAAAAGATTTTTCTCGCCGGGACCACGAGGCGAACTGGACGATTACGGATATACACAAGTGTATCGAATCGACGCTCAACATCGCCTGGAGTGAACTGAAGTACAAGGCGCAAATAATCAAAACGTTTGGCGTCTTGCCGCCGATTGAATGCGTCACATCCGAAATCAACCAAGTACTGCTAAATCTGTTATTGAACGCCGGGCAGGCGATGAATAAGCGTGGCGTTATCACCATCTCGACGGGTTGTTCCGACTCCTCAATTTGGATAGCAATCGGCGACGACGGCGATGGTATGGCGCCAGACGTCCTACCCCATATTTTCGAGCCTTTTTTTACGACGAAATCCGCTGGCGAGGGAACCGGACTTGGCCTCGCAATTTCTTATGGGATCGTGAAGAAACACCATGGTGACATTCAAGTCACGAGTACCTTGGGCCAAGGTACGTTGTTCCGCATCGAACTGCCGATCAACCAACCATAACTGAAAATCGAGCGAGGATACCCGCCATGTTTCGCGTGCTGGCTGTCGACGATGAAGTAAATATCCTCGCTGCGTTGCGCAGGTCTCTGGCGTCGATCGACGCAACGCGATTGGATGGAGACGCCCTCTATGTTGAAACCTTCACCTCGCCTGAGGCGGCGTTGGAGCGATCGGAGACATTGGAATTTGACCTTGTGCTTACCGACTACCGCATGCCGACCATGGATGGCGTGGAGTTCTTACTCCGATTCCTGGAGATTCAGCCTAACGTGCCGCGCGCAATCATTTCTGGCTACGCGGACCGTGAAGCGATCATCGCTGCAATCAACCAAGCACAGCTGACGCGGTTCATCGAAAAACCTTGGGATGATGACGATTTGCATCGGTCGGTCGTCGCTATCTTGGTGGGCACCTCTCTCGCGACCCGCCCGCCCCCGCCGGCCGAAAGCCGACTTGGTCCAACGCTGCACCTTTATGACGAAGGCTCTGAGATTGCGAGTCTCTGGGCGAACAGCGACGACGAAATACGACTCTCCGATTTCGATGTGTGAGATGGACCCTCCCAGAGTGAATGACGATGCAAACTGAGACCAATCCTTCCAAGCGCGCCGAGGAATCCGCTGATAGTTCGCAAAATCTCATTTCGATGAATATCGATCTCGTCGAGCGCCTGGTCCGGCACTTTGTGAAATCGCTTCCTCGCGTAACCGATGCGGACGACTTGCGTCAGGCGGGACTTGTAGGGCTGGTTGAAGCTGCTCAGACATTCGACCCTGCCCGAGGTATACATTTCAGCAAATTTGCATCTTGCCGAATATGGGGCGCGATAGTCGACGAATTGCGTTCCCGCTACTGGGCGCCGCGCGCGTTACCACGTCAATTACGACGCATAGCCGAGGTGACGCGGCGACTCGAGCAGGAAGCTGGCCGATCAACGACACTCGCCGAGATCGCGGACGCGCTCAACACGAGCGTTCGCGAAATTGACCGAGCCCGGTCGGACGCCCAATGTGCGAAGATCAAAAGTTTAGACGCGTTCGAGTCTGATGATCACAAGGGCCTGAAGATCCTGGGCGCTGCTGCATCGCCCGCAGAAAATCTCGACGATACGCAAGTTCGCAGTGGCATCGTTGATGCCATAGACAGCCTCGGAGCTCGCGAAAGAAAGATAATCTCACTTCGCTACGGCAGTGGTTCGAGCCAAGTGGAAGTCGCCGAATTGTTGAATGTGACCGCAGGTCGAATTTGCCAACTTGAAGCGAAGGCGATAGCGCAACTCCGAGTAAAACTGCGCGACTCTTCAAGCGATTCGCCGGCATCTGACCGCGAACCGGCACGCGGCGGCGTCAACCAAGAATTGTGTGCCCAACGTTTGCCGTTATTCGCGCCGCGCGACGGACTGACCGCGGAAGGAATTCATGCCCATCGTCCACACACTGGCCGGGCACGGTATCTGCTTCAGACACTGTGCAAGAAGAAATCGCGCCGTTCGTCGTCGGCATGGAAACGTTCGTATACAGAACAGGCGGCAGGAAATTCCCTTCGAGGAGAAATAGCGCTCGCCGCGACGGCACCCAAGATCGGCTAAAGATAACGCTCTAATTTTAGTACACGTCGGCGGTTATCGTGATTGCGCGATTTGCGCGAAAGAACGAGTTTACGACAAACGGACAATAGAAAGTTCTTGGGTCGGTAATCAGAGAAGCTTCCGAATAGCGCATCTTTACTCTGAAGCAATATAGCGTTCGCGCTGTGCGCGTCTACCGACGTGGCCATGCTTTCACAGGCTGGAAAATGTCACCTCTGTCGTGCAAGAACCGCGCGCCAGGTCGAGATACCTGACACGCGTGCACATCCGGTACTCATGGGGGCGACATACCGGGTTACCGAAGTATACAGAAGATGAGAAGAATTGCTTGGTATAAATGTTCCATTTTTAATTTTGGTTTGGTCGCAGTTCTATTTCAGAGATAAGGCACCCTTCACGTCATCAATTCACAGTTAACTATCTGGTCGTCGGCGACAACGCCTCACTGGGCACATTCACGGTGAATGGCGCCGCCGCACTCGAAACGTTGATCCCGTCGCGAATGCGTTGCCGATCCAAAGGCGGGTCGGCGAGTGTCAACGCTGCAACGAACACAATCTCGTTCTCGGGTGTTTCGATAGCGGCCGGGGCCCGCAACGTGCACCGTGACCATTAACGTTGTTCGGGGTTTAAAAAGATCGCGCCGGAAACACACGGCGCTCATTAAAGAGTTACAAGTAGATATGGCGGTGCTCGGAGACTCGCGCGCATCCCTCTCCGCGGATTTCTCCCATTTTCAGGGAATAAAACAGCGAATTGTTTGCGCTTCCCGGTTGCAGTCGCACTGCACATCGTTGGATCTCAAGCAATAACGGCCACATCGCAGCTTAGGTCGCAGTAAAACTCCGAATTCCGAACAGGGAATTAATTAGTCGTTTCAGCGGATCAATTCGGATATTAAAATGAATTGTCGCGAGCATACGATGGCTCTGCATGACCCACCCAATACATAGCAGGAAACATCGCAGGAGAATTGGTTTCCACTTGCGCGCATTGATGTTCTCCGCGCTGCTTGTCGTCGGCACGAATTTCTCGCTCGTTTCATTGAGCGTCGCAGCCTCGTCGGACGTTCTTTCTCTGAAGACGGCGATTCATTCCGCCGATCTGCAAGCAATCAATCAGCTAGCAAAAGCAAAAGCCGGCGGTGTAATGGTAGGAATCGTTTCCGCCGGAAAGCTGGTCTGGACGCGAAGCCACGGAGTGGCAACCAGCGGACCAAGGATTTCGCAGCGGTCGCGAGACGATTTACCGCATCGGCTCGGTCACGAAACAATTCGCTGCCCGCCCCCTACCTACCCGCAAAAAAATGGGCCAACAATTTTTGCGACTATAAAGCTGTGTCACACTCTTTCTATGGGTGTAGGCTCGGGCATCGGCGCAAATTCGCTGCGTTATAACGAGGAGGTGTACGGTGAAGAAAGGGCTTGATCGGCGCTCGTTCCTCATCAACACGGCGCTTGCGGGAACGGCCACGGCGACGGGCGCCGCCACTCTTCACGACGGCGAACTCGGCGCACCGCCACGCACGATCCAGGGCGGCGTGCCGTGGACCGAAGGCACCGCGGATTCCCCGCCCGTCGTCACCGGCACCGATTTCAAATACTTCACCGCCGAGGAACGCGCGTTCATCGAAGCGGCAGTAAGCCGCCTGATTCCGAACGACGAGGTCGGACCCGGCGCCGTCGAAGCCAACGTGCCGTTTTTTCTCGATCGCCAGCTCGCAGGCCCGTTCGGACGCGGCGATCATTACTACCTCGGCGGCCCGTGGAAGAAAGGCACGCCCGAGCAGGGTTACCAGAGCCGGTTCAACCCCGCGCAACTTTATCGCGCCGCCATCAAGGCGATCGACAAGTACAGCATCGGCAAATTCAACGGCAGCACGTTCGCGAAATTGTCCGACGCGGACCGCGATGCGCTTCTCAAAGGACTCGAGGCCGGCACCGTCGAACTCGACGACGGCGTCGACGCGAAAGGATTTTTCGCGATGCTGCTGCAGAACACCAAGGAAGGTTATTTCGCCGATCCCATCTACGGCGGAAACAAGGACATGGGAGCATGGAAAATGATCGGATTCCCCGGCGCGCACTACGACTACAGCGAGTGGGTGACCCGGCACGGTGAACCGGTCACGGTGCCGACGGTGAGCATCAAGGGCCGTCCCGGCTGGCGGGAGGGCTGAGCATGGCCACCACCCTTAAACCCGTCGACGCGGTCCTCGTCGGCTTCGGCTGGACCGGCGCGATCATGGCGCAGCAGCTGTGCGATGCCGGACTCAACGTGCTCGCGCTCGAACGCGGGCCCTGGCGCGACACCGCAACCGATTTCTCGCCGGGCTTCGCGCAGGACGAACTGCGCTACATGTGGCGGCATCACCTGTTCCAGAACGTCAGCGACGACACGCTGACCATCCGCAACAACGTAAACCAGGAAGCGCTGCCGATGCGGCGCCTGGGATCGTTCCTGCTCGGCACTGGCGTCGGCAGTGGCGGCGTGCACTGGAACGGGCAGATCTGGCGCTTCCTTCCGACCGATTTCCTGACCAAAAGCCACAACGAGCAACGCTACGGAAAGCAGGCGACGAAAGACCTCACCGTGCAGGACTGGGGCGTCACCTACGACGAACTCGAACCGTACTACGACACGTTCGACAAGCTGTGCGGCACTAGCGGCAAGGCCGGCAACTTGCGCGGACATATCCAGGCGGGGGGAAATCCGTTCGAGGGCGCACGCTCCGACGAATATCCGACACCGCCGATGGCGCAAACCTACGGACCGACCCTGTTCGGCAAGGCCGCTTCCGAACTCGGCTTCCATCCGTTCCCGCACCCGACCGGCAACCTGTCGCAGCCGTACGTGAATCCGCTGGGCGCGCAGATGGGAAAATGCACGTACTGCGGTTTCTGCGAAAAATTCGGCTGCGGCAATTATTCGAAAGCCAGTCCGCAGACGACGGTGCTGCCCTACCTGATGACAAAATCCAACTTCACGCTCAAGACCGAGTGCGAAGTGCTCCGGGTCGAACTGTCGCCTGACAAGAAACGCGCGACAGGCGTCACCTACGTCAACAGCGCCGGCGAAGAGTTCTTCCAGCCTGCCGACATGGTGGTGCTGTCCGCGTATGTGTTGCAGAACGTGCGGTTGCTGCTGCTCTCGGGCATCGGCCAGCCGTACGACCCGTCGACCGGCGAAGGCGTCGTCGGCAAGAACTACGCCTACCAGACGATGGCTTCGATCAACGCCTTCTTCGACGACAAGCTGATCAATCCGTTCATCGGTGCCGGCGCGCTCGCCACCGTCATCGACGATTTCAACGGCGACAACTTCGATCATTCCAACCTCGGCTTCATCGGTGGCGCTTACGTTGCCGGCATGATCACCGGCGGCCGGCCGATCGAGATGATCTACACGCCCGACGGCGTGCCCGCCTGGGGCAAGGAGTGGAAGCACGCGGCGGCCAAGAATTACCTGCGGTCGTTCGCGATCAGCATCCACGGCTCGAGCATGAGCACGCGTGGAAATTATCTGGATCTGGACCCGACCTATCGCGATATCCACGGCCGCCCGATGCTGCGCATGACGTTCGATTTCTCCGACAACGATCACAAGATGTCGGACTATCTCTGCGATCGCGCCGGACAGGTGGCGAAGGCGATGAACCCGCGCGAGATCAAGACCAACCGTCGCCACGGATCGTGGAACGTCACGCCGTACCAGACCACGCACAACACCGGTGGCGCGATCATGGGCGCGAATCCGAAAGACAGCGTGGTCAACCGCTACCAGCAGACGTGGGCCGTGCCGAACGTTTTTTCGCTCGGCGCCGGCGCGTTTCCGCAGAACGCGGGTTACAACCCGACCGGCACCGTCGCCGCGCTCGCGTATCTGGCGGCCGACGGCATCGTGAAGCACTATCTGAAGAATCCCGGTCCGATGGTGCAGGCATGAGTACGGGAGGTCGACGTGTCCTGCGCGTTGTCGTTTTCCTCGTGATCGTCGCTGCTGCCCTCGCGGCGTTCGCGACATACCAGTTGCGCCACGTCGCATTACTGCCCACGCAACCGGCGACGCCGTTCGCGGCATCGGCGCTGCTCGTCGCGCCAATCGCCGAAGGCGTGAATGCAGATCAGATACGTCGCGGACAATATCTGGTGCGCGTCGGCGATTGCCTCTCCTGTCATCTCGCGCCGGGCGGACAACCGTTCGCCGGTGGACTTGGCCTCAACACGCCGTTCGGCGTGATCTATTCGGCCAACATCACGCCCGACGCGAAAACCGGCATCGGCGACTGGACGCCCGACGCGTTCTACGCCGCGATGCACGACGGCAAAGGATCGAAAGGGCATCTTTATCCCGCATTTCCGTATCCGTGGTTCACGCGCGTGAGCCGCGCCGACGACGATGCGATCTTCGCGTACCTGAAAACACTGCCGCCCGTCGACTACACGCCGCCCGCCAACAAGCTGCCCTTCCCGCTCGGCCTGCGCGGCCTGGTCAGCGGCTGGAATCTGCTGTTTTTCCACAAGACCGAATTCGCGCCCGACGCCGCCCAGTCACCCGAATGGAACCGCGGCGCCGAAATCGTGACGGGTCTGGGTCACTGCACTGCGTGCCATTCGCCGAAAAACGTACTCGGCGCGGAAAAATCCGGCAAGAAATTCGAAGGCGGCGTGCTCGATGCGTTCGTCGCGCCGGACCTCACCGGCAACGGTCGCACAGGACTTGGCGGCTGGTCGGTCGAGGACATCACCGAATACCTGCAGACCGGCCGCAACGCGCGGGCGGGTGCAGCCGGTCCGATGGCCGAAGTGATCACCTACTCGACATCGCTGATGACCGACGCGGATCGTCACGCCATCGCGGTGTATCTCAAGAGCCTGCCCGCGAGCGGCGACAAACCGGCAAAGGAACCCGAGGCGATCGCGATGAAACGTGGCGGCGCGGTTTATTCCGATGCCTGCGCGTCATGCCATCTGGAGGACGGTGTCGGCCAGCCGCGCTTCTTCCCGCCGCTCGGCAAGAACGCGGTGGTGCAGCAGGGCGATCCGACCGGCATCGTGCATCTGATTCTCGCCGGCGGACGCGTAGGACCGAGCGCGACACGTCCGTCGCCGATGACGATGCCGAGCTTCGCGTGGAAATTGAACGATCAGGAAATCGCCGACCTGTCGACGTTCCTGCGCAACAGCTGGGGCAATCAGGCGGCACCGGTCAGCGCGGAGCAGGTCAAGCAACTGCGCGACGAGCTCGACCTCACGCACGAGCACCTCACCGACAATTCCGGCGATCGCGCTACAGAGTAAAGCTCGCAACGCCAAATAGGCGCCGCGGTGGATGGGCGCCAGGCTTGACCGTGGCAGCGAGGAGATCGGTACCGATCACGCTATAAGTGATTCAGTTGCCGCCGTAGGCCATCGCGAACAGCGCACGTGGTCTGCATTGAATGCGCGGGAAAAAAAGCAGCTCCATCCACTTCGAATTGCAAGACCGCATAAGCAAGGAATGTGGGAGCGAAGACAATTAGGCCGCTACGATGTTCGTAATACGGCCGCGCCCGATCATCGAGAATCGCGTGCAGCGCATCGAGCTTGCTGGCATCCGGATTGAGCCACGCATCAATGTTCTTTCCCTTGATTGGAATGACGCAGCGATCGTGTTCAGCTGCGGCAACTTCCCCCGGCGGTTAGTCCGTCATCTCGGCGAACGAATCGAGTGATTCCCCGCCTTCCGCCCAATGCGAACACAAGCATGCGAAGTACACTCTCCTGCGCCGGCCTCGGCCGGAAATCTAACGTCGCGGACGGATCGTCTTCGCCTTCTTTTAGCTCGCGCCCTTCGAGTTTGGCCTTGCTGACCTCCTCGAAGTTCACGATCATGATGCCGTGGCTGTAGCCGAACAGCGGTTGCCAAAAACGTGACGCCGAGGTCGTCGCGATGCGCGTTGAAAGGTTTCGAGCGTCGCGACGGCGAGACGCCGCCGATAATTCTTGCGCCTGTGTAGGGCCCGTTGGCATCAACGCCCTCGTACTACCG
>CAZZYA010000066.1:0-15567 GCA_964658115.1 uncultured Rudaea sp. | reverse complement strand
AAAGACATCTCGCGAATGAGCTCGCTTCGTGAGCCGTCGACACCCTTAGCGCCGATCGATCTGGATATTTTCCTTCGCGCCGCTGTGCGCCACGGCGGCCATGATGCCGATGCCGATCAGGATGACGACGCCGATCACGATCCAGGTCGGATCGATATTCTGCAAAAGGCCCAACTTCCATAGCGCAGCAAGTCCGCCGCCGATCAGGATGATGAAGCCAAACAGGTACATGCCGGCCCATTTCATGTTCGCCCCTCCGTATGGCAATCGTGGTGCGGAGCCTAGTTCGGCACGGATGAACGGCGCCTTTCCACAATGGCGCGCGTCCGGCTCAATGGCCGAAACGGGCGATCACCGCGTCGAACGTTTGCATCGCCGGCGCGGTGCCGACGATTTCGGTGCTCATCGCAGCGGCGCGATTGGCGTGCACGACAGCATCGCGAAACGACGTGCCGGAGAAACGCGTCATCGCTGCGACGAGCGTGCCGGTGAACGCGTCGCCGGCCCCGGTGCTGTCGACCGCGTTTATGGATTCGCCGGCGATGCGATAGAACGCGGTGTCGTCGCCGCGTCGATTGTGGCCGTGCGAGACGAAACAGCCGCTTGCGCCGAGCGTGACGACGACGGTCTCGACATCGAGTTTGCGCGCGAGTGTATGCAGTGCGTCCGGCGACGTGTTCGCGAGAACGTTCGGATCGACGCGTTCACCGGCGAAGCGTTCCAGCAGCAGCGAAAATTCGGTTTCGTTCGGCGTCACGATCTGCGCACGGCGCAGCGTTTTCTCGGGCAGCTGCGGGTGCACCGGCGCCGGGTTCATCACGCGTACGAGATTGTGGCGTTCGCCGAGTTCGAGGGCGGCATCCACGGCATCGAGGTTGTTCTCGAGTTGCACGAGTACGGCTTTGGCGCTGACGAACAGATCGTCCTGCTTGCGCACGAAATCCACGTCGAGATGCTCGTTCGCGCCGAGCACGAGCGCGATCTGGTTTTCACCTTTCGGATTGATCGTAATGCTCGACGTCGCCGTCGGCCAGTCGTCGTGAATTTGCCAGCGGCATTGCATCTTTTCGTCGACGACGAATTTTCTCGCGTAATCGGCGAACGTGTCGTTGCCGAGTGAACCGACGAAAGCGGTCGAAACGCCTTGGCGCAAACACGCGACGGCCTGATTGAATCCTTTTCCGCCCGGTCCGGTGTTGTAGCGATGCGCTTTCAGCGTTTCGCCGAGCCGCGGGAAACGCTCGACGAACCAGGCCTGATCCTGCACATAGCTGCCGACGACGACGACATCGATCTTGACGACATCGGCCATGATTTACGGTCCGACCGTTGGTTCCACATGCACGCCGCGCAGCGGAACGGCCTCGTGTTTGTGTTTGAACAGCGGCACGAACAGGACCGCCATCGCGAGCGAATACAGTGCGAACGTGATCCAGATGCCGTGCCAGTTTTTCGCACCGTCGGGCGCGGTGAAGTAGCGATCGATGAGCCAGCCGCTGATCGATGAGCCGAGCACCGCGCCGACGCCGTTAGTCATCACCATGAACAGGCCTTGCGCGCTGGCGCGAATTTTCGGATCACTCTGCGATTCCATGAACAGCGAACCGGAGATGTTGAAGAAATCGAACGCCATGCCGTAGACGATGCACGACAAGATGATCATCCACAGTCCGTCGCCCGGATCGCCGAAGGCGAATAGTCCGAAGCGCAGGAACCACGCCAGCATGCTCATCGTCATCACGGTCTTGATGCCGAAACGCTTCAGGAAAAACGGGATGGTCAGGATGAACAGCGTTTCGGAAAACTGCGAGATCGACATGATGATCGCGGGATATTTCACGGCGATCAGATTTTTGTATGCGTCGACCGTCGCGAAGTCATGCAGGAACGTATCGCCGTAGGCGTTGGTCAGTTGCAGCGAAGCGCCAAGCAGCATCGCGAAGAAGAGGAACACGGCGACGTTGCGGTTTTTGAACAGGGTGAACGACGTGAGTCCGAGTGCATCGATCAGCGCCGCGCTTTGTGCACGTCCGAGTTTAGGCGGACATTTCGGCAGCGTGAATGCGTAGATGCCAAGGAATAACGACGCGCCCGATGCAACGTAAAATTGCGCCGCCGAGGTTTCGATGCCGGACAAACTCACCGTCCACAACGCGGCGATGAAGCCGAGCGTGCCCCACACGCGGATCGGCGGATACTCGCGCACGACATCGCGCCCGTCGTTCTTCAATGCGTTGTACGACACCGTGATCGCCAGCGCGATCGTCGGCATGTAGAAGATCATGTTGAGTAACATGACCCAGAACAGCATCGACGGATTGTCCACGGACGGAATGAAGAACAGCACGACCGCGCCGCCGATCTGCAGCAAACCGTAGAGTCTTTCGGCGTTGATCCAGCGATCGGCGAGGATGCCGGTGATGGCCGGCATGAACAGCGCGGCGATGCCCATCGTCGAAAAGATCGCGCCGAAACCCGTGCCCGACCAATGCCGGTTCTGGAACCAGTACGCGCCGATGGTGATCAGCCACGATCCCCAGATGAAGAACTGCAGGAAGTTCATCACGATCAGGCGAAACTTCATGCTCACGCTCAAAACCCCGGCTGGACAGGCGCAAAAATAGCCGCCGCAGCGTAGAGCAGGGCCGCGTGGCTGCGCAAGGCGCGCGCTGCTAGACTGCATGGCACGCGAGATCAGGGCGAAATTTCGTTGTCGCTGAAGGTGAAAAACCGGCTACTTGCGAGCTACCTGCTCGCCATCGTCGCGCTGGCCGGCGCGTTCGGCGCAGTCGTGTATTCGGTCGCCGCCAAACAGGTGGATACGCTTACTCTTTCGCCCGCGGAAATCGATGAACGTCTCACCGCGTTGCGCTTCGGCACCGCGCTCGCGTTTCTTGTTTGCATTCTCGTCGCGGCGATTTTGAGCCGTCACCTTGCGCGCGTTTTCATGGCGCGCACCGCCGATCTCGCCGCCCGCTGCCGCGCGCTGGCGAACAACGAACCGTTGCCGCCACGAGGTCCCGGTCCACGCGACGATCTCGACGATCTCGCTCTCGAATTCGACGCGATGGCCGGCCGACTGCGCCATTCCGCCGAACGGCGCGAGCAGGCGTACGCGGCATTGCGCGAAGCGAACGCGCATCTCGAATCGCGCGTGACCGAACGCACGCTCGAACTGACCGAGTCGAACAGGAAACTGCGCAACGAAATCGAAACGCGTCTTCACGTGGAAGCCTTGCTCGCCGAAGCGGCGCTCACCGATGCGTTGACCGGTCTGCTCAATCGCCGCGCGATGATGGAAATGCTCGAACAAGCGGCGACGCAACTGAAGCCAGGCGAATTGGGTTTGAGCGTGATCATCGCCGACATCGATCATTTCAAAGACGTCAACGATCAATACGGCCATGCGGCGGGCGATCGCGTGCTCGCCGCCGTCGGCGCAAAGCTGCGCGATCTGTGCGGCGGTCAGCAACAGGTTTATGTGGCGCGCTGGGGCGGCGAGGAATTCCTGATTTTGCTGCCGCAGGTGCGGCTCGCGGCCGCGTGCAAACATGCCGAGCACATTCGCCGCGAAATCAATTCGACTCGCATCGAAGACACGCTCAACGTGACGATCAGTCTCGGCGTTTCCGAAGTCGTCGGCGGCGAAGATCCCGATGCGTGTCTGCGCCGTTGCGATCAGGCGTTGTACAAAGCGAAAGATGCTGGACGCAACACGGTCGTCGCCGCGCAAGGTGCGTTGTTCGCGACGATGTCGTGAGACGCTAGCGCAATAGAATCCACGCGCCCAGCGCGACGAACAGCAACGCCGTGGCGTAGCGAATGCCGCGCAGCGGCAAGCGTTGCGCGAATCGCGCCCCGAGCCAGACGACCGGAAGATCCGCCGCCAGCATGCCGATCGTGGTGCCAGAGATCACTTGCCACAACGGGTGATATTCCGCCGCGATGACGGCCGTCGCGATCTGCGTTTTGTCGCCCATCTCGGCCAGGAAAAAGCTCAGCGCCGTCGCGACGAAGGCACCGTGATTGCTGCCGCGATTCGCGTCGTCTTCGTCGGCTTTGTCGGGCTTGAGCGTCCACGCGGCGATCGCGATGAAGCTCAGCGCGACCATCCACTTCAACGTTTCCGGCGTGAACCAGTGCGCCACCAGCATGCCGACCGATCCGGCCAGCGCATGATTGATCAAGGTCGCCGCGAGGATGCCGAGCGCGATCGGCCACGGCTTGCGGTATTTCGCGGCAAGTATCAGCGCGAGGAGTTGCGTCTTGTCGCCGATTTCCGCCAGAGCGACGGTCAGCGCGGAAATCAGGAAAGTTTGCATCGGCCGCGAACGATATCAGTCCTTGGCCATTTGGCAAACGCTCGTCGTCGTAACCGCGTGGCGCTCCGGATGCGTGGCGAACGCGTGTTGAAACGTATTGCGTGCCCAGATATCGCCGACGGCGACATCGTTTTCGCTGAGCGATGGCAGCAGTGCGGAAACGTCGTCGTCGAGCGCCGCACTGTTCGAGGCGTCGGCGCCGAGCAGCATCAGTTTCGCGTAACGATATTGCTGCGCGATGTCGCGGCCGGTGAGCCGGCCGAACGGTGTCGTGCCGTGCGCATCGCCGAGCGCGTCGTAGAACTGTCGCACCATCGTCCAGTTGCCGCGCGAGACCGATTGGTCGGCGAGCTCGAGCGCATGCAATTTGTATTGCGCGAGCCATTCCGGATGATCGGCTTTTTCCTTGCCGACCAACGCGGTCGCATCGACGTAGCAACTCGCCGCGTCGTCGTCGCCGAGTTCGGCGGCGCGCAACGTCGCCGGCACGAGTTCCGCCAGATACGCATCGGAAACGCCCAGGCACAACGACTGGTTCGCACGCGCGCTGTCGGCGAGTTGCTGCATGCGCGCGAGATTTTTTTCCTTCGCGTCGAGTTCCTGCGGCGTGAGATTGCCGCTGCGATCGAGCAACGCGGATTTCGTCGCCACGGCCACGTCGGCATTGATCGAAACGGAGACGCGACAGCGCAGCAGATCGTTGTACAACCGCGACGCCGCGCGCGCATCGCCCGCATCGGCACGCGATTTCAACGCATCGAATGTTTCGACGAGCGATGCGTGCGGCGGCGGAAGCGCGACGGAAACGTCGCTCCTCGCTAGCGCATGGGACGATGCCTGCGCCGGCTCGACCAGCGCGTGCGAGCGCACGTTCCAGAATGCGATCGCCACCACGGCGACGGCAAACGTGCCGAGCGCGAAACGCGGCATCGTCAGCCGCCGGCGATGAGAGGAACTATCCATGCGCCCTTTCGATATGAGCGGACGTCGCGAAGTTTCAACCCGTTCGCGGACGCCTGCATGAACCAAAACGGACACTTGACAGCTAAACGAGAATGATTATCATTCAGGTCACTAAGGAGATACGTCATGCTCGATGTCCGTCCTTCAACGATCGCGCCCCGCAACGATGCGATACGCAACGCGCCTATGCCGCTCACGCTGAAGCAGACGACCAGCGGCGCGTTGTTCGACGGCGCTCAGGAAGTTCGCATCGATCATCACGGTCAGGAATATCGTCTGCGCCAGACGCGCAACGGAAAACTGATTCTCACGAAATAACGAAACCTCCAACGTCACGGCTGCCAGCCGCGCGATCCTTCCCCGGTCGCCGCCAGCTCGCCGCTCTCACAGCGAGCAACCATGCATTTGCTAAAAAGTATATTTATCCCATTGTCCAGAATCTCTTCGCGGGTACGCGGCCATGAGTGACGGCGAGCCGCACGGTTTTTGCGTGGCCGAACCGGCCGGCGACGTTGCGCCGTACGAAACGCGCGAACCAAAAACCTCCGCGTTCGATATCGCCGCTTTCATCGAGTGGCTGCCGCGGCTGGGTACGGTGCTGTGGCTGCATCGCCCGAAGCGCGACGCGGTGTTCCCGCGCGCACGCCTAACCGGTCGCGGCGTGTTGTTGCTCGAACATCCCGACTTGACTGCCATCGCCGACGCAACGGCGATCCGCGCGCGGTCGGCGGTTACCCCGCACGGTCCGCGTGAATGGCTCGACATCGATGCCGGCACGAAAACCATCGCGCGTTTGTATCTGCTGCCCGACACCGATTATCTCGCGTGGGATTCCATGCGCGCCGTACTCGAACGCGATCGTGCGATGCCTGAATCGGGCCGGCGCTGGCAGGCGCACGGCACGTTCATGCGCTGCGCGTTCGCGCGGGTGCGCAGTGCGTGGCAAGCGCGTGTGTTGCGTTTACCGCTGTTGCATCTGCCATGTTTGCAAGTACTCGGCGCGCGCGATGCGGATGCTGTTTCGACGCTCGGACGTCAGCTCGCCGTTGCAATCGTCGGCGATGAATACGCGAGCCTGTCGACGTAGGTTTCAGTCTTCCTCATTGCCGCCGCAAGGATTTCTCAAATCCTCCGA
The DNA here is from genome assembly GCA_964658115.1 of uncultured Rudaea sp. Lineage (GTDB taxonomy): Bacteria > Pseudomonadota > Gammaproteobacteria > Xanthomonadales > Rhodanobacteraceae > Rudaea. The sequence goes on along the minus strand of CAZZYA010000066.1, from coordinate 9,147 downwards.
TGGCATGCCGCTGAAGTAGCGCGAGTACATGTCCTGCGCCCAGCCGTCGGCTTGCGCGATCTGTTCTGCGGTGAGGTCGACCGCGGCGTCATTGGCCTGATCGGTCATGCCTTTCAGGAACTCAGCGCGCGCGCCGAGTTGCTCCAACTTGAAATATTGATACGCACGCACCGGATCGGAGCCCGTCAATTGCCCGAACAAACCGGAGACGAACGAACCGGAATACGCGTTCGCGTACAACGACACGATGTGCCAATCACCGTTCTGGAATCCCTGTTCGGCCAGCGGCAACGCGTTTTGCTTGAAGTCGGTGAGCCACGTCGGATTGTCGAGTACGCCCGGCATGTGCAATAGCATGCCGCTGACGTAGCATGTGAGCGCTTTCTCGTCGCCGAGTTGCGCCGCCTTCAGCGATGCGGGCGCGAGTTGGTTGATCATGTCCGGATCGGAATCGTCGCAAAACGGTGCGTTGCGCTGCACGAAGTCGATTTCATGCTGCATCCCTTCCAGCGCTTTTTCGTGCATCGCCAATTGTTCTTCGGTGGCATTACTAATGTCGCCTTTCAACTCTCCGCGAACCCAATTCGGCAGCATCTGCGCTGTCAGTTGTTCAAATCGGCAGCGCCGCAGATCGTGATAAAGCTCCGATGCCGCCGCGGCATCGTTTGCGTCCGCGCGGCGTTTTAGATCGGCGTAGACGTCCCTGAGCGTCGGCGCCGTTTTGTTTTCCGAAGCCGCGGTTTGTTTGACTGCGCTGGTCACGACGGTCTTGCGCGTGCGCGCGGCGTCTTTCACGTCCGACATTTTCGGCGACGATTTCGCAGAGGCGGCGTTGGCCATCGCGTCGAGTTGCGGCGCGCGTCCGATCAGATAACCGGTCACCAACGCCGCAACGATGATAAGCACGACCAGAAAAACGATTCGTTGATTCCGCATTCGCGTATCGTCGTTGTGATCGATGCGCGGAAGTCTAGCTCACCCGTCGTCGTTGCACGTGTTCACGCCATTCGACAGTTCGTCCGACGACGTGCCGTTGAAATAGCGCGTGTACATGTCGAGTGCCCGCGCGTCTGCTTGCGTGATTTGATCGGGCGTCAGCTTTTCGGCGGCTTCATCAACCTGGTTCTGAATCTTTTTTGCGAAACCGCCGCCGGCGCCGAGCGCCTGAAGTTTCAGGTATTGGTAAGCCTGCACCGGATCGGGCTTGACCGCCTGCGTCAACAGCGAGGACGAGAACGAGCCGCCATAAGCGAAAGCGAGCAGCCCAGCCGTTCCCCAGTCGCCGTGTTCGAGCCCGAATTGTGCGAGCGGTACCGCATTCTGTTTGAAATCGGAAATCCATTCCGGATGGTCGAGCAGTCCGGGCACCATCTGGACTTCGTTGCCGATGTAGCAGCGCACCGCGTGGAGATCGCCGAGTTGAGCGGCTTTAAGCGTCGAGGGCACCAGTTGCGCGAGCGAGTCGGCGTCAGCGTCGGCGCAAAACGCCTGATAGCGTTGCACGAAATCGACATCCTTTTGCATGCTTTCCAGATATTTTTCGCGCCTCGCCAATTCTTCCGGCGTGTCCCTGGACGTATCGCTGTCGAGTTCTCTTTTCACCCACTGCGGAAGCGCACGGCCGAGTTCCTGTTCCATCTGGCAGCGTCGAAGGTCGCGAAAAAGTTCTGTGGCGGCGTCGGGATCGTTTGCGTCGGACCGTCGTTTGAGATCGGCATAAACATCGTTCAACGTCGGCTGCATGCCTTTCGATGATTGCCTGTTCGCAGCGATCGATGCCGATGCGATCTTTTTGAGCGAATGGCTCGCGGTATCGCCCGACGCGCGCGATGTCGGCTTGAGTTCCGTGGACGCGGTCGCTGCAGAACCCTCTAGGGCAGGCGCACGTCCGATCAGATAGCCCGCCACCAATGCCGCTGCGACGACGAGGCAGACGAGAAAAACGATTCGTTGGTTTCGCATGGGCGCATCGTCGTTGCGATCGATGCGCGAAAGTTTAGCTCAGCCGCCGTCGCTGTCGTCGCGCGACTTATCGTTGACGACGTCGATATCGGCGTCGTCGATCGCAATCGAAATGGCGGATATTTCCGAGACGGCCGATGCCGGCGCTATCGCGGTGACGCTCATATGCGGCGGTGCCGGCGGCACGGGCGGAGCAGGCGGCGCCGGCGGTGGCGCTGGTGCCACCGGCGCTAGCGGAGCAGGCGGCGGTGGTGGAATCACGAAGATGCTCGACGATTCCGGCGCTCGCAAAGTCAGCGTCAGCGGCTTGTGCTGACGGAGCACGTCGACTTTCACGTCGCTGCCGGCGGTTTGCTCGCGCAGCAGGCGGAATGCATCCTCCGGCCGTTCGACTTTTTTTCCGCCGACTTGCTGCAGCACGTCGCCGGCCTTGAGTTGCTTGAAATTCTCATCGTCGGACGACAGTACGAGCACGCCTTTGTCGGTGCCGAAATAGCCGCCTAGATCCGCGTTGAGACTCGCGAGATTCACGCCCCACCACGGTGCGAACACACGCAGGTTGCCGAGTGATTTCAGGTTGTCGCCCGCTTTCAAGTAAATGTGCTGCGCCTGTTGCACTGCACGTTCGGTCTGCTCATTGATGCGTTTGTCGAAATCAGGCGGCAGCACGTTGCCGTTCAACTTCGTGAGTGGCGCGAGACCTTCACCGAAGGCATATGCGAAATTGTATGGATCGCGGCGTTCGGCTTTCATCGAATAGTCGCGCGTCTTGCCGTCGCGCAGAACGCTCAACGTGATGCTCTGATCGACTTTGAGATCGCCGAGCGATATACCGTGCAAGCTGCGGTCGCGTTTTACGCCGGCCACCGACTTTCCATCGACCGCGACGATGACGTCGTTGTTGCGCACGCCCGCTTTGTCCGCCGCGCTGCCGGGTGTCACCGCCGTGACGCGTAAACCCTTGTCGGCGGATTCCAGCACGACACCGATCATGCCGTTGTCCGGATTGCCGAGGTAGCGCCACGCGTATTCGCGCGGCCCGACGTCGCCGACTTTCGTGGATAGATCGGCCATCTTGCGCGACAGCTCGCGCATCTGCTCACGCAGTTGATCCATCTCGCGGCGTTCTTCGTCGACGCTCGCGCGAGCAGTGCTCCGCGCGGTCTCCGCTGCCTGACGCGCGGTTTCTTCGGCGACACGCGCCTTGTCGGCGGCGGACTTTGCTTGTGCTGACGCGTCCTGCGCCGAAACGCTCGCTGACGCGGTGAGCATCGCGGCGGAAAGAAGAATGTGCTTCAACAGATGTGTCGTCATGGGTTTTCTTCAGTTGATCCAGGTCGCCGGCCGGCCGGCGGCGATCGCGTCGCTTTCGGCCAGGCGGTAGTTGGAGTAGCGAAGCGTGGTTAGGTCTTCGAGCAGATCCACGCGGCGGCGCCAAAGCTTCGCCTCGTCGCGTTGATCCGGCGCGGCGAGTTGAATATCCACGACGCCGATCAGGCTTTCGATTTCCGTTGCCGCCGCCAGATCGCCGCCGGGCAGCGGTGCGGCGGCACCGGCGGTCTGGTTCAGCCATTGCTCGAGTTCGCGCGAACGCGATTGCAGCGCGGTCAACGAATTTTTGTCGTCGGTTGTCATCGTCACGTTCGCATTTCCGTTTTTGTCCGTACTCGCGTCATTGGATGACGCGACGAGCGTATCGGTCGCAGGTGGACGATGCGGCAGCGTCAACATCGCGGCGACCGCAACGAGCACCACTGCTGCCGCCGCGAAAATCGGCCACGTGCGCCGGCGCGCGGGTGGCGCCAGTTCGCCAACGAGCTGCGGCCAGACATCGCGATCGGGCATGCGCAGCGGCAGTCCGCGCAACGTCTCGCCGAGAGATGAATTCGATTGTTCACGCATGACACAACTCCACGTTCGGATCGAGCAACGCGCGCAAGCGGGCGGTGCCGCGCGCGAGTTGCGATTTCGAAAAACTGATCGTCTTGCCCATCATCTGCGCAATCTCGGGATGCGAATAACCTTCGACGTGATACAGCCAGATGACGCTGCGTGTGGTCGCCGGCAAATTCGACAACGCGCGATCGAGCGTTGCCGCATCGGCTTGCGTCCATGGCGCGGCGGATTCGTCGCCGATCAAGTCCGGATCGATGTCGACGTCGATCTCGCGCACTTTGCGCAAACGCATCAGCGCTTCGTTCAATGCGATCTGCCGCAACCACGCCCAAAACGGCGCTTCGTTGCGAAATTGTCCAATACGCTGAAACGCTTTCAGCATCGCGTCGTGCAGGACATCGCGGGCTGCGTCGGGATCGCCGAGCATGCGCAGCGCGAGCGTATACATCGGCCGTTCGAAGCGTCGATAAATCTGCTCGAACGCGCGCAACTCCCCCGCGCGAGCGCGCGCGATGAGCGTTTGCGGAACCTCCAAGTCGAAGAACGAGCTCGTCACGCCGCTATAGATGCACCCGGAGGCGCGACGGTCGCAAGTGCGGAGCGCCATGGTGTCCGCAGCAGTGTCCGCGGCGCGACCGGACACATTATCGAACCGCTTGATCACGTCGAAAACGGCGTCCTCATGCGGAATCCACCGCTGGCATAAGCGTTGCTCTCACGAACCCATCGTTGCCACGTCGTCCGAGAACATGATCCGAGATACCTCCGCTCAGGACCGCGCCGTCCACACTGCACCTTCGCGCCGCAAATGGGTGGTGATGGGCGCCGTCGGCGCGGCGGTGCTGGTCGCGCTGATCTGGGTCGGCCCGACTGTCGCGAAATTGATCGGCGCGGGCTCGTCGGTGAACGCGTCGAGCCTGCGCATCGCAGCGGTCAAGCGCGGCACGCTGGTGCGCGATATTTCCGCGCAGGGAAAAGTCGTCGCGGCAGTGAGCCCGACGCTGTATACCAACGCCGCCGGCACGGTGAATTTCGATGTCCACGCGGGCGACAAAGTCGATAAGGAGCAGGTGCTGGCCGAGGTCGACAGCCCTGAATTGAAAAACAAGCTCGAACAAGAGCAGGCCACGTTCGACAGCACACAGCTCGACGTCGAACGCGCCGGCATCGACAACCGTCAGAAAATGGCCGTCGCGAAGAAAACGTTCGATCAGGCGACCATCGATCGCCAGACGGCCGCGCGCGAACTCGAACGCAATCAGCGCGGCATGCAGCTCGGCGCGATTCCGGAAATCAACGTGCTGCGTGCGAAAGATGCGCTGGCGAAAGCCGAGATCGACGTCGCGCATGCCGAAGAAGACATGAAACTTCTTGGCGAAACGCTGGCGTTCGATCTGAAGACGAAACGTCTCGCATTCGATAAACAGAAATACCTCGTCGCGGATCTGCAGCGGCAGGTCGATCAACTAAAGATAAAGTCGCCGGTGTCGGGTCAGGTCGGCCAGCTGCTCGTGCAGCAGCGCGCGAACGTGCCGGCGAACACGGGACTGCTTACCGTGATCGATCTCAGCGCGCTCGAAGTCGAGCTGACCGTGCCGGAAGTGTTCGCGCACGACCTCGCCATCGGCATGCCGGCTGAAATCGGCGACGGCGGTGTGATGAAAGGTGAGGTGTCCGCCGTTTCGCCCGAAGTGGTGAACGGTCAGGTGACGGCGCGTGTGAAATTTCTCGACGGCAAGCCGGCCGGTTTGCGCCAGAGTCAACGGCTGACCACGCGTATTCTCATCGACGAACATCCGAACGTGCTGATGGTCGAGCGCGGTCCGTTCGTCGACACGGGCGCCGGACGTGTGGCGTACATCGTGCGCAACGGCGTGGCGGAACGTTCACCTATCGAAGTCGGCGCGACAAGCCTCAATGCGGTCGAACTCGTCAAGGGAGCGAAGGAAGGCGATCGCATCGTCATCTCCGGAACGGACGTGTTCAACGGCGCCGAGCGCGTCGTGCTGAATTGAAGAAAAATATCCAATAAGGAAATTTCCACAATGTTAAAAATGTCGCATTTGTCCAAAATCTATCGCACGCACATGGTCGAAACGCATGCGTTGCGCGATTTTTCGATTCATGTGCGCGAAGGCGAGTTCGTTGCCGTCACGGGCCCGTCGGGTTCGGGCAAGACGACCTTCCTCAACATCGCCGGACTGCTCGAGGAATTCACGGGTGGCGAATTCTTCCTCGATGGCGTCGACGTGAAAGGCATGAACGACAACGCGCGTTCGCGCCTGCGCAACGAGAAAATCGGTTTCATTTTTCAGAGTTTCAATTTGATTCCCGATCTGAACATCGCGGACAACGTCGATGTTCCGCTCCGCTACCGCGGTTTCAACGGCGCCGAACGCAAGAAACGCATCGACGAAGCGCTGACGCGCGTCGGTCTCGCGTCGCGCATGAAGCATTACCCGTCGGAACTGTCGGGCGGACAGCAGCAGCGCGTGGCGATCGCGCGCGCGCTGGCGGGTTCGCCGCGTCTGCTGATGGCCGACGAGCCGACCGGCAATCTCGATTCGCTGATGGCGCGCGGCGTGATGGAACTGCTCGAGGAAATCAATCGCAACGGCACGACGATCATCATGGTCACGCACGATCCGGAACTCGCCGCGCGCGCGCAACGCAACGTGCACGTGATCGACGGTCAGGTCACCGATTTCGACGACGAGCCGCGCTTGCGTGAACCGGGCCGCAAGGGCACCGACGACAACCACACCGAAGCGGCACTGGCGTAAGGAGTACGCGATGTTCGGCTACTACCTCGAACTTGGCCTTCGCAGCCTGCGCCGCAATCCGGTGCTGACCGCGCTGATGGTGATCGGCATCGCAACCGGCATCGCCGCGAGCATGACCACGCTCACCGTGATGTACCTGCTCGGCAACGATCCTATTCCGTGGAAAAGCAGCAAGCTGCATTACGTGCAGATGGACAACTGGGATGTGAATAATCCCTACGGCACCGACGGTAAGCCGCCCGACCAAGTGACGTATCAGGACGCGCAAGCGCTGATGCAAGCCGCCAAGGCCGACAAGCAGGCCGCGATGTTCAAGATCTCGCTCCCGATCCAGCCGGAAAACAAGGAACTCAAACCGTTCCAGTCTCTCGGCCGCGCGACGTACGCGGATTTCTTCGGCATGTTCGAGCCGCCGTTTCGTTATGGCTCGCCGTGGAATTACGATCAGGACAAAGACCATGCGCGCGTCGTCGTGCTCGGCAAGGATCTGAACGAAAAACTGTTCGGCGGACAAGACAGTACCGGCAAAACGCTGCGCATGAACGGCACCGACTACAGCATCGTCGGCGTGCTCGACGACTGGAAGCTCCGCACGCGTTATTACGATTTGACCAACGGCGCATTCAGCGATCCGGATGAATTCTTTTTCCCGTACACCACCGCGATGGATATCAAGCAGCGCTCGAGCGGCAACAACAGTTGCTTCAAGACGCCGGGTGACGGCTGGGATGCCTACCTGCAATCCGATTGCGTGTGGCAGCAGATGTGGGTGCAGCTCGACTCGCCCGCGCGTCTGGCCGAATACCAATCGTTCCTCGACAACTACGTCAACGAACAAAAGAAACTCGGGCGTTTCGCGCGTCCGCTCAACAATCAACTTCTGAATGTCACGCAATGGATGAAAGATCAGAAAGTCGTCTCGCGCGACGTCGAAGTGCAAACCGGTTTGGGTTTCGCCTTCCTCATCGTGTGTCTGGTCAACACGATCGGATTGCTGCTGGCGAAGTTCACGCGCAAATCCGGCGAAATCGGTCTACGGCGCGCACTCGGCGCGAGCAAGCGTGACGTGTTCACGCAATTCCTGATCGAGTCGGGCGTCGTCGGATTGTCCGGCGGATTGCTTGGATTGATCCTGACCGGTTTCGGACTGCTCGCCGTGCGCGCGCTGTACGAGGAATACAAGACCGTCGCGCAACTCGACTGGTCGATGATCGCCGTCACCATCGTGCTCGCCGTCGTGTCGGCGTTGCTCGCTGGCCTGTATCCGACCTGGCGCGCGTGCAGCGTGCAGCCGGCCGCGCAACTCAAAGTCTGAGGAGTTCTGCAAATGGAAATCCGTCCCATTCTGTCGGCGCTGATGCGCAGCAAGGTTTCGATGATCCTGATCGGCCTGCAGGTTGCGCTCACGCTTGCGATCGTGTGCAACGCGCTGTTCATCATCGTCGAACGCGCACATCTGATGAATCGTCCGAGCGGAATGAACGAATCGGACACGTTCGTGTTCGGCAGCAACGGTTTCAGCGACGGCTACGAACCTTATTCGGTGATGCAATCCGATCTGGCGCTGCTGCGCGGATTGCCCGGCGTCGTCGACGCGACGAACACCAATTCCACGCCGCTCAGCGGCGGCGGATGGAGCACCGGCATCAGCCTGCAACCGAAACAGAAAACGCCGACGGCCGACACCACGCTGTACTTCGTCGACGCGCACGGCATCAACACGTTCGACACGCACCTCATCGCGGGACGGAATTTCAAACCGGAAGAAATCACGCAGATGGACCAGAGTAAGCGCATCCAGCCATCGGTTGTCATCGTCACCAAGGCGCTGGCCGACAAACTCTTTCCCGACGGCGACGCCATCGGCAAATCGATCTACATGGACGAAGAACCGCCCACCAGCACCATCGTCGGCATCGTGGACAAGTTGCAGGAACCGTGGGTCAACAACAAGGACATCGAAAATACGTTGCTCGTGCCGGCCTACATTCCGTATGGCAAATTCACGCGCTACCTCGTGCGCACCGAACCCGGTCGCCGCGACGAAGTGATGAAGGAAGCCGAACAGAAAGTGGCCGCCGCGAACACCGGCCGCATCGTCGGCAAGATGCGTTCGATGGAGCAGCTTCGGCATGAAGCGTATGCGGGCGATCGCGCGATGATGATCATTCTGTCCGCGGTGATTTTCTGTCTGCTTACGATCACGGCGCTCGGCATTGTCGGCATGGCGAGTTTTTGGGTGGCACAGCGCACCAAACAGATCGGCACGCGGCGTGCGCTCGGTGCATCGCGCGGCGCGATTTTGCGTTATTTCCTAACCGAGAATTTTTTGATTACGACCGGCGGGCTGATTTTGGGTGGCGTGCTTACGTATGGGTTGAGTTTGTGGTTGCTTGCGAATACCGATGGGGCACGTTTGCTGCCGTGGTATTACGTGCCGATGGGGTTTGTTTGTTTGTGGGTGTTGGGGCAGATTGCGGTGCTGGGGCCGGCGACACGCGCGTCG
>CAZZYA010000065.1:0-15569 GCA_964658115.1 uncultured Rudaea sp. | reverse complement strand
GATTTTTTGTCATTCATTAGATTCTCCTTGATCAGAACGGAATGTCATCGCCGAGGTCGTCAGCACCAAGGCGATCGGCCTCTGCGTCCGGCACGCGGTCCTTATGGACCGACGGCGGCGTTGCATCTTCCTCGGCAATCTGGCCGTCGAGCTTGGTTTGCAGCCACTTCGGCAGCTTTGCGTAGCTGTCAACATCGGTATCGTGCTGGATCGCTTCGCCTTCGAGTTTCGGCGCAGGCGTTCCTTTCGGCAACGCGGCAACGGACGCGACGTTCGCGTACTTGCCGTCTTTCGAATGCACCACCGTGACCATGCACGGCTTGCCCAACAAGCTAATCAGATCGTACTGTTCGGATTCCTGGTCCGACTTGAACTTCGTCCCCCGCCAGCCCTCGACAACCTTGCGCAGATTGGCCTTTTCGTTCATCGACGCGGTGTACGTACCGCCGACCACGCGCGGCTTCGACTCGCCGTTGACGTCGATGCGCTCGCCCGGAACCTGCCAACGGAAGTAAATCTGATGACGCGGTTTCGGGAACAGTTGCGAGCCGGGTTGCATCCCCAGATCAACGATCATGTCGCAGACGGCGAAATGAGTTCCCTCTGCTAGTGGCTCAAAATCGATTCCACCCTTTGCTTGTGCCTTGATTGCCATGTTGGCTTGGTCCTTAGTTAGTTAGTTAAAATAGGGGTACCGATACTTGCGGCAGGCTCGGCACCACAACCTGCTAGTTGCCGTGTAGCTGCACGGCACCGCACTAGCCCATATCCTCCGAGCCTTCTGTGTCGTCAGGTGCGGATTGATCCTGCGCATCATTCATCGCGTCGGTTGCGTATTCGAGCGCAGGGTCGTGTTGATAAAGTTTGTGCAATAGCTTCATCGTGTCCGCGTGCGTGCGTGTGTCGTACTTATCGCGATAGAAATGTTTCATTGTTTCTCCCCCAACGCCGCAGCGGCCTTACGAAGTAGGATTGCTGTAACGGTATTGCCCTTACCGCGATTCTTGTAAAAGTTCGCCGCGTCCTCGCATTGCTTAGCTAGCTTCGCCTCATCCACCCGCGCGCCCATCGTCGCCTGTAGTGCTGCTGCGGCTTGCCTCATCAACTCTCGCGCTATAGGTGCCCAATAGTCTGTAGTAGCTTGAGGCGACGTTGAATGCTTATTCAATTTATCGATTAACTTCACGTCATTGGGCGTGGGCGTGCTGGCTAAGTTGTCCAATGCCATTGCAACGTCGTTAATCGCAAAATTGAGTTCATCTTGTTTTTCAGGAAAGATTGTTCGTGCGTCGCGCGCGATGTTGAATAGACGCTCAGCGGCTTTCGCCAATGGGTGCGCACATAAATGGCGCGGCTCAACCGCCTCACCCTGCAACCGTGCGTCCGGGATGTCGCGCGCGGCGCGGCGCTCGATTAGGTTGGCAGCGTTCGCCAATGAACGTGCCCGAGCGACGTGAGCCTGCGGATCATCGTCATCTGGATCGCAGTTTGCGGCCATGAGAAATTCTTCCTTGGACATTTCGCGCAACTCGCTCACCAGCTTCGCGCTGTCGGTGTTGTCGTTCATTTCGGCGGCTCCTTCTCATTAGGCATATCAGGTTCGCGCCCGCACATCGCGCAGGCGGTTTGCCAATCAACATACCTGTGGCCGTAGGCTCGGCAGATGACGGTTCCTGCGTCTGTTGGATCAATGTATTTGTCACTAAACGAACGATCCTCTTGACCACGCACTGTCTCTGCCGTCAATTGACGATTTGTGGGCGTGGTCATTTCGGCGGCTCCTGCGACAACCAATCTACTCCTGCCGCGACAACTTGTTCTTCATAGCCCACCCATTCAGTGAGTCCGTTTTCTCGTACAACAAAACGTAAGCCGTGCTTCTCTCCCCACGCTACTTCATCTGCATCCGGCACATACGCTTGCTTGATCATATTTAGCTCCAATCAATGACGATGCCGATGCACGGCAACGGGAAAATGTATAAGCGCGATTTTGCGCGATCCACAAAAGCGCCTACCCAAAAGTCATACCAAGCGAAGATGGGTTTAATCTTCATTAACGCCACCCTTTCGTGGCGCAGCAGGCGCATCGCTCTCGCCGGACGCTGGCGCGGGTGTGGCGGCGGCGATTAGATAGATAACTTCTTTGCACGCCGGGCACCTTAACGAGAGTGCGTGCTTGCACTCAAACGAGTGACCGCATTCTTGACAAGTCACGCTCACCATTTCCGGCTTCTTTCTCGGCACGCATACCGTATCGCTTGTGGTCATGGCTGCGCCCACTTTCGTGTGATGACGGAATCCAAATTTCCGTCAAGCCGACGTTGATCGAAGCCGTGTCCAGGCATTGTTTGTTCTAGATCAAGACATGCACGCCTGTCGCAACCCTCAGAACAGACGAAACCACCGTAGTGGCATGACTTTGCCTCATGTCGCTTCCCGCGAGCATCATCAAAGTAAGCGCGACCACCAGCCCAATAAGGCTTACCTTCCAAAACGCGACCACAACCTCTGCATACCGCTTTATCATCGGAATGAAAATTACTCACTTTGATTTCTCCTCTTCCTGCGCCGCCAGTTCGCGGGCAAACCTAATCGCGGCAATCCATCCTTGACGAAATTCTGCCGACACATCTTTCCCATATATCCGACGAAATACTTGGGATTCCCGCGTAGCCTTGTCTAGCGCCGCTTCATAGTGCCGTGCCTCAATGGTGCTCATGTCAGTTGATCCCTTGCGGCAGCAAGTGCGTTGGAAATTGTGCGTCCAACCTTCGCTTGCGATTTTGTGAGCGGCTTGCCGTTCTCGCGTCGGGTTTCGTATCCACCGAAGACGCCCGAAAACAGATTCCACGATGTCTCGAACCGCTCGCCAAAGTGCTGTGTCATCAATTGATCGAACGTCGGCGCGTAATCTAATTCCGGTTTGCGTTTCTTAGCCATTGGGGTTCTCCTGTTCGGCTAGTGGAGGAATCTCTGCGCCGTTGAAAGCGGCAAGTAACCGGTCACATTTCTTATCGTGCTGAATTTCTACACTGTGCCCGTTGGCGGAACGCTTGACAGTGAACGGACAGCCGCACCACACCAAATAGCGCCATGCGTACCTTTGTTTTGCGTTAGCCATTGCTTCCCTCCCCGCGCTCACCGGAGCGGGCGGCGTCTTGCAATTCTTTACCTGCAACTCGCAAGTGAATCGTCGGCACAATAGACTCGTCTTGACCGTCGCCAATCGGTTTGGCGTGCATCAGCATGGCTAGTAGCAATCCGCGCAGATGTTCGGCATCACGCAAAGCGGCGTCGCGCTCTCGCGTCAGTGTTTCAATTGTGCAAGCTAGGCATGGCTTGCCGATTTGTTTATCGCGATGATCTGAGCAAAGGTTGTTGGCCAGCGTGCCGCGATTTTGAAGTTCCGCGATCTTTAGACTTTTCTCCAACGCAGCGATGCGTTCGGCGGCTTCGGCGTCAGGTGCGCGGCGGTTCCATGCTTCGGCAGCATCTTTACGGCGCGGAAACGTTGGCCCCATGTAGCCCATACAAGTTTCAACGCGACAGCCGGCTGACCATCGCAAGTTTTTCGGGCTTTCTGATCTATCCTGTTCGTATAGCGCATCGCCGCCACAAAACGGGCAAGGCTTCAACTGCGCGGCTTGCGGCTCAGTGTGCTGGTTCATGGCTTAACCCCAAATTCGGTTTCGAGGATTTCGGCGGCGCGGCGCTCGATCCAGTCAAAAACATGTTGCGCAGATATCGCCAAAGCGTAACGTTCAGAGGCTTCCTTAACCGCTCGCTTGTAAGCGTGAGCGGCAAGAGCGTCGTGGGTACACTCAATAATGGATGGCCAGCCTTGCGTACAGTCAGTCAAATCCATCACATGCGTTTTCAGTTCAATCGCGCGTGGCTTGAGGTTGCGGGTCATGGCTTCAGCCGCACATATTTACTAACCCGAAATGATTCAGTTGGATTATTTTCTTTCCAATGAAGCACGCCGCTATAGCCAAGTGCGTCCTTGCGAAGTAAAAATGCCGAGGCGCAAGGTGCCCAACTTTTGGATGATTTCATTTCAACCACCCAAACAAATTTCGTTTCAGTCTTCACTCTCCCTCCTTCTGCATAAACGTGTTGAACCAATCGACGTATTCGGCATATTTCTTTGGGCCAACAAAATTCCTGTACGCGTCTAACGAGTGTTGTGCGCGGCACCTCGACCAGTCGTCAGCGGACTTCAATTCCTTGCCGCACTCAGAGCAGTACGTGATTCGTTTAGTCACTAGCACGACTCTCCCTCCTTCCGACAATCTTCGATGGGGTGACCAAGGCTGCCCCACTGCTCGGCCATCGCGTCAGCAATGCCGGTTAGTGTTCTGCTACGTTCCTTCCAGCGATCAGGTCCAGGCGGCATCCTGTGTACGCGCGCCTCGCGTCCCTCGACAATGTTGGCGGGAACGAGCTTTGGCAGATTCTTGAGCCACAGACACGTTGCCTTCGTTTCGCCATGTCCGAACATCCACGGCTGGATAATCTGGTCCGGCTTCCGAATGCGCGAAGAGATGATGCTGATGGGGTTCTCGACGGCTATGTGCGGGATAGGTGCGGCCATAAGTTCTTCTACGAATACCAATGCATCTTCTTGTTGTGCGCGCTTCTCCTTAAACCAGCGCGCTCCACTTACCGCCAAGTGAGTGCATGGCGGGTGCGCAATCATCAAGTCCCAGTCGCCATAGGAAGCAGCGATGGCGTCTATGGTTGTATGAAATTCGCTCCCATCCTCAGCAGGCAGCAGATCGCACGACCAGGCATCGTGTCCGTGCCGGCGAAACGCCTCACGCACGACACCGGAAAACTCGCAGGCAACCAGAACACGCATCATCAATCCTCATCCGTCCGGCTTTCACATTCCCCGCGATGCCAAAAGCACACGTAATCCGGGGTGCATATCGCACACGTTTTCGATTCGGTCTTGATCGCCATCGCGCTCAGCTCGCGGGCCATGTCGATCAGGCTCAAATTGCTGGGATCAGGCAGAAACATCGGGCGGCTCCGGTAGTGGCATCCAGTGCGTGGGGTCTTCGTCAGTTACGCCATTTTTGTCGTGGTCGCAATGCCAATACCAGTAAGGTTTTTCGCTGCCTTCCCAATCACCAGCGTCGTAATAAAAACCAGATTGACAAAATATCCATTTCTTGTTGCGAAATCTTCCGACAAGGATTTCCGTTTTCTTAGGCGCAGTCTCTATCGGCTGCCATCCCTCTTGTGGCGCAAGCATTAGTCATACCCCCGCACCGACCGCGCCTCGTCGTACTCCACGACCGCCAGCTCGCACGCCAGTTCATGCACGCGGCTGGGGTCGGGTTCCTTCACGTCGGCCTCGTCCACGCAGTCCTGCGCTTCGATCAGTTGCTCGCGTACCGTTTCGTAGTGGTGCGCGTAGACCGGAACGTCGATCGCGTTCGGGCCGTCACCCAGTTGCACGGTGGTGATGTAGTTGTTGGCTTCGTCGGTGAACCAGTGGGCATTCATATCAAGCTCCGGTGTAGCGTGTTATGCGGAATTTCATATTTCACCTAAATTTCTCATGGTATACATTGCTTCGCATTTCGGACATTGCCAAACGTTATCGAACGTCTTGTACATGACGCCAGCAAAAGGACCGCATACTTCGCAAGTGGGTATTGATGTTTCGATTGCTTTGATGCACGACGAATGCAGCATGTACTCTTTGTAGAACTTATTGTTGCGGTAAATGTGATAAGAGAAATTACTTGGCTCTTTCACAGAAATGCTGCATGCTTCATCGGCTTTCTGCTTAGCAGTTTCCGCTCGCTGCCGGTGCCAGTTCAAAGCATCAATGATATTCATAAGTCGGTGCTCATGCTGCACCGCCTTGGGCTTTGGCGATCTCATCAAGCAACGATTGCGGCCATTCTCCATTCGAATCGGTTCGCCATTCGTAAAATCCTCGTGCCTTGGCGATGGCTCTACTAGAAATAAGCTCGCACCAACTGCGATGTTGCATAGCGCTATAAAATTGTTCGGTCGGTGTGTTAACAATTTTCAACAGCGCCTCCAACAACTCCGGCGCGGCGGCGATTAGGCGGGCGTTGGCCGCGCGCTCGTCATTATCTTCGTTAATTGCGCAAATGTAGGTTTCGTCCTTATCGCACGCGAAGATATCTGTGTTTCTCCAGCCTTCGGCGCGCTGTGCTTTCCACGGCCCCGGCGTATGCGTCACAGTGGCGGCGCTCATGCTGCGCCGCCTTGGGCTTTGGCGATGGCGGCGCGGGCTTTGTCACCGATTTTGTGGCCAGAAGGCGGTTCGTAGTTGGCAACCATTTCTTCTAGAGCCTCCAACAGAGCCGAAGCTGCATCACGCAGCGGAGACTCGCTTAAACGGATGGTTCGAATTGCCTGTTCATAGCCGCGCTCATATGCTTCTTGAATCGGCGTACGCGTCACGTGTGCTTGGGTGTTCATTCGTCTGACTCCGCTGTTGATGCAAAAAACTTTACACGCACGGAATCGACTTGTCAACAGGTATTTGAAAAATATTTTACGATGTGCATAATGCGGCCATGGACAATAACAAACGACTGACCGTACAACAGGCCATGACCATGCTGGATGTGAAAACATTCACGGCACTGGCCGAACGACTCGGGACCACGCGCCAGGCCGTCAATCACTGGCGACATGGAAAGTATAAACGTATACCGAAGTGGTGGTCTCACATCATACGAGGGATGGTGAAATGAACTGGCTGCCTTTTATTCACGGATGTTGCTGGGCCATGATTGTCCTGTGGACATACTGCTTTATCGTCGCATGCGTTCACAATATGAAACACTTTACTACAATGAAAATTCACGGTTGGATGTATCCGGCCGTTATCGCGGCTGTCATCGCGCTATTTACTCTATGAGCCGCGAATCCAACCGCCGCACCTTTACGCACGCTGCCGACACGCTGGACCAGGTGCGCGCGCTGTTCCCGGGTGCGCGTATTACCTGCGCCACGCAAAACGGTGCCAGTATCGGTGCGCGCGATCCGAACGATTTCGTGACCGACTGGCCGAACTATCCGACGCATTTCGTCGGTGTCGTGCCGAAGGCGCAGTGGAAGCGCGGCAAATGATCACCCTAGAACTACCGTTTCCGCCGAGCGTCAATCACTACTGGCGCAAAGGTCGCAATGTGACCTACATCAGCAAGGAGGGTCAGCACTTCATTCAGGACGTGGCCGCTATCGTCACGCGCGCGTTCCTGGCGAACGACTGGCAACCGTGGGGTGAGGACGTACGGCTCAACGTAGCGCTTGTCCTGCACGCACCTACGCGCCGCAAATACGATATCGACAACCGCATCAAGGCGACCCTCGACGCGCTGGTCAAGGCGGGACTGTTCGAGGATGACGAACAGGTCGATACGCTCGGTGTCTCTCGCGGCGAGTACCGCAAGAATGCGGGTTGTTGTTACGTGACAATCACGCCGGTAGCAGCATGAAAAAACAAGAAGAAACGCCTATCTCCAGACTTGGACTTATCCGCACACGCTGGAGAATCGCAAAGGTATTCCGGGTGCCATGGTACAAACGTCCCTGGTTCGTGTTGCGCGGCAAAGCTCACTTCACGCCCGACTTTAATAAGTGGTAGTCTAAAAAAGAACGCCGTCTGACGAGGACGGCGTGTAAGTGGCGACGGAGCGGTCGCGCGACTTCAGTAGTCTGCATTATCCCTCCGTCTTCGTTAAAACACAAGATGTAGGGCTTAATGTATGTCGAACGCACCACAGACAGGACAGTTTTTCAATCTCGACGCCATCGCGCGTCAACCGGACGCCAGTATCCTCATCGTCGATGAGTTCTCGCGGGCCAAGATAGAGCCGATATTCCCCCACTTGATCGTCGTCGGGTTCACCGACTCGCCCAAGGCGCACGATGCGTTCAAGGGGCGAATAGTCTACGTCTGGTCGGATTATCGCGACGACGTGCTTCCCGGCGTGGCACAGGTAGCCTCCAAATGCGGCTACGTCGATACCTATGTGCTGCCGGAG
The DNA here is from genome assembly GCA_964658115.1 of uncultured Rudaea sp. GTDB lineage: Bacteria > Pseudomonadota > Gammaproteobacteria > Xanthomonadales > Rhodanobacteraceae > Rudaea. The sequence continues at coordinate 7,525 of CAZZYA010000065.1, read as the reverse complement.
ACGTTCGTAAGACTTCCCGATGCTGCAGGACCGTTCGTAGCGCAGCATCTCAAGCAGTATTTCGGAACCCCACAGGAAAAAACCGGTGAGCTAGCTGACCGGATTTCGGCATCGGTCGATCTCGACCTTGCGCGCAGCGATAAGGGTATTCCGCAGGCTACGCTCGATAACTGCGTTAAAACTCTCGAACGCTCACCCGAGTTTGCCGGGAAGATATGGTTCGACACGTTCCTGAGTCGAATACTGCATCGCTGGAATGTCGATATCGACACCGAATGGACGGACCATAACGATATTGCGCTAGCCCTGCATCTACAGCGCGTAACGGGTATTCCGCGCGTTACATCACGAATGGCCGGCGAGGCGGTAATCGCTTACGCCATGCGAGAAAAGCGTAATTGCGCGTACGACTGGCTCGACTCGCTCGAATGGGATCAACAACCCCGTTTGCGCGAGCTGGCAACCAAGGGGTTCGGTACGGCAGGCAGTGAGTACGAGGTGGCTGTTTGTCGCAACCTGATATTGACTATGGTCAGGCGTACATTCGAACCAGGCTGTAAATCGGACTACATGCCCATCTTTGAAGGCGCCCAAGGCGTGGGTAAGTCAAAGGCGCTGGGCATCCTCGGTGGCGCGTGGTTCGCTGAATCGCACGAATCGGTTACTTCAAAGGATTTTTATGGCGTCTTACAGGGCAAGTGGCTCATCGAAATCGCGGAAATGCATGCATTCAAGCAGGCAGATGTCGACAAGATCAAGGGCATCGTTAGTTGCGCGGTGGATCGATACCGCGTGCCGTACGGGCGACACACTGCCGATCATGCGCGTCAATGCGCTTTCGCTGGAACTACAAATCGCGATGACTGGAATAGGGATGACACTGGCGCACGTCGGTTTTGGCCCATTAAATGCGGTCGAATCGACCATGATTGGCTGATCGCCAATCGAAACCAGTTATTTGCCGAGGCTGTCGCGTTTGTCCGCTATAACGACGAGCCGCACTGGATCGTGCCGTGGGATATCGCCCAGTCCGAGCAATCCGACAGGCGTCATGAGGACACGTGGGAGCTGATGTTCAAGCAGTACATCGTCGAATCACCCTCCTACGAGGATGCCGTCAGTGGTAAGCGGCTGGATCAGCCGGAGTGGCGTCCACGCGATGCTCCACTCACGGAAGCGACGGTGTTCAACTTCCTCACCGAAGCCATGAACATGCTACCCGGGCGCATCGGTCGTGGCGATGAAATGCGTGCGGGTCGAGCGATGAAGATTGTGGGGTGGATGAGAACACGAAAAAGAGTGGGAACAAAATTGGTCTGGGTATATAGGAACAGTGAGAACACAAAAAATGAATAAAATCATCTGTGTTCCTATGTTCCTACTGTTCCTACTTGCTTATAAGATATAGGGATATAGTATATTTGGGGGTGGTTATGGTGTTTCTGTAGGGTTTAGGAAAATAGTGGGTTTCTGGGAACTTTGGGAACATGCAATATGCACGACGAAATTGTGGTGTCTACCAATGCACCGAAAGGGTGGTTTGTCTTGCTGACCGACAAGGCTGGCAACCGGCATCGACTGGGCTTGATGTCGTGGGTATTGTTAAGAAAACCTAATGGTGATCTGACGATGAAAACAGTGACGTGGGGTTACAAGTTCGAGTGGTACCCGGAGGACAAAGACGGCTTCATCGGGTACGAGTTCAAGAAACCCGCGAAGGTGGCGTAATGGCAAAATTGATCCCACCACTCGCCCGTACCCGATGGTACCAATTCAGTTTTCGCTGTGTGCCAGTTGCGCGCGGACGCTGGCAGCGCTAGCATCGCGCCATGCTGACCGACGAAAACGGCAACAAGCCTCGCCTGTGGCATCGCAACGCCCACTGGGTGTGCGAGTCGCCGGGGTTTCGCGCGTGCTGGGGCGCAACGGCACCACACGCCTACGCCGCGTGGGCGCAACGCATGCGGTTGACGCTGGCATGCTGACTGAGGCGCAGATCAACGCTGTGATCGCCAACATCCTCGACGAGGAAGGCGGCTACACGGACAATCCTGCCGACGCGGGCGGCGCAACGAACTTCGGCATAACTCAAGCAACGGCGAACGACTATGGCCTTGGCGATGTGCGCAATCTCACGCGCGATCAGGCAGCTGCTGCCTATGTACGCATCCTCCACGACTGGCGTATCGACACGATCCCGGATTTCAACGTATTTGAACTTACCGCAGATTCGTGTGTGGCGCATGGTCCCGGAAACGGAATCAAGTGGCTACAGATGGCGCTAGGATGCACGCCAGACGGCTCCATTGGCCCTCAGACGCAATCGAAGATGAATTTAATACCATCGTGGCGGGTAATTTATTATTCGATCCTAGCGCTTCGTACGCAGTTCTATGGCATCATCATAAACAAGAATCATTCTCAATCCGTCTTCGCCGAAGGCTGGCTCAACCGTCTGGCCACGTTCATCAGCCCAGCACCGACATGGACGCCTTAGCTGAACATGCCACCGGCGCACAAGGCGTGCTGCTGGCGATCGCAGCGCTCAACCTGTTGACGGCCTTGGTAACTTGGACTACACAGAGAAAACGCCGATGAGACGCGCTCATGACACCCGTGGAGGACGCCCAAGCGCTGATCCAGCAGCTGCAAGCTATCGAGCTAACATCCGAGAGCGCAGCGCAGAAAGCTGGCCACCGGCTACTGTTGATGCCGAAACTGGCAGCATCTTTGGAGGCCCTATTGGGCTACCACCAGGGATATCGGCAGAATACGCTCGTTGTTTCGCACTTGGTCAGAGCGCTGCTCGCCGAGACATTTGCTGCGACAAACGGGGAGTTGAAATGGGCGACCGAGTTACCGCCTGGGAAAGCGCCCTCTTTTCGTCGAGCGCTGGTTAACCTGATCACGTACTTCAAGCAAACCACACACTAATCCGGAGAGTACCGTTATGTCGCACAATCGTAAAACCACTGCTGCCGCGCCGACGCCAGTACTCGAAAACGGCCCGGTATTCGAACCTTCGTCACTCAACACGCGTCCGGCAGGGATCGATACCAGCCAGCCGCGCTTCGCGCCGACCGATGCCGATTTCGTATCACCGGCAGGAATCACGCAGCCGAAATACGCCAAGGGCTGGCTGTTCGTCGCCGACTACAACAAGGCAAACTTCGCCTACACATCGCTTGATTACGCATTCAGCGAATTGAACGCCAAAGTGGCCGACGACATGCTCAACAATCCGAACATGGCCTTCGTGCCCGCCAGTGTGCAGACGGTGTATCCGATGACAACCGGCAAGGTAGGACTGGGCAACGGCGTCATTCAGTCGTACGTCAAGGCCGGTGTTAATTATGGCGTCAAGGTCGTTCCGACCCGTTTTTCCGGCAGCGAAGCCGATGCGGTCAAGTGGATCAATTCATTGACCGACAAAGACAACCCGCAACAAGGCGGCGGCGGATTCAGCCCGTATGGCTGATAACGCTCAATACACGATCAACTTTGCCGGCGCGCTGATTGGCGTCGGCATGGTCGCGATCCTGGCGTTTGTGGTGTACATGCTGTCGTACCACGATCTGCCGACCGCTAACACGCAGTTGTACAGCACGGTCTTGGGCATAGTCGGCACGCAAGTGAGTCTGGTTGTCGGCTATTTCTTCGGTAGCAGCGCCAACAACCGTAAGCTGATCGAAGCCAACGCGCAGCAGGCGCAAACCATCGCCGTGGCGCAGAATGCGTTGACGCCGGACACGTCGAAGACCGTCAATCTCGATCCCGGACAGACCGCAAGTGTTACCGCAAAGGGTGAGCCATGAATGATCCACGTGGAACAGTGAAGACACACGGTACCGGCTGGAAACCCGACCTGCCGGACAAGCGCGACCTGATCTATCACGAGAGCGCGTTCTTCGCCAAGGAAGCAGCCACACCGGTGCCGCAGACGATCGATCTGCGCGGATCGCCGCACATGCCGCCGATCCAGGATCAGGGCCAGCTAGGTTCATGCACCGCATTCGGCACACTGGCTGCGTTCGACTTCATCAACAATCAGCAGACCGGCAAGTTCATGAAGCCGAGTCACCTGTTCGAGTACTACAACTCGCGCCTGATCGAAGGTACGGTCAAGGAGGACGCAGGCGCCGAGATTCGCGACGCGATCAAGGCTGCCGTCAAGTACGGCGCCGTGCAGGAAACGGCATGGCCGTACACGATCGCCAAGTTCGCCACGAAACCGGCGGCGAAGGATTACACAGCTGCGCTCAAGCATCAGGTCGTCAAGTACCTGCGCGTCATCAACGATGCGTCCAAGTCGGGCGTGACGAACATCGAGGTATCGCTGGCCGCAGGATTCCCGGTGGTATTCGGTGCGACGTTGTACGAGTCGTTCGAGTCGCAGAAGGTAGCGACCGATGGTATCGTGCCGATGCCGGGGCCGAACGAACAGGTGCTGGGCGGTCACTGTCAGCTCATCGTCGGCTATGATGCATCGCGTCAGTTGTTCCTCATCCGCAACAGCTGGGGCATCAGTTGGGCATTGGCCGGCTACGAGTGGATGCCGTATGCTTACCTCACCGACCTGGACCTGGCGGACGACTTTTGGACGTTACGCCAGGTGGAAGTATGATCGGTCCCCGTTGCCCGAGGGTGTATATTATCGGGCCCTTATCCTAGGAGGTTTCACGTGAAACGAATTATTGTTAAGGCAGTTGCGCTAACAGCACTGCTCGCCGGTTGCGCGACGACAGGCACGACCACGCCGCAAAACACGATCTACAACATCAAGTCTTCGTTCGACGTCGCCTTGCAGGCCGTGCTGGTGTACGACAACCTGCCTCCGTGCGTGACCAATGGCCCGAAGGTATGTTCGGATGCCAAGGTGACGCAGAAGCTGCAGGAAGCGTCCGTGGTCGCCAACACGGCGATCAACTCCGCTGAAGCAGCGGTGCGCGATCCGAACTTCTCCACATCTACGGCGAACGCCGCGATCGTCTCGGCACAGAATGCCGTGGTCGCGCTGACTGCCATTCTCGCCACCATCCAGGGGACACATTAATGCCAGCCTTAGCCGCAATCATTAGCATTTTGAGCCAAGCGCTGACCGTCGTTCCGGCGGGTGTTGCGCTGTACCAGAAGTTCCAGGCACAGCTCGCACAGGCGCAAGCCTGGCAGCAATCGGGTCACATCCCGACCGACAGTGACTGGGCCGCACTCGATACTCAGGTCGCTACGGACTTGGCAGCGGTCAACGCTGCGACGCGTCAGTCGTGAGTCTCGGCAGATTCCTTCGAAGTATCGAGCGTCCTGCGCAGATGGTCAGGAATGCATTTCGCGCTAAGCGCAAAGAAAGTAGCTTGTCTCGCCGTCAGTGGCGCAAGGAGATGCACGCATGACTATCGGTACGATCCTGATTGTATTGCTCATCCTGGCGCTGCTGGGCGGCGTACCAACTGGCGGCTATGGCTATGGCTGGTATGGTGGCGGTGGAATCGGCCTTGTGCTGGTTATCATCGTCGTGCTTGTTTTGCTAGGCCGTATCTGATACAACGCGCACGTACGACCGGCGAGACTGAAAACAGCCTATCCGTGAGGTGATGGCTGGCACCCACCACGGTGCAACGTTTCCCCAATCCATGTTGACTCCGAGTAGCGAGAACGTAAGACAACCGGTTGTATCCACCTAACGAGGATTGAATGCCATGGGCCAGCCAACACAACCAAAACTCGCCGGTAACACCCCGGCTACGGCAACTGCCGAATCGACCGAAGGTCAGGACGCCAGCGCGTTCAATCCGAACTTCCGTGCCGTCATCGCGCATCGCGTGAAGGTCGAGGACGAAAAGAACCCGAAGATCACCGCGCACAGCGCCGAACTCAAGGGTGAGCCGTCCGAGGAATACAAGCGCGCGCAGAAGCTGGCGCACGGCGACAAGGCGGTGAAGGACGACGAGTCCGATCACGCCAAGACGCACAAGGCGAAACGTGCCGCGAAGAAAGCGCCGCACAAAGCGGCTAAAACTGCGCACAAATCGAAGAAGTAATGGGCCATCCTTCCGCCACGCGTGGACGTTCGATCGCCATCTCGCTCGATCCCGAGCGTAAGGCCAAGATCGTCGCTACCGCGCTGGAGGAGTTCGAGAAGCGCCGGACACTCAAGGCGGCTGCGCAAGCGGTCGGCGTGGGTCGCGAGGCGCTGAAGAAGTGGATCGAGTCCGATCCGGCGTGGCGCGAAGAGTTTCTCGAAATCGATCGTGGCATCACGGACGACATCGAGGCTAAGGGATTCGACCTGTGCGCAGAAGGCGATCAGCGTATGGTCGCTTTCATGCTGGAACGTCGCAGCGATCGTTATCGTGCGCGACTGGAAGTACAGACCAAGGAAACGCTGACGATCGAAAGTGTTGCCGACCGTTTCCGTCAGGCAGCGCTAGCCAATCCGACGCTCATGCCCACCATTAAACGCGCGCTGCAACTGGCGCTGGAGAAATTGCCATGAGCGCATTCGAACAACTGTCATCCGCGACAACCGCTGCCGTCACCACCGCGCCTCGTTCGTGGGTGGATGCCGAATCGATCGTTGTCACCGCACCGGGACTCGCCACGACGGAAACCGTCACGGTGCAGGTCGTCGGCGCATTCGGCGGCATCAACCTCTACGGCGCAGGTGCAACGCCCTTCCTGTACCAGCTGACAGCCACAGCGCAGGCGCTGGTTGTCCCCGGTGGTTTCAGCATGCAGTTCGTCAAAACGACCACGGCGGCTGCCGTGCCTATCGAAATACACACGCGTCCGCGTCCGACTTAAGGAAACTATCATGGGCTTCAGCATTCGTGGCATCCAGGCAGCGCAAACCGTATCGGGTTTCGGGTTTCATGCCCAGAACACGCTGTTTGATACGTTTCCCGTCGTTCTGCAGAATCTTCTGACCAGCAACACGGCCAACGTCGCCAGCAGCACGACCCTGGTCGATGCGGTAGCGTCGGGTACTACGGGCCTTGGCATCCAGGGTAACGGACTGCAGGTCGAACTGGGCGAAGGTGTGTTCTCGAATTGGTGGGATATCGAGGTTCACGGTATTTGCTCGGCGAACGCGTCGGGCGGTCTGAAAATTGGTCTGCAGGCGTACGACGGCTTAACGATCATTTTCGGCGCTGCCGCTATCAGTTATAACGCGGCAGCCGGTTCGGTCAGCGCAACGGGCGGCGCTCCTGGCGCAGTGGGCGGCTCGACAGCAGCCGTGGTGTCCTTCGACCTGCAGGCGACGATCCAGATCGCCGGGTATGGTCGATTGGGGCTGCAGTTCTCGCAGAATGCGTCGTTCGCTACGCCCACGTTCCTGACGTCGGGCAAGATCAAAGCCACGACCATTCTGTCGTAACGTGTGCTTCGTCCTGACGAACAGCAACTGCTCGGGCATGTCGGTCTAAACGATCAGGCTCGGGCAACCGTACAGACCGCACTGGGGCAACGTGCGGTCATTCTCGATAACGAGCCGGGTAATGGCGTAAGCGCAGGTACGTCCGGTCCA
>CAZZYA010000064.1:0-15715 GCA_964658115.1 uncultured Rudaea sp. | reverse complement strand
CCCACGACGATCAGCGGCAGCGACAGCAACTGCCCCATCGTCAACCAGTCGAACGCGATGAAGCCGAGCTGCACGTCGGGTTCGCGCACAAATTCGATGCCGAAACGGAACAATCCGTACAGGAGCGCGAACAATCCGGACACCGCGTAACGCGGTCGCGGCTTGCGCGAAAAAATCCACAACGCCGTGAACAGCACAATACCTTCAAGCGCAAATTCGTAAAGCTGCGATGGATGCCGCGCTTCGTGATTGAGCTGTCCGGCCAGATACAGTCGGTGCAATTCATCGCGCGAAGTGCTGATGTCTTCCAGCGAACGCGGAAAAATCACGCCCCACGGCAGATCGGTGCGGCGTCCCCACAATTCGCCACCGATAAAATTGCCGAGACGGCCCAGCCCAAGACCGATCGGCACCAGCGGCGCGACGAAATCGACCGTGTCGAAAAAATGGATGCGATTTCGGCGCGACCATATCCACCCGGCGGCGAGCACGCCGAGCAGCCCGCCGTGGAATGCCATGCCGCCTTCCCAGACACGGAAAATCGCCAGCGGATCGGTCGTCATCCAGGGCTCGGCATAGAACAACATGTAACCGATGCGGCCGCCGACGATCACGCCGAGCATCACGTAGAACGACAGATCCGAAAACGATTCTGGGCCGATCGGCAGCCGGCCTTGCTTGATGCGTGCGTTGCCGAGCAGCCACGCGCCGACGAATCCGAGCAGATACATGATGCCGTACCAGTGCACGGCGAGCGGCCCGACGGAAAAGGCGATGGGGTTGATGTCGTGGAAATAGGGCATCGGGATCCGGACAGGAATGCGAATCGCGATTTTATCCGAACTGCCGGCGCGGCGATTTCAGGACGGCAACACGCGGCAAATAAACCCTTTCAGATAATCCGTCTCGACGATGGCCGGATGCACCGGGTGATCCGGCGCCTGCTGAAGCTGCGAAAGCACCTGCACCTGGCGATCGAGATGTCGCGCACCTTGCTGCACAGCCTCCAGCAGCGTTGCGCGCGACATGTGATACGAACACGAGCAGGTGATCAAAATGCCGTCGCGCGCGAGAATCTGCATCGCCATTTCGTTGATGCGGCGATAAGCGAGACGGCCTTCTGCGAAGTCCTTCTTGCGTTTCACGAACGCCGGCGGATCGAGCACGATCACATCGAACCGTTCGCGCTGTTCGCGCAGCGACTTGAGATAATCGAACGCGTCGGATTTGACCGCGCGCACGCGATCGCCGAATCCGTTGCGCGCGGCATTGCGCGTGATCGCGTCGACCGCCGACGCCGACGCGTCGACACACACCACTTCCTCCGCCCCGGCGGCGGCCGCGCGCAATCCCCAGCCGCCGAGATAACTGAAGACATCGAGCACGCGCTTGCCTTTCGCGTACGTGCCGAGTAAATCGCGATTCGCGCGCTGATCGTAAAACCAGCCGGTTTTCTGTCCGCCGATGGGATCGATTTCAAAGTCGATGCCGCCTTCGCGCGCGAGCGTTAGTGCCGGCACATCACCAAACGCGACATCGACATAGTCGGGCAACTGCTCGAGCGCACGACTACCCGCATCGTTCTTCCACACAAGCGCGCGCGGTTTGACGACCTTGATGAGCGCTTCGGCAATTTCGGTTTTCAAGCGTTCCATGCCGGCCGTCGTCGTTTGCGCGACAAGCACATCGCCGTAGCGATCGACGGTGAGCCCCGGCAATCCGTCGGATTCTCCGAAAACGAGCCGATAGTACGGTTCGGCAAACAATCGCTCGCGCAACGACAGCGCGACGTTGCATTTATGGATGATCAGCGATCGATCGAGCACGTGCGCGACGCCGCGATTGACCAGCCGCGCGGCGATCAGCGAATTCGGATTCACATATCCGATGCCGATCGGCTTGTCGGTCGAATCGACGATCACGCACGCCGCACCCGGCTGGAAATCGGTGAGCGGCGAACGCTTCACGTCGACTTCGTTCGAGAACACCCACAAATGGCCGGTGCGCAAACGCGCATCTTCGCCGCGTTTGAGGTACAGCGCCGGATAGGTGACGTCGTCGGACATCCAGCGATGGTACGGCAATATCGGCTCTTGCATAATGCCGGTTGTCGAAAGAAACGCGGAGTCTGCAATGAACGTTCGCTGCGGTTGTGTGATCACCTTGCTGCTCGGTGCGTTTTCCTGTGCGCAGGCCGACGACGCCAAACCCGTCACGCTGCCTTCGGTGACCGTGGTGCCGGAAATCGATTTCGCCAAACATCCGCCGCTCGATCAGCCGAGCATCTCGCCCGACGGCGAGCACATCGCGCTTTCGGTGCACAACACCGACAACGGCGAGAACAAATACCAGCTTGCCGTGCTGCATTTGCCGGATCTGAAATTCATCAGCCGGCTCGACATGAATCAGAATTTCCTGCCGATCGAAATCACGTGGGTCGACAACAAGCGGCTGGTGATGGGCGTGGGCAAGGAAACCGCATTCGCCGAAGCGCCCACGCCGACCGGCGACATCATCGCCGTCGATATGGACGGGGGCAACAAGCGCGTGTTGTATTCCGATACGCAGCGCAACGCGATGTTCGCGCCGAACGTCCTGAAAATTCCGATCGGCTTCGGCACCATCGCCGGCCGGCCCGAACATGCCAACGGACATTTCTATCTGAACGTCCATCCGTTTCCCGAAACCGGCGGCGACGACGCGCAGGCGCATCGCACGCAGATCTACGACATCAATGCCGTGGCCGGCAGCGTGAAACTGATCGGCGAAATCGGACAGGACGATTACGAATTCGTGATTCACGATGGCGTCGCGCGTTACGCATACGGTTACGACAACGCGCTGAAAGAACACGTCTACTATCGGGCCGGGCCGGACGATCACTGGACCGAACTGCCGCACGCCGTCGTCGGCGCGTGGCTGATGCCGAACCGCATCAGCAATGACGGCCAGCATTTGTATTCCATCGGAAATCCGAACGGCGGTCCCGACGCGTTCATGATGAGCAATCTCGACGGAACCGATTCGCACGTGCTCGCATCCAATCCGCGCGTGAGCGTGGCCGGCGTGTTCTGGACGCCGTCGCCGCGCGAGCCGTATGCCGCGCTGTTCGAAGAAGGCAAGCCGACGTTCGATTATCTCGCCGACGATCGCTACGCAACGGTGATCAAAGCGCTCAACGCAAAATTCCCGGATCACATGGTCGTACCCGTCGCCATGAACGACGACGGATCGACACTGCTCATTTTCGCCACCAGCGATCGCGATCCGGGCACGTACGCGCTGTTCGATATGAAGACGAACAATTTGCGCCCGCTGTTCCAGTCGAAGCCGTGGATGACGGCGGATCGACTCGGCGAACGCAAACCGTTCTGGTTCAAAGCATCCAGCGGCAAGGAACTCGAAGGCTTCCTGACGTTGCCGCCGCACCGCGTGGAAAAAAATCTGCCCGCGATCCTGATCGCGCACGGCGGCCCGATCACGATCGACGATTCATGGGATTTGTCGCGCTCGTGGGAAAACACCGAAGCGCAATTCCTCGCCACGCGCGGCTACGCCGTCGTGCAGGTGAATTACCGCGGTTCCGGCGGACGCGGCAAAGCGTTCGAGGAATCGGGCAAACTGCAGATGGGCACCGGCATGATGCAGGACATGCTCGACGGCCTGACGTGGGCGATCGATCAAGGCTACGTCGACAAAAGCCGCGTGTGTGTTTACGGCGCGAGCTACGGCGGATACACCGCGTACTTCCAACCGGTGTACGCGCCGCAGGGCACGTTCAAATGCTCGGTCGCGATCGCCGGTATTTCCGACATCCGTCTGTGGGCCGACGCGGACACTCGCCATTCCCGCGCCGGCAAGAATTTCCTGCGCGAAGCGTGGGGACTCGACGATCCGGCGTATCTAACGGCGAACTCCGCGATCGATCACATCGACAAATTCAACGTGCCGATCCTGATCATCCACGGCGAGGACGACCCGCGCGTGCCGGTGAAGAACGCGCGCGAAATGCGCGATGCGTTGCAGAAAGCCGGCAAGCCGGTCGAATACCTGACCAAACCGAAAGAAGGTCACGGTTTCTACAAGGAAGAAAACAACGTCGACCGCTTCAACGTGACCGAAGCATTCCTGCAAAAGTATCTCGGGCCCGGCGCGCCGATCGCACAATGATGCCGCTTCGTTCGCGTCGATGAGCAACCACCTCGCCGACGCGAACAGCCCATATCTGCGCCAGCACGCGCAGAATCCGGTCGACTGGTGGCCATGGTGCGATGAAGCCCTCGCCCAGGCGCGCGCGCAGGAAAAGCCGATTTTGCTCTCGATCGGCTATAGCGCCTGCCATTGGTGCCACGTGATGGCGCACGAGAGTTTCGAGGATGCGGCCACCGCGGCGCTGATGAACGATTTGTTCATTTGTATAAAAGTGGACCGCGAAGAACGGCCGGACATCGACAAGATCTACCAGCTCGCGCATCAGGCGCTGACTCGGCGCGGCGGCGGCTGGCCGCTGACGGTATTCCTCGCGCCCGACGATCACGTTCCCTTTTTCGCCGGCACCTATTTCCCGAAGGACGCACGCTACGGCATGCCGCCGTTCACGCACGTACTACGGCAAGTGCGCGATTTCTGGGATTCGCGTCGCAGCGATGTCCGCTCGCAAAACGCCGCGCTCCAGGAATTTCTCACCGGCATCGGCAACGACGCGCAATTCGACGGCGAGATCGACGACGCGCCCCTCCGCGCGGCCATCGCGCAGATCGAAAAATCCTTCGATGGGCTGCACGGCGGTCATCGTGGCGCGCCGAAATTTCCGCATGGACCGGAGATGGAATTGCTGCTAGATCTTGATGCGGCCGAGCGCGTCGTGTTCACGCTGCAGAAGATGGCCGAGGGCGGCATTCACGATCAGATTGGCGGCGGATTCTGCCGCTATTCCGTCGACGAACGCTGGGAGATTCCGCACTTTGAAAAAATGCTGTACGACAACGCGCAACTGCTGCCACTTTATGTCGACGCAGGGTCGCCACTGGTGGCGCGACGCATCGTTGCGTGGCTGACGCGCGAGATGACGGCGCCAACGGGCGGTTTATACAGCGCGCTCGACGCCGATTCCGAACATGCGGAAGGAAAATTCTACGTCTGGCAACGCGACGACGTACACCGATTGCTCGACGCCGACGAATTCGCTGTCGCCGAGCGCCATTTCGGTTTCGATCGATCGCCGAATTTCGAAACGCATGCGTGGAATCCGATCGTCGCCGTACACGCAGAAAGCGTCGCGACAACGTTGCACATCAGCCTCGAACGCACGCAAGCACTCATTGATTCTTCCATTGCAAAACTTTTCGCCGCGCGTTCTACGCGCATCCGGCCTGGACTCGACGACAAGATTCTCACGTCATGGAACGCGCTGATGATCGGCGGCCTCGCGCGCGCATCGCGCGCGTTGCGCGATGCGTCGTTGCAAACATTGGCCGACAACGCGCTGGATCATTTGTACGAACATGCGTGGCGCGATGGAAAGCTGTTCGCGACGACGGCGGCGGCGCCCGTCATCACCGCGTATCTCGACGACTACGCGTTCCTGCTCGACGCGCTTGTCGAATGTCTGCAGTCACGATGGAACGCGCGCGATTTGCGCTGGGCCATCCAGCTAGCGGATGCGCTGCTGGAGCGGTTCGAAGACAACGGTGCGGGCGGTTTTTTCTTCACTTCGAACGATCACGAACGACTGATCCAGCGCCCCAAACCGTGGCTCGACGAAGCCATTCCTTCCGGCAACGGGGTCGCGGCGCGCAATCTGTTGCGGCTCGGACATCTGACAGGCGAGAACCGCTTCATCGACGCGGCCGAGCGAACGCTGCGCGCGTCGTTCGGCACGCTGCGGCAGAATCCGGCGTCGTGCGCGGCATTGTTGCGTGCGCTGAACGATTGGCTGCGACCGCGTGCGCATGTGGTGGTTCGATGCGATGGCCTCGATGAGGAACGTGCGTGGCGCGACGCGCTCGTTGCGGCCCCGCGACGTGCCGACGTTTATGTCGTTCCCGCCAACGCGACGGATTTGCTGACGACACTCGCCGCGCAGCGTTACTCCGAAGGCGGCGTGGCCTATGTCTGCCGCGGCACGCAATGTCTGCCGCGCGTCGCGGCGCCGGCGGACGCGCTCGCCGCACTATCGGACTAAAGTTCGTCCGCGCAACACGCGCGCCGGCAGAAACACGAGCGCGGCGAGCAATCCGAACACGCCTTCCAGCGCGATACCGACCAGCCGAAACGGCAGCAACAGCAGCCAGACAAACGGATACAGCACGAGCGCGAGCAGCGCCAGCGGCCAGCAGAACACGAACAGCAGCAACCACAGGATGAAGGTCAGCATGATCGTCTCGTCAGCATGCACATTCGGCAGAAGTGCACCTGAAATGTAGGTGCTCGAACGCGTAACTCAAGCCGGCGTGAGTAGTCCGGAAGTCACGCCTCAAAGAAGGACCGGACGATCGGCCAATTCGTTTTGCTGGCCGGGTTCCGGTGGAAAGTGCGCGGCGAGCAGATCGCTGACGGCCGCGATGCCTTCGAGCGAACCGCGTTCGAACTCGCCTGCGGCGAAGCGTTGTTGCATGCGATCGCAAATGGACGTCCATTCCGATTGCGCCACTTTCGCCGCAATGCCGCGGTCGGCGACGATCTCGATGGCGCGATCCGCGTACAGCACATAAATGAGCACGCCGCTGTTGGCGTGCGTATCCCACACGCGTAACTGCGCGAACACGTGTTCGGCGCGCTGACGCGGCGTGATTCCGCGAACGACATCCACCGCCGGCAACGCGGCTTCCGCAGCGAAACGGATTTGTCCGGCGTGCCTGCGTTCGCCGTTCGTGACGGCGTGCTGGATCGACTCGACGACGGCGGGCGTGAAATAGCGCCGCATTGGCGCCCATGCGATCGCGTGCGGCAACAGTCGCGACAGTTTCATCACCAGCTCCCCGACGCGCCGCCGCCCGAAAATCCGCCGCCGCCACCACTGAAGCCGCCACCACCACCCCCACCGCCCCAGCTTCCGCCGCCGAAACCGCCACCACCGCCGCTTCCGAATCCGCTTCCGCCAAAAAAGCCACCACGGCCGACGAACAATCCCAGCACGAATCCGATGCCGCTCATGCCGAGCGCTTTCACGATGACGTGCGACACCAGCCAGCCCATGCCGCCGAGCAATACCGCGATCAGAAACGCGCGCGCGATTCGTGGCACTCCACTGAAAAATGCGCTGAGGACGAAACCGAAAATCAAAGCGTTCGGTATCAGCGATAGATTCGAAGCGTCGCCCGACTGACCGTTCGACTCGATCGGCGGCGGCAGCGGCTCGCCGTCGATCAATTTGATGAGGGCATCGACCGCTTCATCGATGCCGCCGTAATAATCGTTCGCGCGGAATTTCGGCGTCATGTATTCGCGGATGATGCGCCCGGCGTCAACGTCCGTTATGGCGCCTTCGAGTCCCTTGCCGACTTCGATTCGCGCTTTGTGATCGCTGGTGGCGACGGTGATCAGCACGCCATCGTCGACATCCTTGCGACCCAGCTTCCATTGGTCGGCGACGCGGATCGAATACTGTTCGATGTCTTCCGGTTGCGTGGTCGGAATAACCAGTACGGCGATCTGCGACCCTTTGCGCTGTTCGAATGCGGACAATTTCGCGTCGAGCGATTTTTTCTGCGCATCGCCGAGCTCGCCACCGATGTCGGTGACGCGGGCGACGTGTGGAATCGGCTGACGGTCGTCCGCCACGGCCGTCGCGAGCATCAGCATCGCGCCGGCGAGCACGCCGAGCCACGTGCGCATCACGCGCATTCCGCGCTCAGTGCGCAGGTTGCGGCGGCGCAGGTGGCGCGGGCGGTTGCGGCGCGGGCTTGTTGAAATCGACGGTCGGCGGTGTCGAAATCGATTTCTCGTTCTCGACTGTGAAATTCGCTTTCGTTTTGTAGTGGAACATGCCGGCGGTCATGTTTTGCGGAAAGCTGCGAATGAACGTGTTGTAGTCCTGCACCGCCGCGATAAAGCGGTTGCGCGCAACCGTGATACGGTTTTCGGTACCTTCAAGTTGCACCTGCAGATTCTGGAACAGCGCGTCGGCTTTCAGATTCGGATAGTTCTCGCTCACGACCATCAGGCGCGACAACGCGCCGCTCAACTCACCCTGCGCGGCCTGAAACTGTTTCACTTTCTGCTCGTCGCTGAGATCGTCGGGCGTGAGCGTTACCTTGCCGACGGATGCGCGCGCTTCGGTGACTTTCTCGAGCACTTCTTCCTCGTGCTGCGCGTAGCCTTTCACGGTGTTGACGAGATTCGGCACCAGATCGGCGCGACGCTGATACTGGTTCAGCACTTCCGACCACGCCGCCGTGACGGCTTCGTCTTTCGACTGGATCGCGTTGTAGCCGCAGCCGGTGATCAGCGCAATCAGAGCCAGCAAAATTCCGAGACGAATCGTTCGCATGATGTCAGCTCCGTCGGCGACCATCGCCGAGCCCCGCGACATCATAACGCGGTTGCATGCGCCTCACATGGATTCGGGCGGACCAATCAGATCGGCTTGCGACGGCTGCGATGGCGTCCGGTCGACCGCTGCCGCCTTGCGCCGTGCCTTGCGGATTTTGCGCTGACGCCAGGCGATCAGGTTCAATGATTCGACGACGGCGGAGAAACCCATGCCGAAATACAGATAAGCGCGTGGAATCTGGATGTCGACGCCTTCGCCGATCAGCATCAGCCCGACCACCACGATGAACGCGAGCGCGAGCATGCGGATGGTCGGATTGCGGTCAATGAAATCGCCCACCGGATTCGACGCGAACAGCATCACGGCAACCGCGAGGATGATCGCGGCGACCATCACCGGAATGTTGCGCACCATGCCGACGGCGGTAATCACCGAGTCGAGCGAGAACACGATGTCGATCAGCGCGATCTGCGCGATCACCCACCAGAACGACGCGGCGCTCGTTTCGCCCTGCACTTCTTCGGGCTCGGAAAAGATCGCGTCCCAGATTTCCATCGCGCCTTTGACGAGCAGGAAAAGACCACCGCCGATCATGATGAGATCGCGCACGGAAATGATTTTTCCGAACGCGGTGAAAAGCTTCATGTGCGTGTCGTCAAGCCGCGCCAGGTGCGCGAGCGTGACGAGAAGCGCGATGCGCGTCCCACACGCGAGCACGAGACCGATGCGCCGCGCGCGCGGACGCTGCATTTTCGGCAAGCGTCCGACGGCGATGGAAATGAAGACGAGATTGTCGACGCCGAGCACGATCTCCAGCGTCGACAGCGTGAGCAGCGCGATGATCAGTTCGCCGCTAAGGAAACTCACGTCGACCGCCTCATGCGTCCACCATTCCCGCCAGTGCGGCAATGCAGTGACTTGGACCTTTCCGAAAGCCGCGCGGCACTGTATTCCCGCTTTCGCGGGAATGACGAGCAAATGGAACCTGCTACTCGCAAACCGATGTCGTCCGCCGCGACTAAATCCGCTGCCATAACACGAGCGTCCAGCACAGCACGACATTTACCATCAGCAGAAAAACAGCGGCTGAACCCATGTCCTTCGCGCGGCCAGCGAGTTCGTGGAATTCAGGACTCACCTTGTCGACGACGGCTTCGACGGCGGAATTCAGCAACTCCCCGGAAAGTACCAAAAGTATACTTCCGCACATCATCGCCTTTTCCAGCGCGCCGTGACCGATCCACAGACCGAGCGGAAAAAAGATGATCGTCAGATACACCTCGAGGCGGAACGACGCTTCGTACTGCCATCCGGCGCGCATGCCTTTCAGCGACCAGACGAACGCCTTGTAGATTTGCTTCGGACCGCGCGGTTCGGTGCTGGGCATTGCGGCTCACCCTTCCCTTTAGAAGTGATGTCGCAAAAAATCAGACGCCGGCGGGCAACGCGGTGTCGCGCGCGTGCAGATGTTTGTGGTGCCAGGCAATGTCGAGTTCCTTCGCGGCCTTTACATCGTCGAGGCGGCGGACAGGCATGGTCACCGGCGCATCCTTCATCGTCTGCGCGTTGGTGCCGGCAAGATCGAGCAGTTTGCCCATCACGTCGACGAATTCGTCGAGCGTTTCCTTGGCTTCGGTTTCGGTCGGCTCGATCAGCAGGCATTCCGGCACGAGCAGCGGAAAATAATTCGTCGGCGCGTGGATGTTGTGATCGAGCAGGGACTTGGAAAAATCAAGCGCGGTGACGCCGTGTTCTTTCTTCTGCCGATTCACAGTGACGATGAATTCATGGCTGGCACGGCGTTTGGGATAGGCGAGGTCGTAGCCTTTCTCGGCCAGACGCTTGGCCAGGTAGTTCGCATTCAACGTCGCGAATTCCGCCACGCGCGGCATGCCTTCGCGGCCGAGCAGACGCGCGTAGACGTAAGCGCGCAGCAGCACCCCCGCGTTGCCGGCGAATGTCGTGAGCCGTCCGATGGATTGCGGACGATCTTTCTTGCGCACCCAACCGAATTTTCCGTCGGCGCGTTTTTCGATCATCGGAATCGGCAAATACGGTTTCAGGCGTTCCGATACGCCGACTGCACCCGCGCCCGGTCCGCCGCCGCCGTGCGGCGTGGAGAAGGTCTTGTGCAGATTCATATGGATGGCGTCGAAACCCATGTCGCCGGGCCGCACTTTGCCGAGGATCGCGTTGAGGTTGGCGCCATCGTAATAAAGCAGGCCGCCGGCCTCGTGTACCAATTTAGCAATTTCCACAATGCGGCGTTCGAACACGCCGAGCGTCGACGGATTGGTCAGCATGATACCGGCCGTTTTCGGACCGAGCACTTTTTTCAGCGCTTCGACGTCGACGTCGCCGTCCGAATTCGTCGGGATCTCGCGCACGGTGCAGCCGCACGTCGTCGCGGTTGCGGGATTGGTGCCGTGCGCCGCGTCCGGCACGATGATTTCGGTGCGCTCGGTATCGCCGCGATGACGGTGGTACGCCATGATCATCGCGACGCCGGCGAACTCGCCCTGCGCACCGGCCATCGGCGCGAGCGAAACGCCGCCTTTCATACCGGTGACGTCGGCGAGGATTTCCTGCAGATCGTGCATGCACGACAAGAATCCTTGCGACAACGATTCCGGCGCATACGGATGCCGCGCGGCGAATCCATCCAGCAGCGCCAGCGAATTGCACGCGCGCGGGTTGTATTTCATCGTGCACGAGCCCAGCGGATAGAACTGCGTATCGATCGAAAAGTTTTTGCGCGACAGATTCGTGTAATGACGCAACGCCTGAAGTTCGGAAACTTCCGGCAGGCCGACAGGTTCGTTGCGCTGCAAATGTTTCGGAAGATCGGACGGCAGCGCAGAGTCGTCGGTGACCTGCGCCGCGGCCATCCGGCCCGGCTGCGACAATTCGAAAATCAGCATGGCATGCAATTGAGTGGAAGCGTGAGGCGCTTATGATGCCATAATCGGTCGTCCGTCCATGTCCAGGTTTCGTTTTTTTCGATGGCCGATCTGATCAATGTCGTCCTCCTCGGCATCATCGAGGGCATCACTGAATTCCTGCCCATTTCCAGCACCGGGCATTTGCTCGTCGCCGAGCACTGGCTCGGCGCGCGGTCGGACACCTTCAACGTGGTGATCCAGGCCGGCGCGATTCTCGCGGTGGCGATCATTTACCGCGCGCGGCTGTGGGAACTCGCGACGCATTTCACGCGCCGCGAGAATCGCGATTACGCGCTGAAACTCGGCGTCGCGTTTTTGATCACGGCGGTCGGCGGACTCGTCATCACCAAACTCGGTTTCAAGTTACCCGAAAAAATCGGACCGGTCGCGTGGGCATTCCTGATCGGCGGCGTATGGATGATCGCCGCGGAATATCTCGCGGCCAAACGCGCGGACGACACGAAGGTGACGTGGCTCGTGGCGATCCTCGTCGGTCTGGCGCAGATCGTCGCGGCGATTTTTCCCGGCACGTCGCGATCGGCGGCGACGATTTTCATCGCGATGCTGGCGGGCACCAGTAATCGCCCGGCGGCGACGGAGTTCGCCTTCCTCGTCGGCATTCCGACGATGTTCGCCGCGAGCGGCTACGAATTGCTGAAAGCGCTCAAGGCGCACGAAGGCCACGAAGACTGGACCGCACTGGCGATCGGATTCGTCGTATCGACGGTCGTTGCGTTCGTGGCGGTGAAATGGTTGCTCGGCTACATCCGAAATCATCGGTTCACGCCGTTCGCGATCTACCGCATCGTGCTCGGCGCGGCGCTACTACTGTTGATGCCCGCGGCATGAGCGGACGCGCGCTCGCGATCACCGCAGCGGTTTGCGCGCTCATCGCGCTGATCAGCATTTTCGCGTTCGATCAGTCCATCGCGATGTCGGTGCACAATTCCGGATTCGAGAACGCGGCGTTCTTCGTCGACGGACGCGAATTCCTCGACTTCTTCACCGGGCGCGGACTCGTCGGCAGCAATGTCGGCCTCGGCCAATTTTTGCTGGGCGGTGTATTCGTCGTCGTGGGATTGATCACGCTCGCGATTCGTCGCACGAGTTTTATCGCGCGTGCGCTCGTCTTCGCCGGCGCGGTGCAATGGGTGACGATCGAAGCTGCGTGGCAGATTAAAGAGGTGTTCGGTCGCATGCGTCCGTACCAGTTGATCGAGAAGAACGACTGGAGCCACATCTGGTTCATGGGCAGCAATTCGTTTCCGTCGGGGCACAACGCGTTCTTCTGGGGATTGTTCGTGCCGCTCATGTATGCCTTTCCGCGCTGGCGCATTCCGTTGCTGATCGTGCCGGTTTTCATCGCGCTTTCACGCGTCGACGAGAACTATCACTTCGTTTCCGACGTGCTTTCGTCGATCTCGCTCGCCTGTCTGGTGACGTTGATCGGCGCGGCGCTGTTCCAACGGTGGCTGGGCATCGCGACGTCGGCGCCAAAACGCTGACGCCGGCGTTGGCCGGATACGTGCATCGGTGTATGCAACGTGTACCGATTGTCGGTGCGCGAATTCCGGGAGGAGCGATCCATGTCATTCAAGGGAAATATGCTGGGCGCGGCGTTCGCCGCCGTTTTGATGTTCTTCGCCGGCTCCGTCATGGCGGGCGATCAGGATTTCACGCTGGTCAATCACACGGGCGTGGAAATCCATAAGTTCTACACCTCGCCGCACAGCAGCGACGATTGGGAAGAAGACGTCCTCGGCGAAGACACGCTGGCCGATGGCGAAAGCTTCGATGTGTCGTTCCCGAAACGCGAGCAATCCACGCATTGGGATATCCGCGTCGAGGACAGCAAGGGCAATTCGCTCACCTTCACGGACATCAACCTGAAGGAAACGTCCGAAGTCACGCTGCACTATAAAGACGGCAAGGCGTGGGCCACGCTCAAGTAATTTGATGGTTCGCTAACATCGCTGCGGCGTTTTCGCCGCGGCGATGCCCGACTCTGGGCGTCATCACTGACGCTTCGCGTCACACCTTCTTGCGTCCACATACCGTTACCGCATAACGCGCGGCACGAACACGCGGCGCTCCACCCGCGGACGGGCATCCTCTCAGGAACTGCGATACGCTACCGGCTTCCAGCCCTGACCGTATTCGCCATGTCCAACGTGATTGCCGCACCGTCACAAACCAAGTCGTTCTCCACCGTGTTTCTGATCGAGATGTGGGAGCGGTTCGGCTTCTACGGCATGCAGGTGTTGATGGTCACCTACATGATGAAGAATCTGGGATTCGTCGACAGCAAGGCCAACCTGGTCTGGGGTGCGGCGGCGGCCCTGATCTACGCCACGCCTTCGATCGGTGGATGGGTCGGCGACAAGCTGATCGGCACGCGACGCACGATGCTGACGGGTGCGTGCGTGCTGACACTCGGCTACGCGATGCTCTGGATTCCGTCGAACAATTCGCTGCTGCTTTACACGGCGCTCGGTGTGATTATCGTCGGCAACGGTTTCTTCAAACCGAATGCGGGCAATCTGGTTCGCAAAATCTACGAAGGCGACGAGACGCGCATCGATAGCGCGTTCACGATCTACTACATGGCCGTGAACATCGGCTCGATGGTGTCGATGACGTTGACCCCGCTGATCCGCAACTGGGTCGGAGAACGGTGGGGGATGGAAATAGGCTGGCACACGGCGTTCGGCACGTGCGCCATCGGCTTGTTGTTCGGTTTGGTCAATTACGGTTTGATGCGGCGCACACTCGCGCACATCGGATCGCCGCCAGATGAACGGCCCGTCAGCGCGGCACGCGTCGGTGCGCTGGCGGCCGCAGGACTGGTCATGGTTTTCGTAGCGGCCTTCATCCTGCAAAGTCAGCTCATCGCGCGTATCTGCGTGTATTCGGCCGGCGTCATCATTTTGGGCATCTTCATCTATCTGATCGTGAAGAGTCATCGCAGCGAGCGCTCCGGACTCAGCGCTGCGCTCGTGCTGACCATTCAGACGATTTTCTTTTTCATCTTCTATGCGCAGATGGCCACGTCGCTGAATTTGTTCGCGCAGAAAAACGTCGACCTATCCTTCAATCTGTTCGGAATGCACCTGTTCAACTGGATTCCCGAGCAGTATCAAAACCTCAACGCGATCTGGATCGTCGTGCTCAGTCCGATACTTGTGCTTATCTACAACGGTTTGGGCCGCGTCGGGAAAGATCCGTCGATCGCATTCAAGTTCGCACTCGGTTTCGCCGTGGTGGCGATCGGATTTTTTACATACGGTTTCGGAGCACGCGATGCCGTGAACGGCCAGGTCTCGTCCTGGATCATGGTATGGGGCTACGGTCTTTATTCGCTCGGCGAGTTGCTCGTCAGCGGACTCGGTTTGGCGATGATCGCGCGCTACGCTCCTTCGAGCATGGGTGGATTCATGATGGGCGCGTACTACGTGGCCGTCGGCATCTCGCAATACCTGGGCAGCGTGGTGGCGAACATCGCGCACATTCCGGAAAACATAGGGTCTCCGGAAGAGTCGCTGGCGATCTATACGTCCCTGTTCAACAAGCTGGGCTGGGTCGGCGTCGGATGTACGTTTATCGCGCTGATCATCCTGCCGTTGATGCGGAAACTTTCGCGCGCCCATCACGATCGTGAAATCGTCGCGCCGGTTCAAGAGCAAGAAGCGCTGCCGCTGCGATCGGCGACCGCCGAGGAATGAGAGCGACTACGGTAGCGTGCGCGCTGCCGATCCGTCGTCGAGATGAAATTCGCGCCGAATTTCGCGCGCCGATCCATCGGCCTGTTCCGTGCGGATTTCCAGCGCCATCTTTTTTCCGTCGTCGGACAGCGTGTAGTGCTCGATGACCGTGCCTCCGGTGTCGGGATGCGTTTCGATCGACATCTCCGGCGCCAGCCATTTCAGCGTGACGGTGCCGCCGTATTTCGCGCCGTAGTTGTCGCGATTGTCGAAACGGTACGCGGCGCGCTGACCGTCGGCGGCGACATCGAACACGCTGTCGGATTGACGAATGATCAACGTGTGCGCCTGCACGCGCGGATCGTTGCCGGGCATCGCCATCGTCGATGCGCCGCCGTTCGCATTCGGCGCGTTGCGACCACCGCCGTGATGTCCGCCGCCGCCCATCCCGTGACTTCCGCCACCGTGTCCACCGCCGGAATGACTACCCGGCGACGTGTCGGATTTCGCTGGCGCATCGCCATTGTCAGCGGCGCGTTCGTCGGCGATCCATTGACCGCTGAAATCCGCAGGCGCGT
>CAZZYA010000063.1:0-15823 GCA_964658115.1 uncultured Rudaea sp. | reverse complement strand
TCTGCCAGCGACGCCTGCGCCAGCGTGCGCGCACGCTCCCAATCGCCCTGATCGATCGCGATGGAAATTTTCTCTCGGCCGTGGAAAATATCGCGCGTCGCAATGCCACTGGGACCGGCTGCATCGAGCTGCTGTTCCGCCGCGTCGAAATGACGCTCGCTCGCCAGCGTCCCGGCGTAGTAACTGCCTTGTTCGGGATCGCCGAGTTTGATCGCGGTTTCGAAATCGTCGACGGCCTGATCGTATTTTCCGTCGGCGGAATGCAGCGCGCCTTGCATGTTGAAGGCGGCCGCGCGCAACGGATCGCTTTCCGACAACGCGGGTTGAAGTGCATCGAGTGCCTCGTTCGCGCGGTTTTCCCATCCCCACTTGAAGTACGCGTAGTTGAAATGCGCGGCGTAGTAATCCGGATAAATTTTTCCGAGCAAATGCCATTTGTCGAACATCAGTTGCGGCGGACCGAATTGCGCGAGCCACGCTTCCAGATACAACTGGTCGCGCGGCGGCAGGCGATCTTTCAGCTTGATCGCCTTCTCGGCGAATTCACGCGCCGCCGCATCATCGTTACTACTGACATAAACACGCGCGATGCCGATATACGCCAGCGCGAACGACGGATCGAGTTTCGTCGCGTGGCGATACAGTTCGAGCGCGTCCTTGTCGTTCGCGTGCCCGTAGGCTTGCAGACCGAGCGCGTACGCGCGAAGCGCATCCATGTTCGCGGTCGTGACTTGAGGCAACGGCACACTGTCGGCGGTGACCGCCGTCATCGCTTCGCCCAGACGCAGGCGAAGCTGCCGCTCGGCGGTGTCGAGCGAGGGCAGAATCGATGCGAAACCCGATCCTTCGGCGGTTTCGGAGTACACCGTGTCGCGCGTGCGCGGATCGACCACTTCCAGCGTGACGCGAACCAGACCGCCGAGTTCGGTGACCGTAGGCAGCACGAGCGCTTTCGCGCCGGCGCGCAACGCGACGTCCGAACCGGTCGACCGATCGATGCGCGTCGTTTCCGGATCGCGTTGCATCAACTGCAGGACGCTGCGCGCTTTCAGGTCGGATACGACATTGACGTAACGCGATTGTTCCAGACCGATGCGAAAAGCCGTCTGCAACGAGTCGTTGAGGATCGGTTCGTCGGTCTGGTTGATCATGTCGCCGACGACAATCCAATCGCGCTTGCCGAAAGCGATCGCCTCGGGACTGCGCAGAGAAAAATAGATCGCGACCGCGGCCATCGCGAACAACGCGGTCGCTTCGATGAAGAGGGCGGTACGGCGGCGCCACCACGGCACGTCGCGATAGGCTTTCGCGTTGCGCGACGGCGTGAGCAGCGGTGCGATGTCGCGCTCACCGACTTCGAATACCGTCACCGGTTCGGGCACGCCTTTCAGACGATAGCGGCCATGCTCTTTCCACAACAACTCGCGTTCGGTTTCCAGTTCGTCCTGCGAGCGCGACACCAGCGATTGCGCGACGCCGGAAAGCAAAATTTGTCCGGGCGCGGCGAGATGCATAAGCCGGGCAGCGATTGGCTTGGCGATACCTTCCACCTCGACGGGCTTGGCGCCGCGCGCGATGTCATCGCTCGAGTTTTCCCACAGCATCACGTCGCCGACGTGAATGCCGATACGCGCTTTCAGCGGCAAGAATTCCAGTTCGCCGAGTCGACGCAGCAACCGCTGGTATTCGATCGAGAACGCGACGGCCTGCACCGGACGTTCGAACAGCAGCAGGAATCCGTCAGTCTTGTCGATTTCGCGACCGCGATGCCGCTGCAGAATGTCGCGCGCGAAACGGTCGAGCTGCTGCATGAACGCGGCGCCCTTGCGATCGCCGAGCTGTTCGATCAGCGCGGTGCTGTTGACCAGATCGCACACGGCGATTGCTCGCAGAACGGACTCGGGTCCGCCCCGCACGTCTGGTTGATCGGTCGCGTTCTGACTCATGCTTTCCGGCGCATCGCGAAGGATGCCGTCGGCCCCTTGAGCAAAGCTTGATTCTGCATAAAAGCCCGCCGCGGGCCAATGCTCAGGCGTGCAGTGTCCAGGTGCCGCCGCCTTCGCCTTTGGCGCGGTACAGCGCGGCATCGGCATGACTGTACCAGCTCGACCATTCCGTTTCGTCGGAACAATGGCTCACGCCGACACTCACCGTCACGCGCAGCGATTCGAGCGGCGCGGCGAACCGCAATTCGCTCACGGCCTCGACGATCTTCGCGGCCAGTGCGGCGGCATCGCTCGGATCGGCCAGTTGCGCGAGCAGCGCGAACTCGTCGCCGCCCAGGCGCGCCGGCAGATCGCACGGATGCGCGACGCGCGAAACTTCCTCGGCGACCGCGCGCAGCACTTCGTCGCCGGCGAGGTGGCCGTGTTCGTCGTTGATGTGTTTGAAGTTGTCCAAATCGATCAGCAGCAACGCGAGTTCCATGCCCGCCACGCGCTGCTCATCGATCATTTCGAGGAATTGATACAGACCGCGGCGATTCGTGAGGCCCGTCAACTCATCCGTGCGCACGAGATGGTTCGCGGTGGACAGTTGCGTCTGCGTTTGGCGCAGTGAATCGAGCGTGACGAGCAAATCCTCGTTGCGTCGTTTCAGGTGCGTGATCAACTGTTGTTCGCTAGCGACCAGATACGCGAACGAGCGACGCATGAACGTAGCGAGGATCGCGGGCTCTGTTTCGAGCAAATGGTCGAACGCGGGATATTCGATGAGACGCAACGAACACGCCGTATGCGCAATGGCGCTCGCCACGCGCGCGTGATTGCCGATGAACAGCGCGAGCTCGCCGAAATATTCGCGCGGCCCGAGTAGTTTGTGCGGCATGCCGTCGCCGAATTCGATGCGGACCTGGCCCGTCTCGATGGCGTACATGCTGTGACCGATTTCGCCCTTGCGAAAGAGCACGTCGCCGGCCGGTACGCGACGGTTCGGTCCCGCGCCGCGCAGCACGACGAATTCGATATCCGACAACTGCCGCGGCAGATGCGGCGCGCTCGCCCGCGGCGGCAGATTTACCGCCGCTTCGACGCGAAGCTCAGTGGCAAGTGAAACGGTCGACACAGTCCCGTATCCCCGCGGAAGGATCGATGCTGACAACGATCGATTCCCCGATGATAACGGATAAGACCCGCATGCGGCATCCTGACAACTTTATCGATCCATCGGGCGGCGGAAGCCGCCTGGCGCTGTCCGATGCCGATCGTCGATGTCACCACGTCGAAATAGACGGAGCGATCTCGCTGTCTTCGATCCAGTCGAGTCGGACTTGTTCGTCCGGCTCGACTATTACGCATCGGAATGCAGCGCGAATCAGTTGCCTTTTTGCTCTTTCAGCCACAGGGCCTGTGCGGCCACCCGGCTCCCGTCGTTCGAACGATCCTGCACGAACTTCTGCGTTTCGCTGCGATTGAGCTCGACGTCCGCCAACGTTCGGCAATCGGTCACCGGCAGGTTCGTCCCCACCTTCGCGTGGCGTTCGCAGATCAGGCGGTTGCGGTCGGTATGCGTAAGGATGCCGTTGACGTGTTCCTGCGCGTTGAACAACTTGATGCGTTCGGGTTGTTTCATGGCTGTCACCGAACCCGCGTTCGTCATCAGCGTCATCATGGTCGCGAAATCGGCATCGACATCGCGGCGCTCCGTGGGATTGATGAATTCGTAGCGTTTGCTCGGCGCCATTTCGGCGTGGATCGAATCGATCACCGACTGCAATGACGCGGGCGTATCCGCAGCGGCGACTGGTTTCTTCACGACTTCCTCAGCGAACGCGGAAGTTCCTGACAGCGCGACGAGCACAGCCATCAATAGATGTTTCATACGTTTACCCCATTTTTGTAGTACGTAAGATATCGTACATCTTTTATCGTACCTGCCGCGGACGTCGGCGGCAATGGTTTCAGATGGTGCCTCGGTTACGCCCTCGCCAAGGGGCGTAAAAAGCCCGAATGCGAGCCATATCGGCCACCGGATCGGCGGTCGGATATAGCAATTCGCCGAGTCCGATGGTTTTTTCGGGATAGTGGAAATAGATCATCAAGATCGGTACTTCGGCTTCGCGCGCGATGCGCCAGAATCCACTTTTCCATTTCTGCACACGTTTGCGCGTGCCTTCGGGCGCGATGGCGAGCCAGAAACGCGCGCGCGCCTGGAATTCGCGTTTCATTTCCCCGACGACGCCGTGTGGTGAATTGCGGTCGATCGGAATGCCGCCGAGATGGCGCAGCAGCGGACCCAGCGGCCAGAAGAAAGCCTCGTGCTTGCCAATGAATTTTACGTTTAGGCGCAGACCATATTTGAAAAGAAGGCCCCACACGACATCCATATTGCTCGAATGCGGCGCGGCAATCGCGACGAGTTTAGGCACGTTCGGAAATTCGCCGGCCATGCGCCAGCCGCTGACTTTTAGAATCCAGCGACAGATCGGCGCAACCACATGCGACGGCCGCATGCGCGGCATTTCCGGCGGGATGGCCGGAAAGCGTGCGTCGCTCAATCAAGACTCCAGCGCGCGGAACGTGTCTGTTTGTTTTGTCCGCGTTTCTTTTTCGACTGGATACGACGTTCCTTCGAGGCGCGCGTCGGTTTGGTCGCCACGCGTTTCTTCGGTACGTGCATCGCCGCGCGAATGATGTCAACCAGGCGCTCGCGCGCATCTTCGCGATTGCGCGCCTGATCGCGAAGCCGGCTTGCCTGAATCACGAGCACACCGTCGGCGGTCAAGCGTCGATCCTTGCGTGCGAGCAACCGCATGCGCAACGCCTCGGGCAAACTCGGCGAATTCGCGACATCGAAACGCAACTCGACCGCGCTCGCGACCTTGTTGACGTTCTGTCCGCCCGGTCCTGATGCGCGCACGAAACTTTCCGACAGTTCGCTGTCGGGAATTTTTACGTTGTGCGATACATCGAGCACGATCAATCCCGGAAATTCTCGAACTGCAACGGCATTTTCAGATCCGTCGCGCGCAGCAGCGCCATCACGGTTTGCAGATCGTCTTTTTTCTTCCCGGTGATGCGTAACTTGTCGCCTTGAATCTGCGTGTCGACTTTCAGTTTCGCGTCCTTGATGCGTTTGATGATGTCCTTCGCCAGCGGCTGGTCGATGCCGTGCTTCAGCGTGATCTTCTGCCGCGCACTGCCGAGATTTATTTCAGGATCGGCGATTTCCGCCGCGCGAATATCGATATGCCGGCTGGCCAAACGCTGCTTGAGAATATCGAGCATCTGCTTGAGCTGGAATTCCGCCTGCGCCTTGAGCATGACGACGGTTTCTTCGTCCCGCGCGAACTCGGCGTCCGTCCCTTTGAAATCGAAACGGTTCGTCAGCTCGCGGTTGGCCTGATCGACCGCGTTGGTCAATTCGTGCAGATCGAGTTTGGAAATGACGTCGAACGATGGCATGCGATCACCCCGGAATCTGCGGCGATTCTATCAGCGCCTGATCCGATAACGCCGAGTCCAATAACGACGGCTGCCAGCCAAAGCGATCAATCACCGCGCGCCAGGTATCGTCGAGCGCGGCGCACAGCGACATCGCTTCGCCGTGCGGATGACGGAACTCGATTTTCCACGCGTGCAGCAGCATGCGGTGCATGGCGAAGTGAATACGCCACAACCGGTTGTGATTGCCACGGCCGTGACTGGTGTCGCCGACGACGTGATGCGAAAGATGATGAAAATGTTTGCGGATTTGCCGATAACGCCCGGTATGCGGCGACGCTTCGACGAGCGCGTAACGCTGTTCGGCATAGCGGCCCATCGGAATCGGAACGCGGGTGGTCGCGAGCGTTCGCCATGACGTCACCGCCGCTTTTCGTGGCGAGTTGTCGCGCACATCGGGCAACGGATAATCAATCGTTCCTTCGGCTTCCGGCCAACCGCGCACGACGGCGAGATAGCGCTTGCTTACGCTGCGATCCATGAACTGCCGTCCGAGTTCGGCGGCGACGTCGCGCGATTTTGCCAGCAACACCACGCCCGAGGTGGCGCGATCGAGGCGATGGATCAAAAACAGGTCGCGCCGTTCCGGCGTGCGCAGGCGGTCGATCAGGAAATTGTCTTCGGCGGCGGCGATTTTGCTGCGATGGACAAGCAAGCCAGCCGGTTTGTTGACGGCGAGTAGAGCGTCGTCTTCGAAAACGATCTCGACGTTCAACGCGTGCGGCGCAATGCAATCATGAATGCAATTACGCCCACTGCGGCGGACGCGATCGGCAGCCAGCGCGGAAACGCAGGCGAGTAAACCAGCGCCGCCGTCACGATGAAAACCCCGCCGATGGCAGCGATGATCACAGTGCGCAAACGTGATCGGTGCAGGGCTTCGCTGGCGACAAGCGAAGGACCCGTGCGCGCCACATCGAAATCGCCGGCCTGCGCTTTTTTCAGAAACGTGTGCACCAGTTCGGGTATTTCCGGTGCGGTCGAAATCCATTCGGGCAATCGCGTGCGAATATCGCGCAGCGTGCGGCGCAGGCCGTAGCGTTTGCGCAGAATGTCGGCGAGAACTGGTTTCGCCGTTGCCCAAATGTCGATCTGCGGATAAAGCAGCCGACCGATGCCTTCGATGTTGAGCAAGGTTTTCTGCAGCAGGATCAGTTGTGGCTGCAACGTGAGTTCGTATTGCCGCGCGACGGAAAACAGTTTCATGACCACTTCCGCCAGCGAAATTTCCGACAGCGGCCGCGTGAAATACGGTTCGCACACGGTGCGCACCGCTGCTTCGAGTTCGTCGACGCGAATGTGCGATGGCATCCAGCCGGCTTCGAGATGAAGCTCGGCGATGCGTTTGTAGTCGCGATCGAATAGCGCCATGAAATTCTGCGCAAGCAGGAACTGGTCGCGTTCGGACAGCGAACCCATGATGCCGAAATCGAGCGCGACGAAACGCGGATTCGTTTTTCGTTCGGTATCGACCCAGATGTTGCCCGGGTGCGCGTCCGCATGGAAAAAGTTGTCGCGGAACACCTGCGTATAAAAAACGCGAATGCCTTTTTCCGCGAGCGCGATACGATCGACCCCGGCCGCGTCGATCGCGGCGAGATCGTCGACCGTGACGCCGTGCACGCGATCAAGCGTGAGCACGCCTTCTTTTGAATGCGTCCAGTGCACTGCCGGCACGAGCACGTCGTCGGCGCTGGCGAAATTCCTGCGCAACACGCTTGCGTTGGCGCCTTCGCGCTGCAGATCGAGTTCGTGCCGTAGCGTCGTTTCGATTTCGAGCACGATTTCGCGCGGCTGAATCTTGTCCGCGGCCGGATGCCAGCGCTGCGCGAGTTCGCCGAGCGCGCGCAGTAAATCGATGTCGGCGGCAACGCGCTCGTGGATGCCCGGACGCAGAACTTTCACGACGACCGATTGCCCATCCATCAATTCGGCGGCGTGCACCTGCGCGATCGACGCGGAGGCGAGCGGCGTTTCGTCGAAGCTGCGATACAGCGTTGTAATCGGCGCGCCAAGCGATTTTTCGATCGCCGCGCGGGCAATCGATCCGGGAAACGGCGGCACCTGATCCTGCAGCAGCGAAAGTTCTTCGGCGACATCGGGCGGCAGCAGATCGCGGCGCGTCGAAAGTATCTGGCCGAACTTGACGAAAATCGGTCCGAGTTCGATCAGCGCCAGTCGCAAGCGCGCGCCGCGCGGCAGGTTGGCGACATCGGCGCCGGCCTTCGGCAATACCGGGCGCAGAAAACGCAGTGGCCGGTATAGATGTGTGCCTCGCACCAGTTCATCGAGACGATAACGCTCGAGCGTGGCGGCGATGCGCAGCATGCGCGGCAATTGCCGCAGCGGCGTCAACGCGCGTCTCCGAGACGGCGAACGCGCGCCTCGAGACGATCGGCGCGTTCGCGAAGATCGTCGACTTCATCGAAGAATGTTTCGGCCTCTGCCGACGCGACGGCATCGCGGCTTTCATCGCGCACGAATTCGACGGCGTCGAGCGCGGCCGCTTTCGCCGAATCGCGCGTCCACGCGAAAGCGCTGCCGAACATACGCGCCATCGGTACGCCGAGTACGTCGCCGAAGGTTTGCGCGAATGCTTCTTCGAAGTCGGGGCGAAAATCGCGGACGATTTTCTCGAACTGGCGCGCGAGTTCGGCGTCGCCGGAAATATCGACTTTGCCGGGCGGCAGCGTCGATTCGTCGCCGCGCCGCAGTGCGAACGCGAGCAGCGAAGCCGGACTCGCGCGCAGATTCAGATCACGGTCGCGATCCCAATGCGGTCCGACGCGTAGGCGGTCGTGATCAACGGTGATCGCCAGCGCAAGATCGAGCGGCTTCAGTTCGACGCCGATGCGACGACCATCGAGTTTCGCGATTCTTTCGCGCGTGCCGGCATCGAGAGCGACAGCGCGATTGATCGCGAACTCGAGCGCGGCGCCTAAGCGCGACAGCAACGGATTGGGCGTGCGGGTTTCTGCGTCCACGACACGATTCTACCTTGTGCGCGGCGCGATCAGCCGCGACGCGACATGCGTTCGCGCGCGAGGTATTGCGACAATCGCACGAACCCTTCCGCCAGCGAAACGTTAGGCGTGTAGCCGAGATCGCGTTTGGCCGCGTCGATGTTGAACCATTGCGCGGTGGTCAACATTTCGACGCCCAGCCGCGTCACCGGCGGTTCGCGCTGGATGCGGAATGTCTGATAGATCGTTTCAAGGGTTGTGCCGAGGAATTGCGCGAAATCGACTGGCATGCGGCGCGTTTCGGGCGGGAAGCCGTCGGCCTTGAGCCAGCTGTTGACGAGATGTTCGACGGTGATTGGATCGCCTTGCGTGATGAAGTACGCTTTGCCGGCGATCGGCGAACCGATCGCGATTTTCTGCAACGCGAGCACGTGCGCGGCGGCGGCGTTTTCGATCCACGTCGTGTCGATCTTCTTGTCGGCTTTGCCGATCAACCGGAAGCGACCTTTGCGCGCCTGTTTGAGAATGCGTGGCAAAAAATTCGGATCGCCCGGACCCCACACGATGTGCGGGCGCAACGCGACGGTCGCCAGTTCGTTGCCGTTCGCGGCGAGCACGCGTTGTTCGGCGAGCGCTTTGGTCTGCGCGTACGGACTGCTGAAATGCGTTGCGTAAGGTGCGGATTCGTCGACCCCTTCGATATCGCCGCCGCCATGTACGACAGTGGCGCTCGAGGTGAACACGAGTTTGTCGATCTCGTTGAGTTCGCATGCGGCGAGCACGTTGTCGGTGCCGCGCACATTGGTTTCGTAGTAGTCCTCGAGCTTGCCCCACGCGCCGACTTTGCCGGCGCTGTGCACGATCGCGTCGACGTCAGCGCTCGCGTCGCACACGGTATCGAGATGGCTGATGTCGCCAACACGCTGTTCGACTTTCACATCGTCGAGTGCCGCGTGCCGGGTGCGGTTGAACGCGCAAACGGTGTGACCCGCCGCGACGAGCTGCTTGCACACGGCCTGTCCGAGAAAGCCGCCCCCGCCGGTTACCAGAACCTTCATGGCTGCACCGTTCGCCCCTGTCGAAACGATTGTAGCGCGCCGCAACGCGATTTACGCCGGCTTGTGTCGGCAGAGATTATTCGGAGGAATCAGTCGATGTGATATCGCTGGATTATGGCGTCGTTCGCGGCGCGACGGACGTTGCGATCAGTGTTCCGGAACCGGATATGTTTGCACGCCCGTGCTTTGCGTCGGCGGAGGAGGCGGCAATTGTTGAGCGCGTTCATGCATGCGCATGCCACCGCAGACATAGGCCTGGAAGGACTGCGAGCCGTCGACCGGATCGCTGGTCGCCTTGATCGTATCGGCGGGAATGGCGGCGGCCTGATTGCGCGCGAGCGTTTCGAGTTCGTCGCGCACCTTCAGCGACGGACGATGATAAAACGCGACGTGATCGGCGACGGTAACGTTCACCTGCCCCACATCGCGACAGCCCGAGACGTTGCCGTCATAAGCGACGTGGACGACATTGCCGCTGTCGCTGGACTTCACCCATGTGCATGCCTGCATGCCGGCAAGCGTGGCGGAGACGAGAAAAACGTAGCGCAATTTCATATCGGATGACCGCAACGGATACGTGCGGTCACCCTAGCGCGAATGAATCCTCAATGCACTACGTTGCCGTCGGCGTCGAGCACTTGCACCGCACCCAGATTCAGCGCGCGGACAGGTTGTTCGATCTGTTTGCGGTCGCCGACGATCACCCACGTCAATGCGTTCGGATGCACGACTTCCTTCGCGGCGTTCTGGATATCGCTGTTCTTCTGCGCTTCGACGCGATGCTTGAAGGTCTGCACGTAGTCGTCGGGACGGTGATAGACGACGATGGACTGCATCGCGCCGAGCACTGCGCCGGCACTTTCGTACTGGCCGGGCATGGCGCGCATGTCGCCGTTTTTTACTTTCGTGATTTCTTCGTCGGTGAGCGGTTTGCTGCCGATGAGATCATTCGCTTCCTTCTGCACTTCGGCGGTGGCCTGACCGGTCTTGTCGGTTTGCACCGGCGCGTACATCAGAAAAATGCGCTGGCCGACCGCGTTCGGCGAGAAAGAAAATGCGCCGTAGGCCCAATGTTTGTCTTCGCGCAGGTTCATGTTGAGCCGCGAGGAGAACAAACCGCCGAACGCCTGCGTCATCGTGGTGATTTCGAGATTGTTCGGCGCCATCGTGGACGGTGCGACGATGCCGGCGATGATCAGCGACTGCTGCGAGCCCGGACGATCGAGCATGTACACCATCGATTTCGCCGGCACCTGCACGGTCGCGAGATTGACGCTGGGTACTTTCGTCGACGGCGCGGTCCAATCGCCGAACGCGGCGTCGAGCTGCGGAATGATTTCCGCGAGCGTCGTGTCGCCAGCGACGATGATCTTGGCGTTGTCGGGCCGGATGAAATCGGCGACGAATTTGTGCATGTCGTCGGTCGTAAGGGATTTGATCGACGCTTCGGTTCCGCTGCCCGTAAACGGAATCGCGTACGGATTGCCTTTGCCGTAAATCAGTGGCGGCAACGTGCGCAGCGCAAGGCCGGTCGGTTCGGTTTTTTCCTGTGCGATGCCTGCGAGCCATTGGCCGCGAATGCGCGCGACGTCTTCGTCGCGGAACGCCGGATTGCGCACGACATCGGCGAGCAGCGCGAGCGACGGCGCCAGTTGCGACTTCAGCGAATTCAGACTCGCGCCGCAGTTGTCGAGGTCGCAACCCGTGGCAAGTACCGCGCCGAGGCGTTCGCGGCGGCGCGCGATCTCGAGCGAATCGAGCGTCTTGGTACCTTCGTCGAGCATGCCGGTGGTGAAACTGGCGGTGCCGAGTTTATGTCCATGATCCGCCGCGTAACCGCCGGGGAAAATCAGTTTCAGTTGCACGACCGGAATCGCGTGGCGTTCGCCGAGCACGACTTCGATGCCGTTCTTCAGCTTGCCGTGTTGTAGCGTGGGGAAGTTGAGTTCGGGAAACGCATTGACATCGGGCACGCCTTTGCTGCGGTCGACATCACTTTTCACGGTCGTGTAGACGCGTTTTTCCGGCATCACCGGCTTCGGCGCGCCCGGTGCGGACGCGATACCTTCGGCTTCCGCTTCATCCTTGTTCGGATCCGGCGTGCCGGGTTTCACGGTGAGAGTGTAATCGCCTTTCGAAATCCATTTTTGCGCGGCGGCGAGCACGGTTGCGGGCGTGGCCGCTTCCAGTCGCTGCTGGTCGATCTTGTACGAACCCGGATCGTTCCGATACACCTGACCTTCGGCGAGGATGCGCGCTTGCGCGGCGACTTTCTCCACGCTGCGCACGAATTGCGCGCGGCGGCGTGCCTTGGCGCGATCGAGTTCGTCCTGTGTCGGACCGTCTTTCAGGAATTTCGCCCATTCGTCGGCGACCGCCGCTTCGACCTTTGCCGGATCGACGCCTTTCTTCACGTCGACCTGAAGCTGAAACATGCTCGCAAGCGCGAAATGTTCGATGCCGACTTCCACGTCGTCGGCAATTTTATCTTTGTATACAAGTCGGTTGTACAGGCGCGAGGTTTTGCCCTCGCCGAGTACGGTTGCGGCGAGACCGAGCAGCGGACCTTCGGCGTCGCCGCCCTGCGGTACGTTCCACTCGCGATAGACGCGCACTTGCGCGACCTGATCGACCATTTCGCCGCGCGTCGAATCCGTCCGCTGATAGACCCACGGTTGCTGACGCGCGACGGGAGCGCCGGCGGGAATGTCGCCGAAGAATTTTTCGGCCTTCTCACGTGCGACGGCAGGCGTGATGTCGCCGACGAGAACCAATGTCGTGTTCGCGGCGCCGTAGTGATCGGTGAACCATTGCTTCACGTCGGCCAGCGAGGCGGCATTCAAATCCTTCATCGAGCCGATCGTGTCGTGGTGATACGGGTGATTCGCGGGAAACGCGTTGACCTGAATATTTTCTTCGACGCGCCCGTATGGCTGGTTTTCGTCCTGGCGTTTTTCGTTTTGCACCACGCCGCGTTGCGTATCGAGTTCCTTCTGGCCGATCGCGCCGAGCAGATGTCCCATGCGATCCGATTCCATCCACAACGCCATGTCGAGCGCGGTGGTCGGCACGGTTTCGAAATAGTTGGTGCGATCGTTCCACGTGGTGCCGTTCTGATCGGTCGCGCCGACGAGTTCGAACGGTTTGAAGTAACCAGTCTTGTGATTCTCGGAACCCGAGAACATCAAATGTTCGAACAGATGCGCGAAACCGGTTTTGCCCGCGGGTTCATCGGCCGAACCGATGTGATACCACACCGCGACATGCACGACGGGCGCTTTGTGATCTTCGTGCACGACCACCGTCAGGCCATTTTCGAGCTGGAATTTTTCGTACGTCAGATCGACCGTGTCGAACTTCGGCGGCGTCTGTTCCTGCGCGCCCAAACCGGTGCAGGCGAGCAGCAAGGCCAGCGCGAGCGGCTTGGCGATCGAAGACGTAAACGACATGCGATTCTCCGCAGCGAAAAGAGAGACCGGCGAGCCTAGCCCATGGCCCCAGTCAAGACAATGGGCCATTCGCTATGTGCGGGCGAGGGAACTCCCGGCCGTTCTCGCGATCGCTCAGCGCGCGAGAAACTCGAGCACGAGGGCGTTGAATTGCTCGGTGGCATCGAACGGTGTGCCGTGGCGCGAGTTCTCGATCACGACGAGTTCGGCACGCGGAAATCTCGCCGATTCGACGTGTTTTTCGCCGAGGGGCGTGTAGTCGTT
The DNA here is from genome assembly GCA_964658115.1 of uncultured Rudaea sp. Classification (GTDB taxonomy): domain Bacteria; phylum Pseudomonadota; class Gammaproteobacteria; order Xanthomonadales; family Rhodanobacteraceae; genus Rudaea. The sequence continues at coordinate 2,648 of CAZZYA010000063.1, read as the reverse complement.
CTCAGCGGCGATGATGAGTGTTTCGCATTTCAGTTCGGACAACCGATCGAGCGCGCTCCAGCCGATCAGGGCGCGGATCGTTTGCAGATACGCGCGTTTCGGATTGGCGCCGAGTACGTCGATCACGCGCTGACGTTTCGGCGCTTGCTCGTCATGTGGAAACAGACGGCGCGCGATGAAACGCGCAGTCCTTTTCAAACCGAGTACATGCACGAGCGCAAGTTGCGTTCTCGCTTCGAACCATTTGCGCGGCGTGTCCATGCGGTAGTTCGCGAGCGCGTTGCACATGATGAGTTTCGACACGCGTGCGGGATGCGTCAGCGCCATTTCGATCGCGACGGCGCCGCCCATTGAGAAACCGAGAATCGCCGTGGTCGTGACACCGAGCGTGTCGAGCAAAGTCCAAAGATCATCGGCGAACATGCGGATCGAATACGCGTGCGGCGGTTTTCCGCTCCGCCCCGAGCCGCGCAAGTCCGGCAGCAGCAACCGGTGTCGGCGCGAGAAATCGTCGCGCTGAAATGCCCAGTCGTCTCCGCTCGATCCCAATCCGTGGATCAATAAAAGCGGAGGACCGTCGCCGACGCATTCGTAAAACAAATCGATTCCGTTGATCGTCGCGTGCGGCATGCGGACGAGTATACGGTCGTCCGCGCGGACACTCGGACGGACGCGGCGTTATGCCGAAAGTCGCGAACCGCTTGAATTACGCAACCGTTTCGCGGGTCGACGCATCCAACCTGGCGCTTGGACAATGCGAAAGTCACTGGCACAACCGTTGCTCCTCGCACTTTCGAAAGTATACAAAAGGATGTCCGCCATGAACCTCGCCCTGCAAACCCGTCGCGCCGTCATCACGTTGAGCCTCATGGCATTGGCGATGGTTTGCGTCGTCGCGAAAACCGCGACGGGGAACGACGCAATGATTGCCGCGAAAGCGCCGACGCATGTCGAATCGGTGACGCGCGCGTCGCTCGAGATATCGGCCGACTCAGTCACGTTACGCGTCAGCACGCCGGTCAAGGTGAGGTCGACGGCGCGCTCCGCCGGCACGATCGTTCGCATCTGACGAGCAGCACGACAGGGAGCATGCGGCATAATCGCCGGATGTTGCATGTCGTGCTGTATCAGCCGGAAATTCCGCCGAACACGGGCAACGTCATTCGTCTTTGCGCGAACAGCGGTGCGCGATTGCATCTGATCCGACCGCTCGGATTCGATCTCGATCATGCCAAGTTGCGGCGCGCGGGTTTGGACTATCACGAGTTCGCCGATGTCGACGTGCACGACGATCTCGACGCGTTTTCTTCCACGGCGAAACCGAACCGCGTGTTCGCGTTGTCGACGCGCGGACGTCACGTCTACACCGATGTGCGTTACGACGAAAACGACGCCGTCGTGTTCGGACCGGAAACGCGCGGCCTGCCGCAATCACTGCTCGACGCGTTGCCGGCGGAACAGCGGTTGCGTCTGCCGATGCGGCCGAACAATCGCAGTCTCAATCTGTCCAACGCCGTGGCCGTCGTCGTCTATGAAGCGTGGCGGCAAATGGGTTTCGCCGGCGGCGCATAAGGAAAAGGCCGCGAGAGGCGGCCTTTTCGGAGTGAACCGCATCCGTGCGGTTCGATTGCGTAGTCCCTCGAACCGTTCGTACTTATTGCACCGTCAGCGTCACGTCGTCGAGGACGAACGAGGTCTGTTCGGATGAATCTTCCTTGCCGGTGAATTTGATGGTCACTTTCTGGCCGATGTAAGCCGCCAGACTGTTGGTATGTACGGTGTAACCACTCGCCGCATTCAAATTCGAATACGTCGCCAGCGTCGCCAGCACCGTGCCGGAGCTGTTGAGCACCTGCACCGTCAACGTGTCGTACGCCGTCGACCGTGTCGTCTCATCGGTGTCGATGTGCAGGTAGTACTGCAACGTCGCCGAAGACTTGCCCGACGGAATCGACACGGCTTGCGACAGCGTATCGGTGTGCGTCGAACCGTAGCCGTCGAGCCACGCGAAGCCCACGCCGCCGTGCGCGGACTCACCCGAGCATCCGGTGTTGCAGATCACGCTCGCACTCGCGGTCCACGAGGCAGTCGTCTCGAAGCCGGTGTTCGCGAGCAATTGCGTCGAGCCGCCGCCACCACCGCTTGCCGTGACCGTGAGGCTGATCGTCGTGCTGTGCGACAGCGAACCCGACGTGCCGGTTACCGTCACGGTGGATGTGCCCGTCGCAGCCGTCGAACTTGCGGTCAGCGTCAGCACGCTGGTCGAGGTCGTGCTGGTGGGATTGAACGAGGCGGTCACGCCGCTCGGCAAACCGGAAGCACTCAAGCTCACGCTGCTGCTGAAGCCATTGACCTTGTTCACCGTCACCGTGCTGGTGCCGCCCGCGCCGGCTTGCGCGATCGACAACGTCGACGGCGAAGCGGACAACGAGAAGTCGGCAGTGGCCGTCGAGGAAATGGTCAGACTGACCGTGGTCGTGTGCGTCAGCGAACCGGATGTACCCGTGATCGTCACCGACTTCGTGCCCGTCGTCGCCGTGCTGCTGGCGGTGAAGGTCACCGTGCTGCCTGTGGTCGAGCTGGCCGGGCTGAACGAAGCGGTCACGCCCGTTGGCAGACCCGACGCGGTGAAGCTCACGCTGCTGCTG
>CAZZYA010000062.1:281-16107 GCA_964658115.1 uncultured Rudaea sp. | reverse complement strand
AACGTGACGAGCTTGGCGTCGATCAGCGTTTCGTCGAACACGGCTCGCACGTAATCCGCCGATGCTTCGTGTGCGGGGTCGACCTCGAGCGCGTCGACGCGTTGATTCAGCAGCGCAGCGACGCGAAGGAGATTTCTTTGATCCCAATCGTAGGTCGCGAGCATGTCGCTGACGTGATCCAAATCTTCGGCCGACAACTTCTCGCTGCCGACGCCCGGCAGGCGCCGTTCGTAATGCGTGACGGCAAGATCGGGCCGATCGAACGCCACTAACGTGTCGGACAGAAGCGCTTCTTCGTGCGTCACCATTCGTTGCGCATCGTATTTTTCAATCACGTCCCATTCGGATCCGGAATCATCCTTGCGCGACGTGTCGTGGAGAATCGTCCACGCGCGCGTGCTGTCCGCTTGGGCCTCGTCGAAGTGCCGCTGGATGACTTCATCGATAGCGAGCTGCGCATGCGCGTTCGCCGCGGCCGGCAACGTTCGGGGCGATGGATGCTTGTCGAGCATAGCCGTTGCTTCACGCAACACGGCGACGTGATCCGATGCATCCCGCGCGCGGCGAATGTGTGCGAGACGATACAGGCCCATCGCGTAGTCGGCGTTGTCGGCATCCAGGATTTCTGCCGTGATTTTCATTTGTTCACGATCTAGCCGTTCGGCTTCGTCGAACCGCTTGTCGATGATGTCCGCGTCGATGAGGAGCGTGTATTCGCCATCGACATCTTCCGCAGCCACGTCAGGTCCCGGCTTACCGAGTTCGATGACGCGCAACATGGTCGCGTGCGCTGCGTCTTCCTTGCCTGCCTGCAGTTCGCCGGCATATTGATGGCGCAATGCTTCGATCTGTTCGGCGTGTGCGCGCGGCACGATCCGCAAACCGCCTTGGGGATCGTTTTGCGCAACCAGCGTTTGCTTTTCGCCAGTTTCACTCGCAAGCAATGCCAACGTGACGCGCATGGGTATACACAGGAAATGAAACGTGAAACGACGATTGCCGTCTATGCGATCCGCGTGTGCAACGCTCACGTGCGATACCCGCTCAATGTCCGCGAGTATCTTCGAGGCACGAATGTTGGTGATCTCCAGATGGAGTTGGTCGGGCGACTCGGTGCATGGTTCCACGACATAAGGTTCAGGCGGTGTCTTCACTGGCGCGGCAGCCTGCGTGGAAGCGCAGACCACGGCGAACAGTGTGGCGGGCAGAATTCGCAGCATGAGCTCCTCCGAAAACGGATCGTCTCCTGCCATACGCAAAAGACGTCGAAATCCGGGTGTTGAGGTCGCCTTTCGCTCTGCGCAATCGTCTCGGTTGTATATATGAAGCAAAGGTTCTCCGACGGGATTACAGTCGGAGAACATCGCTAGCTGACTCATATCGCGACTAATAGGAGCCGCTTGTGCGTCATGTCGGGCGGCGTGAATGCGCCGCCTTCCGTGGAACGTACGCGGCACCGACGAGCGTCAGCACGCCGCACAACATGAGCAATCCCCAGATCGTGAGACTCGGCGTGGGCGTGACGCCGCTGGCGCTCGCACTGCCCGTTCCCGGGCCGCCTGCGTCGATGATCTGCCCGTTGACGGAAAGATCGTCGTCACCCAGCGCGCCGTCGGTGATCGTGAATGTCGCCGTGTGGCCGGACAACTGGACGTGGTTGGCGGCGCCGAGCGTATACCAGTGAGCCGACGTCGGTCCGGGTGTCGGTCCGTACTTCCAGTATTTTTCGTTCGCCGCGATGGCGGTCGGAAACGTGACCTTCATCGTGATCGTGCCGGTGCAACCGATCGTGGAAAACTGGAACAGGCCGTCGGGAAAATTAACGCTGCCCGGTGGAGTCGCGGGCGGTCCGACCAATGCTGCCGTGGCGAACGAGCACTGCGCGCCGCCGCCGGACAGAACGGCAGTCGCGGTGCCGGTGTTGGTGAACGTCGTGCCGCTGAATGTCGTGACGACACTCGCCGCGCGATTGACGGCCACGGTGTACGTCTGCGTCGACGTTCCGTCCTGCGCCGTGACGACGACAGTGACGGGCGTCGACGATCCCGGCGCACCCAGCGCGATAGCGCCCGACGGCGAGCCGCTGGTGACAGGGGCTCCGTTCACTTTCACGGTCGCGTTCGAGTCGGACGTCGTCGGCGTGAGCGTTACGGAAGTGACTGCGCTGCTGACGGTCTCGGAGTAGCTGAGCGTGTTCGTAGCGAAGCCCGGATTCAGTGAGCCGCCGGATGCCGACAGATTCGATAGTGCTGCGTTGTTGCTCAACGCCCCCGCGCGATTGACGGCGATGACGTACGACTGACTCGTCGTGCCGTCCTGCGCGGTTACGACGATCGTGATGTCGGTGACGCCAACGGCGAGCGCGATCGATGCGGACGCGCTATTGCTCGCAACCGGCGATCCATTGACCGTCACCGTCGCATTTGCGTCGGATGTCGCTGGCGTAACCGCGATCGACGTCGTCGCATTCGATACTGCGTCGGTGTAGTTCAACGTCGCGCTCGCGAACGATGGGGATAGGCTTCCGGCGGAAATCGAAAGGTTCGACAGCGACGCATTGTTGCTGAGCGCACCCGCGCGATCGACGGCGATCGTATACGTCTGCGTAGTGGTGCCGTCCTGCGCGGTGACGACGATGCTGACGTTGTTCGATCCGACGGCCAGCGCGATCGATGCCGATGCCGAGCCGCTCGCGACGGTTACGCCATTGACCTTCACCGTTGCGTTCGTATCCGACGTAGTGGGCGTGACCGTAACGGACATCGTCGCATTCGGGACGTTGTCGCTGTAGCTCGACGTGGCCGGCGCGAACGTCGGCGTCAGCGATCCGGCGGAAACGGTGAGGCTCGACAACGCCGCGTTGTTGCCGAGTGCGCCGGCGCGATTGACCGCGATGGTGTATGTCTCGACGGTCGTTCCGTCCTGTGCGGTGACGACAACGTTGACGGTGTTGGCGCCGACAGCGAGCGCGATCGCCGCTGACGCGGTGCCGCTCGCGACGGCCGTGCCGTTGACCTTCACCGTCGCGTTCGCATTGGATGTCGTCGGCGTGACCGCGACCGATGTCGTCGCGTTCGAAACGGCGTCGGTATAACTGAGCGTTGCGGCTGCGAAACTCGGCGATAGCGTGCCCGACGAGATCGTGAGGTTGGACAGCGCCGCGTTGTTGCTCAGCGCACCAGCGCGATTCACAGCGACGACGTACGTTTCGACGGTCGTGCCGTCCTGCGCCGTGACGACGACATTGACGTTGTTCACGCCGACAGCGAGCGCGATCGCGCCCGACGCGGAGCCGCTCGCTACCGTCGTGCCATTTACCGTGATGGTCGCGTCCGAGTCCGCTGACGTCGGCGTGACGGTAACGGATGTCGTCGCGTTCGCGACCGCTTCGGTGTAGCTCAGTGTCGTGCTCGCGAATGAAGGTGTGAGACTGCCGCCGGTGACCGCGAGGTTTGCCAGCGCGGCGTTATTGCTCAACGCACCGGCGCGATTTACCGCGATCGTGTACGTCTGCATCGTCGTGCCGTCCTGCGCCGTGACGACGATGTCGATGTTGTTGACGCCGACCGCGAGCGCGATGGAACCCGATGCCGATCCGCTGGCGACCGATGCGCCGTTGACGGTGACGGTGGCATTGCTGTCCGACGTCGTCGGCGTAACCGAGATGGATGTCGTCGCGTTGGTGACCGCATCGGTGTAGGCCAATGTCGCGGTCGCGAACGACGGCGACAGGTTTCCGGCGGATACCGTCAACGCGGCGAGCGCCGCGTTGTTGCTGAGCGCACCGGCGCGATTGACGGCGATGGTGTACGACTGCGTCGTGATGCCGTCTTGCGCGGTGACGACGACATTGATGGTGGTCGCGCCGACTGCAAGCGCAATCGATCCGGAAGCCGCACCGCTCGTCACGGTGGTACCGTTAACCTTCACCGTTGCGTTCGTATCCGATGTCGTCGGCGTGACCGTCACGGAACTCACGGCGTTGGCGACGGAGTCCGAATACGTCATGGTGGTGGAGACGAATGTCGGCATCAATGTGCCGCTGGAGACGGCCAAGTTCGACAGCATCGCATTGTTGCCCAATGCACCCGCGCGATTCACCGTAACGGTGTACGTTTCCGTCGTGGTTCCATCTTGCGCAGTGACGACGACGGTGATCGGCGTCGACGAGCCGGGCGCGCCAAGCGCGACTGCATTGGACGCCGTTCCGCTCGTGACCGCTGCGCCGTTGACCTTTACCGTTGCATTCGCATCCGACGTCGTCGGCGTAACGGCGACGGATGCCGTCGCGGTCGGGACTGCGTCGGTGTAAGTCAACGTCGCGCTCGCGAACGATGGTGCGAGCGTGCCGGCGGAAATCGACAGATTCGACAACGAGGCCACGTTGCTCGCCACACCCGCCCGGTTGACGGCGACGGTATACGTTTGCAGCGTCGTTCCGTCTTGGGCGGTGACGAGGACCGTAATGGTGTTGGCGCCCACCGCGAGTGAGATCGCTCCCGACGCGGTACCGCTCGTCACGGCAGTGCCATTGACCTTCACCGTCGCGTTCGGATCGGATGTCGTCGGCGTGACCGTCACCGACGTCACCGCATTGGCGACGGAGTCGGCGTAGTTCAACGTCGTCGATGCGAACGTCGGCATCAGCGTTCCGCTGGAAATCGCGAGCGCCGACAGCGATGCATCGTTGCCCAGCGGACCGGCGCGATTGACGACAACCGCATATGTCTGCATCGTCGTTCCGTCTTGCGCGGTGACAACGACGTCGATGTTGTTGCTGCCCACCGCGAGCGAGATCGCGCCGGACATCGCACCGCTGGCAACGGCCGTTCCGTTGACCGTTACCGTGGCGTTCGGATCGGATGTCGCCGGCGTGAGTGTCACGGACGTGACCGCGTTGCTCACCGAATCGGTGTAACTGTGTGCTGTCGAGGCGAAGGTCGGCATCAGCGAACCGGAAGAAATCGCCAGGTTGCTGAGCGACGCATCCGAACTGAGTACGGGCGCGACGTTGGAAAACTCCGACGTATTGTTCGCCATGCACGCCGACAAGATGATGCCGTTGTCGCCGAGGAAACATGTCAGCCCGGTCGTCCAGCCGGTGCTTCCGGGCGTCGACAACAGACCGGTTATGTCCGTCACATTCAGCATGACGAACGCGCCCGCGGCGTTGCCGCTCAGCACGGCCGTACACAAGCCGGCGGGACACGATGCGGGATCGGGCAAGCCGGTGTCGAGCGTGTTGATCTGCTGCGTGCCGAGCAAGGTGATGCCGGTCGCGGTGTTGTCGTCGTTCGTGTCTATCTTGTAGAACTCGGCGCGGAATGTCGCCGGGCCGTGCGTGGCGATCGTCCATTGCAGAGTGGTCATGCCGCCTGCGGACGATGCCGGTTTGAATCCGGCGCATTGCGCCTGTTCGCCCGGCGCGCCAACGCAGATGATCGGCGGCGCTTGATCGAGATTCGCGCCGGTGCCCGGATTTTCGGCATGCGGTCCGTCGGGTGCGTTGGGAACTTCGTCGAGATCGATGGCAATGCCGCCGCCGGCTGGAAGCGGAGTCGGTTGCGCGTTCGGATTGCCGCGCGCGTTGGCGTAAATCGTATTCGCCTGCACGAGATTCGCCCAACCGGCTGTGAGATCGCCGTTGAGCATCTTCACGCCGTTGCGACCGTTCGCGACGATGGTGTTGCCATCGCCCGTATTCGGTCCGCCGACCGACGTACTGCTGCCGTCGTCGATGTGCACGCCATCGAATCCGTTGCCGAGCGTCATGTCGCTATCGAACGCCGGATACAAACCGATCGTGTTGCCCGTGATGTGCGTGCTGGTCGCGTTGTTGCTGGAGACGACGATGCCATGCCGCTTGTTGCCGGCGATGACATTGCCGCTGACGGAGTTTCCGTTGGAGGTGACGATGACGCCGTCGGCCGCGTTGCCGTATGCATTCGTGTCCTGCGGTGTTCCCGCGGGTATTTCGACCATGCCGATGGTGTTGCCGGTCAGCTTGACGGCATTGCTCGACCCGGTGATGTAAACGCCGGCGCCGCCGGTGGGTAGCACGTCGGGATCGGTGCTGTTCGGCGCGCCCTGATTGTCGGAAATGAAATTCGCCGGACCGATGATCGCCGCGGTCATGCTCGGATTGAAATTCGTCATGCTCGAATCCGGCTTGGTGTCGGTGAAGACACCGCTCATGCCGTTGCCGATGTGCGCGCCGGCTGTTGCAGCCGGCGGACCGATGATGTTGCCCATGACGTAGTTGGGCAGATACACGGTGCCGGTTATCGTGACGCCATTGCCGATATTGCCGCTGATGACGTTCCCGGAAATCACGTTGCCGAACGTGTTGCCGTTGAGATTGACGCCGGCGCCGCCGTTGCCGATGGCGATCGAACCCGTCGTGTCGGTACCGATCATGTTGGTCGTGACGAATACCGCGCCGAGATTTTCGCTGTGGATGTTGACGCCGTCGCCGGAGTTGCCGGAAATCACATTGAGGTTGATCGTGTCCGGATCGAGCGTCGCCAATTTCGTGCTGAGATTCTGCACGAACGTCTGAATGTCCGTGCCGTTCACTGGAATTTGTGGGAACGTCTGGAATAACGAATCGAGGCCGGTCGTGTCGACGTTGCCGTAGACGTGCGACGCGGAAAGCGTGATGCCGTTGCCGGCGTTGGGCAGTTTGATCAAGCCGGTGACGTCGACGCCGATGTGGTTGGAAAAGAAGTGATAACCGTGGCCGTTCGCGGTTATCGCATCGCCGCCGCAATTTCCGATCGAGATGAGCGAAATGATCGATCCGTTCGCGCCGTTCGAATACCCGAGTCCCGATGTACCGGAGTCCGCCAGACTCAAGCACGTCAGCGGCGTGCCCATGCCCGCGCCGTTGATGAAAACCGGCCCTGTCATGACGAACGGCGCCATCATCGTCGGGAACGAACCGTTCGAAATGTTGACGACTGGGACGGTGAACGTGATGGTGTGCGGCGACAAACGCGTCGCGCCCATGAGCGCGTTGCCTTCCTCGATCGCGGCGCGCAGGCTGCAGTGTCCGCCGCTGTCCGCGCAGGTGCCGTTGCCGGGGCTGGCATCCGACGTGTCGCCGCTGGTGTTCACGACGAACGACGCGCCCCATGCCGCGCTGCTGAGCGACAGGCTGGCGACGAACACGAAACCCATCCAACGCTTCAAACGCGTGCGCCAGGACATGGTCGGCACTGACTTCATGACAACTCCCCTAAACGTGGTGGGCGCGGCAAGCGTGTCGTGCGCGCCGGTTGCCGCCACAGCGCAAGTCCGTGGCGGAATACTCGTATAACGTAGGGACGTCGCCGAACCGAACATCCGCTTCCGAAGCGCGGGCGATTCGCTCAGATCATCGCTTCACGCGACCCGGCGGACAGCGCGGAATACGTGCAAGCGCGCGACATCGCGCGGTCGTAATCCAGCGCGATGAGAGAATGTTCTTTCTCCGCCAGCGCGCGGCCGGACGGAATTCGCGCAAGTCCGTTGGTGCGACGTTCGAAGTCCACGCACCATCCCGCCGCGTGCCGCACCAGCGTGGCATAACCGGTTTCGGTACGGCCGTCGCTTTGCAACAGCATCTCGATGGTCGCGCAGTCGCCATCGACGAAGTAAGCGACGACGCCGATGAGTCGCGGAAAGGTTTCGCACCACAGCTCGAACAGCGCGGGAAAGCGATCCTTTTCGTGCGCGGCACGCAGGTGGCGGCCGTAGCCGTCACTCAATCGTTCGAGCACGCCTGCGACATCGCGACGCTGGATCGCGGCGGCATATTTCACGTAGGCGTGTGCCGGGTCGTCGAAAAAATTTTCGTTGAACGCGCTCATGTGTCCGGTTACGTTTTGAGTTCACTGTCAAAACGCATCGCAGGACAAAACCGAACAAGGGCAGCGACGATCAGCGCCAACTGCCCTCGCTGACGAACGCGGCCCAGTAGTACGGATGATCCGATTTCCCTTCCGCGCGGCGTGACGCGACGACGGCACGCATCGCCGCGGCCATCGCGTCGGGAATATCGTCATGCGCGACGAAGCGTTGCCGATAAAGCGTTTCCATCAAGTCCGCGGTCGCTGCGTCGTCCACTTGCCACAGGCTCATGATGACCGTACGTGCGCCGGCAAGGCGCAACGCGCGGCGCATGCCGAACACGCCTTCGTTGCGACCGATCGGACCGAGTCCCGAATCGCAGGCCGACAACGCGATCCACGACACCTTTGACAAATCCAGCGTCGCCAGTTCGCCGGCACTCAGTATGCCGATGGGCTCTTCTCCGTTGACGAGATTGGCGCCTGTGAACGCAAGACCCGAAACGACGGACGTCGATTCGGCGACGCTCACATCCGTCGTCGCCGCGCGACCGAGCATGACACCGCGACTGCCGGCGGCGTCCGCGCAACTTTCGTCGAGACTGAAACCATGCGTCGCCAGATGCACGATGTTCGCTTGTGTCAGCGCGTCGATCACGTGCTGTTTCGTCGCGTCGGCGCCGCGCACCATCGTGATCTGCGACGTCGACGTCGACAGCAACGCGCGCAACGCGTCGAGCTCGCGTCCCGCGTTGGGTATCGCGGAGAATCCATCCTGCGTGGCGCGCACGCACAATTGCCGCGATGTGATCGCCGCATCCGACTTGGTCGTAGCAAATGCCGGCGCGCCGGCAAGCAAGGTCGCTGCGCCCGCGATGGGCGTCCGCGCGACGACGTCGGATTCGTTCGCCAATGTATGCACGCTGGTGCCGCTTTCGATGAGGTAACCGTGCCGCGCATCCGGCAGCGCGGCGAAACTCAAGCGGTACAGTTCACCTTCCGGCACGAGAAAAAGATGACGCACGATTTTCTCGCCGGTAAACGGATCGAGCAGAAGTTGCCTTAGCGCGGTGCCGTCGTTGCGCATGCGCGCAAGATCCGAATCGGGATCGCGCAGCGCGAGATACCATTCGCGCAACCGCGCCGTCAACGCATCGACGGCGCCGACGCGCTTCAACTGAAGCTGGCCGTCGTGCCGTAGCGCGAACGCATACCAATCTTCCGGCGCCTGGTTGTCGCCCGCGCGAAGCTGACGCGCGGGATTGTTCGTCACGCCTTCGGTATAGGCGAGGAGCAAAGCATCCGATGGCAATGCGCGCGCGATATCGCCGATGCCGATGGTGGCCGTCGTTGCGTTTATCTGCTCCGGAGCCGCGTGCGACCACAAGGCGCGTTCGGCACGTTCGGATTGCGATTTCAACTCGGCCAGATGCACGGCGTCGGGATGATTGCTCAGCCACGCCTCGCCCAGCGCGCCGTTCGCCTCGCGCCACGCAGCGAACGCTTTCGCGAGTTCGGGATCGCTGAGCGAACGCGCCGCGGCGAGGCGATGCGTTTCGGTGCGCGCGACGAGGCCTCGCTCGTTCATCACGAGTCGCCACGCCGTCGCGACGCGCGCGCTGTCGTTGCTGCGCGCCGCGAGCGTCACCGCGAGCGCCGTCGCCGGCATCAGCAGACCCTCATATGCCGCGCTTTGACGGTCGGAAAAGTCCGCCGCAAACGCGGCGAGCATGTCCTGCTGATGCATCGCTGTTTCCACGGCGATGCGAAACGCGTCGTCCTCGTTGCCCTGCCCCCAGCGCGCGAGAGCGAGTCCGAACGACAGCGGCGCCAGCGTCGGATGGTTCGGCGCCAACGCTTTGCGGCGGACATCGATGGCATGCCGATAATAGTTTTCGGCATCCGCGAAACGTTCGAGCGCGAGCGACGCGGATCCGAGTCCTTCGAGTGAATACGCCAGGCCCGGACTTTCTTTGCCATCGGATTTTTCGCGCAGTGCGAGCGCGTGCTGGAAATCCTCGATCGCCGCTTCGAAATGTTGCAGCCGGAATTCGGTATTGCCGAGATTCGCCGACACGACCGCGCGCGCGCGCATCGTCGATCCGTTTTCGCCCCACTGTGCAAGCGCGAGGCGATATTGCTCGATCGCCCGTTGTTCCTCGCCCATTTCCTGCAACACGTTGCCGAAGTTGGCCGAAATCAGCGCGCGATCGTTCGGCGACGCATCGGGTAGCGCGGCCATGATCGCGAGTGCGTGTTCGTAGTGCTCGCGCGACGCGGCGTGATCACCGATTTCCTGCAAGCCGGCGCCAAGATGCCCTTCGGCCTTGGCGGCTTCGAGACTGCGTTCACCGAAACGTTTTTGCGCGAACGCGAGCATGTCTTCGCGTACGGCGATCGCTTCGCGGTAACGTCCCATTTCGACGAGTACGGCGGCGCGTTCGGCATCGAAACGAAAACGCTCGGAACTATCGGCACCGAACGCGTTGACGGTTACAGCGAGCCCCGCCTGCAGTTGCGACAACGCTTCGCTGCGGCTGCCGTTCACTTGCGCGGCGCTTGCCAGGATGTAGCGCAATTCCGCCTCACGCAATCGCGCCTGCGGACCGCTGCGCGGCTGCCAGGCCGCGAGCGCGAGCACGGCCTGCTCGCGCGCGATATCCATTTTTCCGGGAACCTGCGCGGCTGCGCGCGCTGTGAGCATGCGCAGTTCCGGCACGTCGGCGGCAGCGGTCGAGGCGAGAATCGTTTGCGCGAGATCGAGCGCCTTGCCGGCGTCATCGGCATCGAGCGCCTCGACGATCTCGAATCGGTTCATGAGCGCGTTGGATTTCGCGCGCGCCGCCTCGGCAGCGATGTCGTTCCGCAGACCCGCGCAATGTGGCTTACCGAGTTCGTGCCGCGCGAGACATGCGTCGAGTTGCAACTGCAACACGCGGGCGCGTCGCGGGTCAGCGGGTTCGGTGCGCGCGAGCAGATCGGTCGCCAGTTCGTCGGCGGCGTTGACGTTGCCGCGTCCGAGTTCGATGTAGCCCGCGTCGAGGCGGCGGTCGAAATCCGACATCTTCGCGGACGCCGAACCGGGACCAGTCAGACACAGCACGGCGACCAGACCCATCGCACTCAATAGTCGCATACGTTGCAGATCCGCAGGCCGGCGCACCGGGCAGCGCATGATATTGACAGATGATGGCACCGCACGGCTATTGAACGTGAGGCGGAGCTCCGGCATCGCTGCGCGGAAAGACGAATCGCCAGCGCCGCACGTGCGAATGATCGGCGGACAGTCTTTCCAGCTCACCGCTCAACGACGCGCTGGAGATATCCGTTGCGGCCGGTGCGGGAACCAAACCGAGCGCACTGCGCGTCGCCGGCGCTTTCGCCGCATGCTGCCAATCGGCGATGGCGCGTTCGAGCTGCGGCTGCGCGGTATCGGCCGCGATGACAATGAACTGTTCGCGCTCAGCGTTGCTGCTCACCTGCCAGGTCATGAGTTGCGATCCGGATTTTCCCGGTAATTGATATGTCGTTTCCGCGGACAGCGGATTCGACGGTTCGATGCCGGACAGCGGAAACAGAACCGCCGCTTCTCCCGATCCGTCATCGTCGAAAACGTAGACGTACGCCGGCGCGCTGTTGCGGAACGAGAGCGACAGGCGATCGCCAACCTTGATCGAAGCGCCGTCGGCGAGCGCGCTGCTTGTCCGGCCGTCGACGCGATAGAAAGCGACGTCGGTCTGCCAGTCGCTACCGCTTCGGATGTATCCGTAAATCACACTGACGACGATCGCGACGATCGCTGCCGCGACGGCGGCGACGCCGATGCCGCGCCACCCGGATGCCGACTTCGCCGCGGGCTGCGACAGCGCCGCCGCGAACGCCATCGCGTCCGCGCTGCGACGCGACGGTTCGATAGCGAGCGCGCTTTCGACGACACGCGCGAGCGACCCTGGCAAATCGGGACGCAGTTTTCGAAGGCTCAGTCGCTCACGGTTGTCATGCGCGGTAAGCAATTCCGCAAGATCGTTCGCGGCGTAGGGATAAACGCCCGTGAGCAATCGAAACAACGCGACGCCGAGCGCATAGATGTCACCGGAAATCGATGGCGCGCCGCCGCGCAGAATTTCCGGAGCGAGATATTGCAGTGAGCCGGAGATGACGGATGTTTGCGTGTCATCGAGTTCGCGCGCCGCGCCGAAATCCATCAGCACGATGCGGCCGGACACTTCGCGCATGATGTTTTCGAGTTTGAGGTCGCCGTGCAGCAGCCCGTGGCGATGCACCGCGGTGAGTGCGTGACAAAGATCGAGTCCGATGCCGCGCACTTCGTCCGCCGGGAACGCTCCATGTTCGGTCAGCAGTTGCGACAATGAGGTACCGCGAATGAGTTCCGTCCACAAACCCGCGCGCCCGTCGTGCACAGCCGCGCCGTATACGCTGACGATGTTCGCCTGGCGCACGCGCGCGAGGCGGCGCGCTTCTTCGAGAAACTGGTGCGACAAAACGCCGGAATCGACCTTGCGCAATTTCAGTGCGACGTCGAGATCGAGCAGCGGATCGTAGGCGCGCCAAACGTCGCCTTGGGTGCCTGCGCCGAGCGGTTCGATCACGGCCAGATGCCCGAATTGGAAACGGCTTGTGCGCGGCATTTCGCGTCCGGTCGACAACTGAACGTGACGAAACGCGTTCACCACCTGCTCGATTTCGCGCAGTCCTTCCAGCGCCGGATCGTTGTCCGCGCGAATGCCTTCGGCTTCGGTGCGCCAATCGACGGGTTCGTCGTCGGCAATGCGCGCGGCCAGCTTTTCGAGTTGCGCGCTGGCCTGGGTGGTTGGAGAAATCATCGGCGCGATCCGGCTTTTATTACGAGAGTCTCACCACTTTAAACGTCGTCGATCGTCGAACCGAACACGTGGTGACCGTATCGACGCCTATTCCGCGCCGATTTTGCGCGACAACTGCAGAATCGCGCGCGCAACCGACATACGCACGGTGTCCGGCGCGCTGCCGACTTCGGCGGCGATTTCCGGATAACTCATACCGAATTCGATGCGCATGACGATCAACCCCTGCTGATGTTTGGGCAACGCGGCGAGCGCGTCTTCATACGCGCGGACGCGCTCGCTGCCCACCAGTTGCTCGATCGGCGTTTGCGCGTCCGCATCGCCGGTTTCGACATCGATCTCGGTATGCTCGGGACGGCGCTGATGACGCCGGATTTCATCGCGCACCTGATTCAGCAACGCTTGCCGCAGATAACCGAGAAATGCGCCAGGTCCGGCGCTGTCGAACTGATCCAACCGCGCCAGCGAACGGAGCAATGTCACTTGCACGAGATCGTCGGTGTCGTTGAGGTCGCGGATCTGGCGCGGCAGTCGTCCATGGGCCCAGCGGCGCAACGCCGGCAAAAATCGTTTGAGAAGTTGCTCGCGAGCGCCCGTGTCGCCGTCGCGAACGCGGCGAATGAGATCGACGGTCGGTTCCGCTGGCGCGAGGCCGGGCAGCTTCTCGATTTCACTCATTGCAGTCGCGCCTCCCCGTTCATGAAGCCGCTGGCCGAGCGATGCATGCGCCGGCTGACATTACGGCATCGAGCGCGCGATTTCACCCCGCTCGCCGCCGACGCTGTGCCTACAGCATGGTCTTGACGCGCTGCGCGAACTCATCGAGGGGAAACGGCTTGGTCAGCACTTGCATGCCGTCGCCGATGAATCCGTTGCCGATCGCGGCGTTCTCCGCGTAACCCGTTACGAAAAGCACACGCAGATGCGGCCGCTTCACTTTCGCGGCATCGGCGATTTGACGCCCGTTCATTCCGCCGGGGAGGCCGACATCCGTCACGAGTAAATCCAGATGCGTTTCGGAATCGAGAATACGAAGCGCGCTGATGCCGTCGTGCGCTTCCAGTACTTTATAGCCGAGCCCGCTCAAGACCTCCGACATGATCATGCGGACGCTGGCTTCGTCATCCACAACGAGGATGGTACCGGTGGCGTTGCCCGTCGATGCCGCGTGATCTATGGCGGCAATGCTTTCATCGGCGCTTGTCGCATTCATCAGTCGCGGCAAATAGACGCAGACCATCGTTCCTTGTCCGACTTCCGAATAGATGCGGACCTGCCCGCCGGATTGTTTTGCGAATCCATACACCATCGACAAACCCAATCCCGTGCCCATTCCCATCGGCTTGGTGGTGAAGAATGGATCGAACGCGCGCGCCGCCACATCCGGCGGCATGCCGGTGCCGGTGTCGCTGACGCACATGGAAATATACTGGCCCGCGACGACATCGTGTTTTCGCGCGGACTTCGCGTCGATCCAGCGGTTGCACGTTTCGATCGTAATGCGGCCGCCGGTCGGCATCGCATCTCTTGCGTTGATGCACAAGTTGAGCAGCGCGCTTTCGAGTTGACCCACGTCAACGAACGACATCCATAAATCCGATGCGTTCACGACTTCGACCTCGATTTGTGGGCCGACGGTACGCCGGATCAATTCCGCCATGCCGCTGATGAGCCGATTGATGTTGACCACTTTGGCATCGAGCGTCTGCCGCCGGGAGAACGCCAGCAAACGGTGCGTCAACGACGCCGCTCGTTTCGCCGCGCTTAGTGCGACAGACAGATAGCGCTCGACATCGCTGAGTTTCCCCTGCTCGATTTTCGTCGACAGCAGTTCCAGACTTCCCATGATGCCGGCGAGCAAATTGTTGAAGTCGTGCGCGAGGCCGCCGGTAAGCTGACCCACCGCTTCCATTTTCTGCGCCTGCCGAAGCTGCGATTCGAGATTTTGCTGATCGCTGATGTCGCGCGCGGTCACCGCGAGCCGGCGCGGTTCTCCAGGTTCGACCGGGATGGGTGTTGCCACCGCTTCCAGCGTGGTGGCGTTTTGCTTTCGGACGTAGCGACGCTGGGTTCCGTCGCGGTCGCTTTCCGACAGGTATTTTTCCAATTCGCGCGCGGCTTCGGTGCCTAGCACTTCGGTCGTCGTGTGGCCGATGACTTCCTCGCGGGTTTTGCCGTAGAGGCGCAGTGTGGCCGGATTTATCTCGTCGTATTGAAACTGTCCGTCCGCACGCCGCGTCAGAACGGCATGGCATTCCGCCGAGTAGGTATAAAACGTTTGCACGTTGTGCAATTCGGTCGTGCGTTCCCGCACGCGCTGCTCGAGCGTCGCATTGAGCGCGTTTAGTTTGTCCTCGGCTTCCTTGCGCTCGGTGACATCCGATCCTTGCACGAAGATTCCGGTTGTTTTTCCCTGACTGTCCTGGATCGGCTGATAAATGAAATCGACAAAATGCGTTTCGACTTCACCGTTTTTTCGTTTGAACTCGACTTTCTGCGATTGGCCCACAATCGGTT
This sequence comes from uncultured Rudaea sp., assembly GCA_964658115.1. Classification (GTDB taxonomy): domain Bacteria; phylum Pseudomonadota; class Gammaproteobacteria; order Xanthomonadales; family Rhodanobacteraceae; genus Rudaea. The sequence goes on along the minus strand of CAZZYA010000062.1, from coordinate 917 downwards.
CGCTATTGCGGAAACAGCGATCCAGCAGTTCCAGATATCCCTGACTCTCGATTTCCGGAAGTGCTTGGCGAATGGATTTCCCGACGAGTTCGCGAGCACCCACCAGCTCCACGTACGATTCGTTGACCAACGTGAAGACATGATCCGGACCATCCAGCAACGCCATGAAGCCCGGCGCCTGCTCAAACATGCTGCGCAAGCGTTCGTGCTGCGCGGCTAGCAATCGGTCTGCGAGCACGCGCTGCGTGGTTTCGACAACGATAGCGACGACGCCAGCCGGTTTCCCGCTTTCGTCGAGAACCGGCGAATAGTCCAGATTCATCCAGACCTGTTCGGCGCGGCCACTGCGATTCAACGTCAATTCTTGATCGCGATACGCCAGCGTTTGGCCGGACAAGCAAACGCGCATGACGTTGTCGTTGAAGTCGGCGACTTCCGGCCAGCCTTCGCGTACTTTCGAGCCGAGCAATGTCGGATGGCGCGATCCCGCGAATCGGGAATAGGCGTCGTTATAAAGCATGTAACCGTCGTGACCCCACAGCATCACGATGGGCACGGGCGAATGAACCAGCAATGCGGTCGCCGTCTTCAAACTTTGCGGCCACGCCGCAATGGGCCCGAGTGACGTCTGCTCCC
>CAZZYA010000062.1:0-271 GCA_964658115.1 uncultured Rudaea sp. | reverse complement strand
CGACAGCGGGCCAAGCGACGTACGTTCCCACGCGAACGATCGAATCAGCGCGCCGGTTTCCCCGCCGTCGCCAAAAAAATCCGCGTCTGTCGGCGCAGCGTTCATCGAGACGCGGCCGCCTGAGCTGTTTTCATCCTCAAAAACCTTCGCTCGCTATGTTCGATATATTTTGCACGAACTCCAGCCGTTGAGCGACTTCGCGAGCCTAAAGTCGAAGCTGAAACGCGCCATCGAACTTCATCGCGGCGGCCATCAGCATCGAACCGGCGCG
>CAZZYA010000061.1:0-16164 GCA_964658115.1 uncultured Rudaea sp. | reverse complement strand
CTACGGAACGGCACCATGCGTCCCCACCAGTGTTCGTTCTGTGGGAAGTGACCGCTGAAATACGGATGGTCCGGATAGTTGAGCTTCAGAACGCGTTCGGTGTCGTCGGCCAGTTGTTGCTGATTGAGTGCCTTGTACGCGAGCACCATCACCGCGAGCGCGTCGCCGGCGGCCGGCGTGCGCTGGTATTTGCTGAGAATTTCCTTGGAGCGGTTGACCGCAGCCACGTAAGCGCCGCGTTTCAGATAGAACTCGGCGACTTCGATCTGCGCGCGCGAAAGATTGTCGCGCAGATAAATCATGCGTTGGCGCGCGTCGGGCGCGTAGCGGCTGTTCGGGAAACGCGTCACCAGTTCGCTCAAATCCTGGAACGACTGCAGCGTATTGCCCTGATCGCGTTTGGTCATGTCCTGATTCGCATAGCGATCGAGGAAGCCCTTGTCGCGATCGAAATTGATCAGGCCGCGCAGGTAAAACGCATAATCGACGTGCTTGTGCGTCGGATATGTCTTGATGAAGCGGTTGACGGTGGAGTACGCGTCGTCCTGCTTATCGGTTTTGTATTCGACGTAAGCCAGGTCGAGTGTGCCCTGTTCTGTGTATGGACCGAACGGGAACCGCGCGACCAGGCGCTGGTAGTAATGGATCGCACGCGAGTAATTCTCGGCGACCATCGCTTCGTGCGCCGTCGCGTACATCTGTTCGACGGGAAACACTTCCGCATCGTCCTGGCGGTGACGCTTGAACAAGCTGCAACCGCTGGCAAGAACGATGAGAACGAGCAAAACAACTTTCAACGCAGACGACAATCGTATGGGCAAAACTTGCATTGGACAGCGCGCTTTCACGGACAGATTGGCGATAATAGCGGAAATCCGCCGCCGCCCATAATTTGCGCGGTCATTCAGCCAGATCGCATTCAGCCGCCATGAACCAGCCCGTCCAAACATTGACCTCGCGTATCCCGCCCGAAGCGGCCGGACTGCGCCTGGATCGGGCACTGGCGGAACTGTTTCCCGACTATTCGCGCTCACGTCTCACGCAGTGGATCAAATCCGGCGACGTGCTTCTCGACGGTGAAATCCCGGCGGCGCGCCAGATCGTCAACGGCGGCGAAGAAGTGGTCGTGCGCGCGCAGTCGACGCAGGAAGTGCCGATGGCGCCCGAATCGATCGCGCTCGACATTCGCTACGAAGACGACGATGTGCTGGTCATCAACAAGCCCGTCGGTCTCGTCGTCCACCCGGGTGCCGGCCAGGCGGGCGGTACGTTGCAGAACGCGCTGCTGCATTTCGATCCCCGGCTGGCGGAAATCCCGCGTGCGGGCATCGTGCATCGGCTCGACAAAGATACGTCCGGCGTGATGGTCGTCGCGCGCACGCTCCCCGCGCACGCGTCGCTCGTCGAACAATTGCAGGCGCGCGACGTTCATCGGCAATACGTCGCCGTCGTTTACGGGCCGATGATCGCGGGCGGCAGCGTCAACGAACCCATCGGCCGGCATCCGCGCGATCGCATTCGTCAAGCGGTCGTCGAGCAGCCGGCGGGGAAACCCGCGGTCACGCATTACCGCGTGCGCGAACGGTTTCGCGCGCACACGCTGATCGAATGCCGACTCGAAACCGGACGCACCCATCAGATCCGCGTGCACATGGCGCACGTACGGCATCCACTGATCGGCGATTCGCTTTATGGTGGCGGACTGAAATTGCCGAAAGGCGCCACGCCACAACTCGCCGAAGCGATGCGCGAATTCAAACGACAAGCCTTGCACGCCGAGAAACTCGAGTTCGAACAACCGCGCACGAAACAGACGGTGAGCGTGACCGCGGAACTGCCGGACGATATGCAACGCCTCATCGCCGCCTTGCGCGACGACACGCTCCAGGCGAGTCCGGCGCGTTGAGCGAGCGCCCGATCCGTCCAGATTGGCCGGCACCCGAATGTGTGCACGCGTTCGTCACCACACGAACCATGCATGGCCAGTCGAACCCGCCGTACGACGCATTCAATCTCGGTCTGCGCAGCGGCGATGACGAAACCGACGTGCGCGCCAATCGCGATCGCCTTGTTCGCGAACTGGGTTTGCCCACCGCTCCGCGCTGGTTGCAGCAAGTTCACGGCGATCGAAGCCTGCGCATCACCGAAGAAATTTTCGACAGCGAACAGCAAGCCGACGCGGCGTTCACGACGCAGCCGAATATCGTCCTTGCGATTCTCACCGCGGATTGCTTGCCGATCCTGCTGTGCGCCGACGATGGCAGCGAAGTCGCCGTGATCCACGCCGGCTGGCGGGGGCTTTCGGCGGGAATCGTCGAATCGACCGTACGACGATTGCGCACGTCGCCACGCGGCCTGCTCGCGTGGCTGGGGCCGGCGATTGGCGCGGCGTCGTACGAAGTCGGCGACGACGTGCGCAACGCGTTCGCCCAACACACGTCCGACGCATCGCGCGCATTCACGGCGACACGTCTGGCTCATTGGCATTGCGATTTGTACGCGCTGGTTCGCCAACGATTGCAGTCGGTCGGAGTCGAGCGCGTCTACGGCGGCGATTTCGACACCCTTCGCGACGCGCGTTTCTATTCGTATCGGCGCGACGGCCAACGCAGCGGGCGCTTTGCCAGTTTGATCTGGTTCGATCGGCGCTGAATATGGCGACGTTATTCGCGCGATTGCTCGGTCCTCGCTTCGACGAATTGCCATCGCGCGTTCGCAGGCTGCATGCGCGCTCGACATCGCACACGTATGACGGCCGCGCGGACGTCGAACGCGGAACCGGTTTGCTGTCGCGTTTGATGGGCGCAGCAACGCGCTTGCCATCGAGCAAAACCGATCAGTCGCTGCGCGTCAGCATCGAGCCTACGATGAAGGGCGAACGCTGGACGCGCATGTTCGCCGATCACGCGATGCCATCGCAGCTTTGGGACGCGAACGGTCTGTTGCGCGAAAAACTCGGACTGACAACCTTCGGTTTTCGCCTCGACGTGCACGACGGCGAACTGACGTGGCGTGTCGAACGCGTCAGCGCACTCGGCATTCGGCTGCCCGCGCGGATGTTTCGCGGCGTCGTCGCGCGCGAGTCCGAACGTGATGGCCGCTACCATTTCGACGTGCGCGCCGAACTGCCGATCGTCGGTTTGCTCGTTCACTATCGAGGATGGCTCGATGTCGAATGACGGACCGATTCTCGTTTTCGACGGCGTTTGCATGCTGTGTAGCCGCAGCGTGCAATTCGTTCTGCGACATGACCATGCCAAACGATTCCGCTTCGCGACGACACAGTCGCCGGCCGGCGCGCAACTGATGGCATCGAATGGTCTGGACGCCTCGCAACCGGCGAGCGTGCTCTTGTTCGATGGGCAACGCGCGTATACCGAGAGCGCAGCGATGATCCGCGTGCTCCGATCGTTCGGTGGTGCGTGGTCGGCGCTCGCCGCCACGGCTTGGCTGATGCCGCGACCTTTGCGCGATGCGGTGTACCGCGCTGTCGCCAAACGTCGATACCGCTGGTTCGGGCAGCGCGAAACCTGCTATCTGCCGGACCCATCCGAGGCCGATCGTTTCCTGCGAAATTGATCGTGCGGTTTGCTTGAAAAAGCGTCTGCCGACCGCATAACAGAGCCATCTGCGGCCGTTGCGGCCGCTTCCAATTCGGGATCGAACTCACATGCGAATGGACAAACTCACCTCGCGTTTCCAGCAGGCGTTGGCCGATGCGCAATCGCTTGCGGTGATGCGCGATCACAACATGCTCGAACCGGTTCATGTGATGACGGTACTGCTCGATCAGCACGGCGGATCGACAACGCCGTTGCTTGCGCAAGCCGGCGCCAACGTGGCCGCGTTGCGCACGCGACTCGGTCAGGCGCTCGACAAATTGCCATCGGTCAAAGGACAGGAAGGCACTATCAATGTGTCGAATGAGCTGAACCGGTTGCTCAACGTCACGGACAAACTCGCGCAACAGCGCGGCGATGGTTTCATTGCGAGCGAACTGTTCGTGCTCGCGGCGCTCGACGACAAAGGTGACCTCGGCGATGCGCTAAGAAGCGCCGGCGCGACGAAAGCGGCCATCGGACAGGCGATCGACAAAATGCGTGGTGGTGAAAAAGTGGAAAGCGAAAGCGCGGAAGAGCAGCGTCAGGCGCTGGAGAAATACACCATCGATCTCACCGCGCGCGCGGAAAAATCCAAGCTCGATCCGGTGATCGGACGCGACGAGGAAATCCGCCGCGTGATTCAGGTGCTACAGCGTCGCACCAAGAACAATCCGGTGTTGATCGGCGAACCGGGCGTTGGCAAAACCGCTATCGTCGAGGGTCTCGCGCAGCGCATCGTCAATCACGAAGTGCCGGAAGGTCTGCGCAATCGGCGCGTGCTGTCGCTCGACATGGGCGCCTTGATCGCCGGCGCGAAATTTCGCGGCGAATTCGAAGAGCGTCTGAAAGCGGTGCTGAAGGATCTCGCGAAAGAGGAGGGCAACGTCATCCTTTTCATCGACGAGCTGCATACGGTGGTCGGCGCGGGCAAAGCCGAAGGATCGATGGACGCGGGCAACATGCTCAAGCCGGCGCTGGCGCGCGGCGAGCTGCATTGCATCGGCGCGACCACGCTCGACGAATACCGGAAATACATCGAGAAAGACGCCGCGCTCGAACGCCGTTTCCAGAAAGTGTTCGTCGGCGAGCCTAGCGTGGAAGATACGATCGCGATCCTGCGCGGATTGAAAGAACGCTATGCCGTGCATCACGGCGTGGAGATCACCGATCCGGCCATCGTTGCGGCAGCGACATTGTCGAACCGCTACATCGCCGATCGCCAACTGCCGGACAAGGCCATCGACCTGATGGACGAAGCCGCGTCGCGCATCCGCATGGAAATCGATTCGAAGCCGGAGGAACTCGACCGGTTGGAACGCCGGCTCATCCAGCTCAAGATCCAGCGCGAAGCGCTGAAGAAAGAGAAGGACAAGGAATCGCAGCAACGTCTGGCCGACCTGGAAGCGGACATTGCGAAACTCGATCGCGAATTCTCGGATTTGAACGAAGTCTGGAAAGCCGAAAAAGCGGTCGTGCAGGGGACCACGAAGATCAAGGAACAAATCGAGCAGGCGCGTTCCGAAATTGAAATGGCGCAGCGACAAGGCGATTTGGCAAAAGTGGCAGAAATCCAATATGGGAAAATTCCACAATTGGAAAAACAGCTCGCCGCCGCGCAGGAAACCGAAGCGAAAGGCTTCACGCTGTTGCAGCAGCGCGTGACGGCGGAGGAAATCGCCGAAGTGGTCGCGCGCTGGACCGGCATTCCGGTCACCAAGATGCTCGAAGGCGAACGCGAGAAATTGCTGCGCATGGAAGATGCGCTGCATAAGCGCGTCGTCGGCCAGGACGAAGCGGTACGCGCGGTGTCGGATGCGATCCGGCGTTCGCGCGCGGGTTTGTCCGATCCGAATCGTCCGAACGGTTCGTTTCTGTTTCTCGGTCCGACCGGCGTCGGCAAAACGGAGCTGTGCAAAGCGCTGGCCGAATTCCTGTTCGATTCGACCGAAGCCATGGTGCGCATCGACATGAGCGAATTCATGGAAAAACATTCCGTGAGTCGTCTGATCGGCGCGCCGCCGGGATACGTCGGTTACGAGGAAGGCGGCTATCTGACCGAAGCGGTGCGGCGCCGTCCGTACAGCGTGATTTTGCTCGACGAAGTCGAGAAGGCGCACCACGACGTGTTCAACGTCCTGCTGCAGGTGCTCGACGACGGACGCCTCACCGATGGTCAAGGGCGCACCGTCGATTTCCGCAACACGGTGATCGTCATGACGTCGAATCTCGGCTCGCAGTTCATCCAGGAAAACGGTGGCGATTCGGAAGCCGAATACACACAAATGAAAGCGTCGGTGATGGGCGTGGTGCAGGCGCATTTTCGTCCGGAGTTCATCAATCGGCTCGATGAGATCGTTGTATTCCGCGTGCTTGAAAAATCGCAGATCCGAACGATCGCGCGCATCCAGACGGACTATCTCGCCAAGCGTCTGGCCGAGCGGCAGCTCACGCTGACGCTGTCGGACAAGGCGCTCGACCTGCTCGGGAATGTCGGATTCGATCCGGTGTACGGGGCGCGGCCACTGAAGCGGGCGATCCAGCAGCAGTTGGAAAATCCGCTGGCGAAAGAAATCTTGGAAGGGAAATTCCAGCCGGGCGATCGCATCGCGGTCGACACGCAAGGCGGACATCTGGCATTCGCCACTACGTAAAACGGAAAGCGGCGCGACGTCCGAATGCGCCGCTTCTCTTGTCCGATTGTCATCGGTTTTTCATATTGCGGCATCGCAGCAAAGCTCGTATTCTTCAGTCCAACGTTCGTTGGATGACGCATGGCTGTTGCCGCCGGGGAATTGCAGTCACCTCACGCCGCCGTGGCGCGGCTGAGTGCGGCTGCGGCGAGCGATCCGAAACGGCCCCAGCTATGGCGCGCGCTCGCCGATCTTCTCGATGAAACCGGTGATCGAAGCGCCGCGGCGTCGGCCTATCTCAAACACGTCCAGTATGCGATCCACGATCCGACGCTGATGGCCGCAGGCGCGGCGCTGCATGCCAATCGTATAAGTGAAGCCGAATCGCGATTGCGCCAGCATTTGAAGCAGGCACCGACCGATGTCGTTGCGATCCGCATGATGTCGGAACTCGCGATGCGGCTCGATCGTGGCGAGGACGCGGAACATCTGCTCGAACGCTGTCTGGAACTCGCGCCGGATTTTCATGAGGCGCGGCACAACTACGCGATCGTCTTGCACCGGAACAACAAGCCGGCGCGCGCGCTCGCCGAACTGGAAACGCTTCTGCGCGCAAATCCGGCGGAGCCGGCCAGCCGAAATCTGAAAGCGGCCGTGTTGTGCCGCATCGGCGAGTACGAACGCGCCATCGACATCTACGACGCGTTGCTGCGCGAATTTCCGCAGCAGGCGCACGTCTGGTTGAGTCTCGGCCACGCTTTGAAAACGGCGGGTCAAAACGAACGTGCTATCGCGGCGTACACAAAATGCACCGAACTCGATCCGGCATTTGGCGAAGCCTATTGGAGTCTCGCCAATCTGAAGACGTTCCGGTTCAGCGATGCGCAGATACAGATCATGCGAAACTCGCTGGCGCGCACGGATCTCTATGACGAACATCGCCTGCATCTGGATTTCGCGCTCGGGAAAAGTCTGGAAGATCGCCGCGAGTATGAACGATCATTCAGTCATTACGCGGCGGGAAACGCGCTGCGCTTGAAACGCGTGCCGTACAGCGCGAACGAGACGACGCGCCGCTTCGCGCGCGCGCGCGAAATTTACACCCCGCGCCGATCTTCATCGTCGGCTTGCCGCGCGCCGGTTCGACGCTGATCGAGCAAATCCTGGCGAGCCATCCGCAGGTGGAAGGCACTATGGAGCTGCCGGAAATCACATCGATGACGCGCGCGCTCAAGCACGCCGGCGGCGAGAAATCGGCGACGTATCACGACATGCTGGCCTGCATGAGCGCGGACGATCTGCGCGAACTCGGGGAGCATTATCTGGAACGCACGCGCGTGCATCGCAAGCTCGGCCGTCCGTTTTTCATCGACAAAATGCCGAACAACTTCGCGCATATCGGTTTGATCCATCTGGCGCTGCCCAACGCGAAGATCATCGATGCGCGACGTCAGCCGATGGCCTGCTGTTTCTCGATCTTCAAGCAACACTTCGCGCGCGGACAAAATTTCGCCTACAGCCTCGACGATCTCGCGCGCTACTACGCTGATTACGTCGCGATGATGGCGCACTTCGACACCGTGCTGCCCGGACGAATCCATCGCGCGAACTACGAATCGATGGTCGCGAATACCGAATCGGAAATACACCGGCTTCTCGATTATTGCGGCCTTCCGTTCGCCGCGGCATGCCTGCGTTTCTTCGAGAACGATCGCCCGGTGCGCACGGCCAGTTCCGAACAAGTGCGGCAACCGATTTACACCAGCGGCGTCGGTCAATGGCGCCACTACGAACCCTGGCTCGGCCCGTTGCGGACCGCGCTCGAAAACATCGACGGAGGAAACGTTGCGGCCGCCTAGGAAGGCGTTTGTATACAAATAAAATTGTGTATCCGAAACCTCATTGGCTCGACTCGGGGAGAAGTCATCCATGAAAAGAACGATCAGCAATTTGCAACGCGTCCGGCGCGCCGCTCTGACCAAACTGCCGCTGGCCGCGGCGATTCACTTCGCGTGCTTCGCGCCGGTATTCGCCGACGCGGGCCCTGACGCCGATCCGCAGCAAAGCGGTTCCGCGTCGTCGGCCGGTACGGACCAGAACAAGGCGCAGCAGCTCGGCGAAATCAACGTCACCGCGCAAAAGCGCGTGGAAAACCTGCAGTCCGTGCCGATCAGCATGGACGTGCTCACCACCGACAAACTGACCGAGATGAACGTCTCTGACGTTTCCGACTGGACCAAGCTGTTGCCGATGGTGGCCACGAGTTCGTCCCAAGGCGCGTATTCGCCGGGCTTCGGACAGATTTCGATGCGCGGCGTCGAATCCGGAAGCAACGGCAACCATTCCGGTCCGCAACCGAGCGTCGGCATTTATCTGGACGAACAACCGATCACCACCGCCGTCGGCGCGATCGATCCGCACATCTACGACGTGCAGCGCATCGAGGCGCTGGCCGGTCCGCAGGGCACGCTGTACGGCGCGAGTTCGGAAGCCGGCACGATTCGCATCATCACGAACAAACCCGATCCGACGGCGTTTTCAGCGAGCGTGTCGCAGGAACTGAGTTCGGTCGACAACGGCGGAACGGGGTACATCACCGAAGGCTACGTCAACGTTCCGCTGAGTTCGTCGATCGCGTTGCGCGTCGTCGCGTACGACAAGCGCGACGCGGGTTATATCGACAATGTATTCGGCGAGCGTACGTTTCCGTCCTCGGGGATTACCGTCAACAACGCGAATGCCGTGCATGATAATTACAACACCGCGAACACGCGCGGCGGCCGCGCGGCGCTGAAGATCGATCTCAACGAGAACTGGTCGATCACGCCGACGGTGATGGCGCAGGACGCGCACGTCAACGGTTTGTACGCGTACGATCCGAGCGTCGGCGATCTCGCAGTGTCGCACCGATTTCCGGAAGATTCCGTGGATCGCTGGGTGCAATCGGCGCTGACGGTACAAGGCAAGATCGGCAATTTCGATCTCGTGTATAGCGGCGCGCATCTGAATCGCAGCGATCACTACGATCAGGATTACGCCGATTACTCGTTCTGGTACGACACGCTGTACGGCTATGGCGCGTATATCCACGACAACGCCGGAAATCTGATCGATCCGAGTCAGTACATCCACGCTGCGGATCAGTACCGCAAAACCAGCAACGAACTGCGCATATCATCGCCGAAGGACTATCGGTTGCATTTCGTCGCGGGCGTGTTCGACGAAAAGCAGTCGCATGACATTTTTCAGGATTACCTGATCAACAATCTCGGTTCGGACATATCGGTCACCGGCTATCCGAATACGATCTGGCTGACGCGGCAGAAACGCTACGACGACGACTACGCGGCCTTCGGCGAGATGACGTTCGACATCACCGACCAGCTCTCCGCCACGGCCGGCGCGCGCTTCTTCCACACCGAAAACAGTCTCAAGGGATTTTTCGGATACGCGGCCGGATACAGTTCGAGCGAAGGCGAAGCAACGTGCCCGCCCGGATCGCCACCGTTCGAAGGCGCGCCGTGCACCGAGTTCGACAAGAAAGTGACGCAGAGCGATCACATCTCCAAAGGTAACCTCACCTACAAGTTCGACGACAGCAAGATGATTTACGCGACCTATTCGGAAGGTTTCCGACCGGGCGGCATCAACCGCCGCGGAACACTCCCGCCGTATCAGGCCGACTTCCTGGACAACTACGAGGCTGGCTGGAAAACGTCGTGGCTCGACGATCATCTTCGCTGGAACGGCGCGGTGTTCGAGGAGAAATGGAAGGACTTCCAGTTCGCCGTCGTCGGCGCGAACGGCCTCACCGAAATCCGCAACGCCAACCAGGCGCGGATTCGCGGTGCCGAGTCCGAGCTTGCGTGGGCCGCGACGTACAACCTCGTCGTCTCGGCGGGTTTAGCCGTCTATCACGCCAGCCTGACGGAGAACTACTGCGGCACGCTGGATGCCAACGACAACCCGATCACCGACTGCGCCGATCCACTCGCGGCGAAAGGAACGGAACTACCGATCACGCCGAAAATAAAAGGCAACCTCACCGCGCGCTACAACTTCGACATCTGGGGCCAGCAGGCGTACGTGCAGGCGGCCGCGTTCGGCGTCGGGCGACGGCGCAGCGACCTGCGTGATCTCGAGAACAGCATTCTCGGCGATTTGCCCGGTTATGGTTCCGTCGATCTCTCCACTGGCGTCAAATACAACCAGTGGTCGTTCGATGCGTATCTTAAAAACACATTCGACAATCGCGGGCAGATTGCGCGTTACGCGGAATGTCAGCCGACCATCTGCGGCGGCACGACGTACATCATTCCGATCCAGCCGCGAACGCTCGGCATCCGCGCGACGTACGATTTCTAGCGCGCTGAAAGTCCACGGCCGTCCGAACGACGGCCGTGAGACTTGCAATTCGACGGCGCGGTCGCATAGTAGGCGGCCTGATCCTGTCTTTTCTTGATTGCAAAGCCATGCCGATTTACGCATTCGAATGCAGCACCTGCGGCAACCGTTTCGACCGCTTGCAGAAGCTTTCCGATTCCGATCCTGAAACGTGTCCGGAATGTGGCAAGCCGACCGTGAAGCGGCTCGTGACGGCACCGTCGTTCCGGCTGGCCGGCAGCGGCTGGTACGAAACCGACTTCAAGAAAGACGGCGACAAGAAACGCAATCTCGCCGACAACGCCAAAACCGAGAGCAAGCCGGAATCGTCGTCCAGCGCGGGCGAAACGAAACCGACCGAGACGAAAAAGGCCGACGCGAAGCCGGCCGAGAAAAAAGAACAGCCGAAGCCGTCGCCTAAATCGGACGCGTGATTATGGCTTCTTCGTCTCCGCGCGAACCGCGGTGACTTCAATTTCGATCAGCCATCCCGGCACGGCAAGGCCGGCTACTTTCATCGCTGAGCGCGCGGGCAGGTTTGGCTGGTCCACGGTACCGAAGAATTTCTTGTAGCCGTCCATGAAGCCGGTGAAATCGATCTTGTCGGCGTTTTGCGGATCGCCGACGAGGAAGACCTGCATCTTCACGACTTCCTTCATGCTCAGGCCGAGCGATTTCAGCGTGGCGTCGATTTTGGTCAGCACGCTGGTCGTTTGCGTTTTCGTGTCGCCGAACGCGGCGGTGCTGTCTTTCGCCGCGGTCTTGTCGGCCACGTCGGGACCGACGCCGCTCACGAACACGAGCGCGTTGCCGGACGGAATCTCGACGGCCTGCGCGATCGGAAAATCCGAATTCGGGATCTTTTGACGGATGACGTCGGTGGCCGACGCGGTGATCGCGAACGACGCAAAAATTGCGGCAAACATTAAAAAGTGTATTTGTAAACAATGTGTTTTCACGGGTTCGCTCCTTGCTGGAAGGCGGCGCGCAGCCGCGCGACATCGGCGGCGGTCAGCGTATCGGTGTAGTGATTGTCGAAATGCGTGCGCACGTAATTGACGACTGCCGCCACTTGATCGTCGGATAAGTTCGCCGCGAACGACGGCATGCCGAGCCAGCCGCCCAAGACGCGCGTCGCGGGAAAAGCGGCGGCGGCGAGTTTCGGGTTCGCCGCGAGCGCGGGATATTCGCCCGCTCCTTTCGCGCCGTGCGCGTCGGGCATATGGCAGCCCTGACAGATGGCGCGATAGAGCATGGCGCCGTCGGTCTGGACGAATTTTCCGGCCGTGCTGAATGAGGAGCCGTGCGAAAACGGCGGCAGGTCGTCGGCGAAACTCGTCGTTGTCACGAATGACAAAACGAGCGCGAAGAATCGTGCGGATGAGATCGTCATGACATTCACGCGCTGGTTGCGGCGCGGCGATGCAGGCGCGAAATCGCATCGAGCGCGGATGTTACCGCGCCTTCCTGCCACGCGGGCAGATACGAAGCATGTTCGCCGGCGAGAACGATGCGTCCGTCGATCTGGCACAGATCGTCGAAATGCGCTTCGCGTTGCGGATCGGTCCACAGCGCGAAACAGCCGTTCACGAACGGAACGCGGTGCCACGCGACGGAAATTCCGTTTTCGAATTCCTTCAGGTATTGCGGATGAATTTGCGCGCCGAACTCGACGGCCTTGCGCACGCGATCGGCCGGGGACATCGAGGCGAACTCGAACGAATTCACATCCCAGATGTAACCGCCGAGCAGCACGCCTTTGCCGCCCTGATTCATGCCGTGACTCGGATACGAAATCTGTTGGATCGGCAAGTCCGTCAGGCTGATGCCGCCGTAGATGCGGTCGTCGTCTTCCCAGAAACGGCGGTTGAATTGCAGACCGATTTTCACCGAGCCGAGATAGCTCGGCGTTCGTATCGCTGTCTGCATTTTCTCGCTGACGTTCATGGGAATTTTCGCGAGGATCGACAACGGAATGGTGCAGATGCACCACTGCGCTTGCGCGGTCTGCACCGCGCCGCCGCGTTGCGCATCCACGTATGACACGCTCACGCCGTTTTCCGATTGTGCGATCGCCGTGACTTTTGCGCCGAAGCGCACATCGGTTGCGACCTCGCGATACAACGCATTAGCGATGCGATCCATGCCGCCGACGGGCTGGAACAGGGCCGGGTTGAGATCGTAGTCGATGTCCGTCGCGAGGAAATTCCACAAATTCGATTGCAGAAGATCGCTCATGCCGATCGGCGTGGAATCGATCGGATGTCCACTCAAGCCACCGCCCGGATCTTTGTCGAATCCGCGCTTCGCACTTACGCGTGGTGATTTGGCGTAACGGAAATTCTGGTCGAGACGGCCCCAGTGCCGCAGCGATTCAAGCAGTTTTTCCTTGTCCTCGCTCGACAATGTCTGATCGAGCGCACCTTGGCTCGTCGCCTTCGCCAATAACTCGGCGGTGTGGCCGTGGAAATCTGCCTGCACGTGCCGAAAGCGCTGCGGTTTTCCGCCGAATGCGGATTGCGCATGAACATAGGCGTTGAAATTGATGGCGTTGAACGGTTCGAGCGGAACGTTGAACCGTTTTGCGTAATCGAGCATGCCGAAATGGTGATACGGCAAACGCCACGGACCGGGATTGATATACAAACCCGGATCGAATTCGCAGCGTTGCTTGAAGCCGCCGAGTTCGATGTATTCGTCGCCGCCGCGCAGCGTCCACGACCGTCCACCGGCGCGTTGGTTATATTCGAGCACTTTGACGTCGTAGCCGGCGCGACGAAGTTCGTACGCGGAAACGAGTCCGGCGAGGCCCGCACCGAGAATGATGATCGACGTGCCGCGTTTCGCGCCGCTGAGATCGACCGGCCCTTTGTACGGCGACTCCGCCGCCATACCGAGTGCGGACATCGATTGATACATGACGCCCGCGCCGGCGGCGATGCCGATGCGCGTGAGCAGTTGGCGTCGCGTGATTGCGTTGGCGGCCATCGTTTCCCCGATCAGTCCCGCGAGGTGTCGAAGTATGCAGAATTCGCCATGACGCGGCGAGTGTCTGCGTTAACATTCTGGCCAGCTTCGCGGCGATACAGTTCAATCGAATCGAAGGCAAGAGACTGGGGTCGCTTGGCGAAGGTTTGCGTGGCGGGGAAAGTCGGAGCGCGCTGCGCTACATTCATCTCACGAGGAGGAGTTGTCATGATGCTGCGATGGGGACTTGCTGTTGGAATATTTCTGATCTCGATGTTGCCGATGTCCGCGCCCGTGCAGGCGCAAGGCTACAGCGACACCGTTACGTGCGAGAGCCGCAACTACAACTATCAAAGCTGCCCGGTGCCGTGGCGCGACGCGCGCATCATCCGGCAGACATCGGATACCGCCTGCGTGCGCGGTCGCACGTGGGGCATCGATCGTCGCGGACTGTGGGTCGATCGCGGTTGCGCGGGCATCTTCGCGGCTGCGGGCCGGCCGGGGCCCGGTCCGGGCGACTGGCGTCCGGGTCCGGACTGGAATCGTCGTTTCGTGATCGGTTGCAGCAGCGACGGCTATAACTATCGCTTCTGCAGTGTCGATGTCGGGCACGGCGGCCGTGTGTATCTCGATCGTCAAACCTCGAGTACCGCGTGCATCGAAGATCGCACGTGGGGTTACAACCGCGCCGGCGTTTGGGTCAATCAAGGTTGCGCGGGCACGTTCACGATCGATCGCCGCTGGTGATCGATCGATAGTTTGCCGAAAACACCCGCTTCGGCGGGTGTTTTTGTTTGCGGCGCAACAAAATCCTTCGTAGCATGTACGGTTCGCGCGGACTTTTCCGCGAACGGATTGCGTATGCGTACTCATCTCTGCGGCCTCGTCGACGAAGCACTCATCGGTCGTGAAGTAATTTTGTGCGGCTGGGCCGATACGCGTCGCGACCACGGCGGCGTCATCTTCGTCGATCTGCGCGATCACGAAGGTATCGTGCAAGTCGTCATCGAGCCTGACAACAAAACCGCGTTCGCCGTTGCCGAACAGGTGCGCTACGAATTCTGTCTACGCATCACCGGCAAGGTGCGCGGTCGTCCCGCGAGTCAGATCAACGAGCGCTTGCGCACGGGCAAGATCGAAGTGGTCGCCACGACAGTCGAAGTATTGAACGCCGCCGCGCCGCTGCCGTTCATGCTCGACGACGCCGCCGGCGAAGACGCACGTCTGCGTTATCGATATCTCGATATCCGCCGTCCCGACATGCAGCGCAAAATGCGCATGCGCACGAAACTCGTTTCGGCGCTGCGGCACTATCTCGATGCACGCGGTTTTCAGGACATCGAAACGCCGATTCTCACCAAAGCTACACCGGAAGGCGCGCGCGACTATCTCGTTCCGTCGCGTGTTCATCCCGGCGAGTTCTACGCGCTGCCGCAGTCGCCGCAGTTGTTCAAGCAGCTGCTGATGATGGCGGGCATGGATCGTTATTACCAGATCGCGCGCTGTTTCCGTGACGAGGATTTGCGCGCCGACCGACAGCCGGAATTCACGCAGCTCGACATGGAATTCGCGTTCGTCACCGAGCGCGACGTGCAGGACACGGTCGAAGGCATGATCCGTCATGTCTTCAAAGAAGTCGCCGACGTGCAGCTCGACGAACCTTTTCCGCGCGTGACGTACGAAGAAGCGATGCGCCGTTACGGTTCCGACAAACCCGACCTGCGCATCAAACTCGAACTGATCGATGTCGCCGAACACGTCAAGCACGTCGAATTCAAAGTGTTCAGCGGACCGGCGAACGATGCGGGCGGTCGCGTCGTCGCGCTGCGTCTGCCGGACGGCTCGAAACAGCCGCGCAAATACCTCGACGATCTTGGACTCTACGTCGCGAAGTACGGCGCGAAAGGGCTCGCGTGGATTCGCATCGACGACATCGCGAAAGGCCGCGACGGCATGACGTCGCCAATCATCAAATTCCTCGACGACGCGGCGCTCGACGGCGTGCTCAAGTCCGTCGGCGCACAGAACGGCGACGTGATTTTCTTCGGCGCCGGACCGTACAAAACAGTCAGCGATTTCATGGGCGCGCTGCGCATCAAGATCGCGCGCGACAACGGCCATGTCGACAACACGTGGACGCCGTTGTGGGTCACCGATTTCCCCATGTTCGAATACGACCACGACGCCAAGCGCCACGTCGCCCTGCATCATCCGTTCACCGCGCCGAAAGTCGACGACATCGACGATTTGCGCGCCAACGCGCACAACGCGGTTTCCCGCGGCTACGATATGGTGCTCAACGGCAACGAAATCGGTGGCGGCTCGATTCGTATTCATCGACCCGAAATGCAAAGCGTGGTGTTCGAGCTGCTCGGCATCAGCGCCGATGAAGCGCAAGCGAAATTCGGATTCCTGCTCGAAGCACTCAAGTACGGCGCGCCGCCGCACGGCGGCATCGCGTTCGGTATCGACCGCATCGCCGCACTGATGGCAGGGACTGAATCGATCCGCGACGTGATCGCGTTTCCAAAAACCGCGAGCGCGCAAGATTTGATGACCGCCGCGCCATCGACCGTGCCGGA
>CAZZYA010000060.1:13559-16248 GCA_964658115.1 uncultured Rudaea sp. | reverse complement strand
AAGCGCCCGCGCCAGCATCTGCGAGCACGCGAGCGAGCGCCGCGGCATCGATGGGTTCCGCGCTGAGCTCGAAACGCGTCATCCGCCACTCATCGGCGGGAGAAATGCGATTTCGTCACCGTCGGTCAGCGAACGATTCCACGCGGCGAATTCGCCGTTGATCGCTATGCGCAGCTTGTCGGCCGGAAGCGCAAAACCGTGTTCGTGTTGACGTTGCGCATAGAGCTCGCGCGCATCGAGCGTATCTGCGGCGATGGTTTCGGCGTCGCGGCCGGCGGCGTCTCGCAATGATGCAAAGTATAAAATGCGGTATTTCACGCGCGCACCCTTCCACCGCTCACTTCGCGTTTGCCGCCGCTTTTTTCGAGCAAGCGTACCTCGGCGATGACGATCTCGTGCGACAACGCCTTGCACATGTCGTACACCGTGAGCGCAGCGATGCTCGCGCCGGTCAACGCTTCCATCTCGACGCCGGTCTTGTGCGTCACGGAAACTTCGCATCGAATGGTGAGTTCGGTTTTCGACACGAATTCGATGGAAAAATCGCATCGCTCGATCGCAAGTGGATGACAGAACGGAATCAGATCGTGCGTTCGCTTGACGGCCATGGTCCCCGCGATGATCGCCGTGTCGATGATCGGACCTTTCTTTGCGCGCATGCCATTGGCGCGCAACTCGCGCGCGACGTCGGCGGGAAAATATACGCGTGCCATGGCTGTTGCGGATCGCGCCGTCGGCGTTTTCGCGGCGACATCCACCATCCGCGGGCGGTCATCGTCGCCGACGTGCGTGAGTCGCGTTCTTGATTTCTGCGCGCGAGCCATCGTCAACCGCCGATCGAAAACATTTCGACTTTTCCGGGATCGCCAGCGGCGCGAATCTCGGCGCGGCGTTCGCTATAGCGATCTTTACGCGCCCGCCAGTAGCCTGAAATCAGCCGCGCGAGATCGTCGTCGCTCGCACCGGCACGCACGGCGCCGCGGATGTCGTTGCCGGTCAGTGCGAACAGACAGGTATACAATTTGCCGTCGGCGGAAAGTCGCCCACGCGTGCAATCGCCGCAGAACGGCTGCGATACGGAACTGATGAAACCGATCTCGCCTGCGCCATCGGCGAAGGCATAACGCTGCGCGACTTCGCCGCGATAATTCGGATCCAGCGGCGACAACGGCCAACGCGATTCGATCCGCGCTTTCAACTCTGCGCTTGGAACCACGCGATCCGCGTGCCAGCCGTTCACGGTTCCAACATCCATATATTCGATGAAACGCGGAACGTGCGGGGTGCCGCGGAATCGTTCGATCAAATCCAGAACCTGTCCGTCGTTGACGCCGCGCATCACGACGCAATTGAGTTTGATTGAGAGGAAGCCCGCTTCTTCCGCCGCGCGAATTCCTGCAAGAACGTCATGAGCTTCGCCACGTCCGCCGCTGAGCGCACGGAACGTTTCGGGGTCGAGCGTATCCAGTGAAACGGTCAGGCGATGCAGACCGGAGTCTTTTAGGGCTTTCGCGAAGCGCGGCAGCAACGTGCCATTCGTCGTCAGCGCGATGTCGTCGATCGATTTGATGTCCGCAAGCATGCGCACGAGTTCCGGCAGATCGCGACGCAGCAGCGGCTCGCCACCGGTCAGACGCAACTTACGCACGCCGAGGCGCGCAAAAATTCGCGCGATGCGTGCGATCTCTTCGAAACGTAGCCGTTCATCCTTTTTCAGGAATACGTGATCGTGCGTGAAACGATCTTCCGGCATGCAATACGGGCAACGAAAATTGCAACGGTCGATCACGGAAATGCGCAAGTCGTGCAGCGGTCGCCGCATCGTATCGAGCGGCTGCTCGATCAGCGCGTGCGGAATTGTCAGGCGCGTCATGCGGGCGCGCCCTCGATCGTCAACGCCGGCAGCGGCAATATTTCGCCGGCGTGCGCGATGCGGTAGCCGCGACGCTGCATTTCGTCGCCCTCTTCCGTGCTGCCGTAGTGATACAGCACGAGGCGAGCGCGAACGTCGTCGCTGTACTCGCGTTCGATGTCATCGATGCCGCTATGCGACGGATTGCCGTGCAAGGCACAGTCGTGCGCGATCAGTGTCGGCGCGGGCGCGAAGTGCGCAAGCATTTCGGGCACCGGTCGCGTATCGCCGGTCCAAGCGAACGCACCGCCAAGCGCAATACCGAATGAAGTCATCGGCGCGTGATGGCGTGTCGCGAATACATCGAACCACAACCCTTCGTGCCAAAAACCGCGCGAGCACGGAACGAGGACGAACGCATCCCAAAAATTGGCGCCGCCTTCGGCGATGACGTTAGGATAATCCGCAACGCGCGCTTGCAGGTGTGTGATCAACGCGGCGTGCGCGTAAATACGGATTTTCCCTTTCAACGTCGCGTCGAAATAGCTGCGATAGAACAACCGCTCGAGTCCGCCGACATGATCCATGTGCGTGTGCGTGATGTAAATCGCGCGCGGCATAGCGTGGTACAGCTGCTCATAGCGCGTCAGCGTTTCCGGTCCGCAGTCGATCAGCAGCAGCGGTGCATCGTCTCTTTCCAGTACGGCGCCGGACGATCCGAGTTCGACCGCCATCGCCGAACCGACACCGAGAAAGCGCAGCGCGCACGTCATGTGCGCACACTCCGCAACGGCTGCGCGGCGATGCGTACGAACGCGGCACCGTAGGCAAGCATCA
>CAZZYA010000060.1:0-13549 GCA_964658115.1 uncultured Rudaea sp. | reverse complement strand
ACATCGCTTCGCGAAAATCGCCGTCGACGCGCGGCGCGGCGCTGAGCACCTTCGCGCACGATCGATGCAAACGTGCGAGATTGGATTGCCGCCACGTCGCATGCGGCTGGCGCACGGCGCCGCGATCGAAATCGACGATCCAGATACGATCGGGCGTGACCAGAATATTGTGCGCATTCAAATCCGCGTGATACGCGCCGGCGGCGTGGAATGCGGCGATCTCCGTGCCGATGCGCCGCGCAATGTCGCTATCGAAACGCCCGGCTTTCAACAGATCGGCGAACGTGACGGTGTGGTCGATGCGCCGCGTGACGAGATCACCGCGGTAGCCGATTCCGTGGCGCACATAGCGCGCGGCGACCGGGGCGGGCACCGGCAATCCCAGGTCACGCAAGTGCGCGAGCAAACGAAATTCGGCGAAACCCCGGGTGCTGCGTTCCCCGGTCCACATGTAAAAATCGCCCATCGCGCGAGCGATCAGTCCGCCGCGTCGGTAATGACGAATGACGAATGATCCGAACGGCGTTTCGGCGTAGCTCACGCTGGCGCGTCCGCCGGCGACCTCGGTCGCGCGCCAATGCGCCGGATCGAACCAGGCAGGATCGAACCGCGCTCGATCGAACCCGTTCGCGCCGGCTTGTGCAAGCATGCTGGCGTCGAACAGAATCGCACCGTCGGCGGTGGCCTGGCGTTTGGCTTCGATCATCGCTTCTGTTGATATATCGCCATTCCGTCAGTTTACCAAGCCGATGCCGAACGTGCCCTTTCCGCCCGATCAGCCGCCGCCCGCGTCGTTATGTCTGTTGCGGACCTCGGCTATCGGCGATGTAACGCACGTCGTGCCGCTCGTACGCACGCTGCAGGCGGCGTGGCCGGCCACGAAACTGACCTGGATCGTCGGCAAGCTCGAAAGCCGCGTCGTTGGCGACATCCCGGGTGTGGAATTCATTCTTTTCGACAAGTCCAAGGGTTGGCGCGCATTCGGCGACGTAAAACGCGCGCTCGACGGTCGGCGCTTCGACGCAGTGCTGCATTTGCAGGTCGCGTTGCGTGCGAATGTGCTCAGCGCACTGGTCCACGCACCGCTGCGCATCGGTTACGACCACGCTCGCTCGCGCGACCTGCATGGATTTTTCGTCAATCGCCGAATTCCCGCGCGCAGCGGCCAGCACGTGCTCGACGCGATGGGGAGTTTTCTCGAGCCGCTCGGTCTGAAACAAACGAAGGTGCGGTGGGACATCCCGATTCCGGATCAAGCGCGCGAATTCGCTTCCACACATCTGCCGGGTGACGCGCGAACCTTGATCGTCAGCCCGTGTTCCAGTCATCGCCTGCGCAACTGGCTGCCGGATCGCTACGCCGCCGCGATCGATCACGGGACCGCGCAAGGCTGGCGCGTCGCGCTGTGCGGCGGACCAAGCGCTTACGAACGCGAGTTCGGAAATGTCATTGTGGAAAAATGCAAAAGTAGACCGATCGATCTGATCGGAAAGGATACGCTCAAGCAATTCCTCGCGCTGTGCCAGCGCGCGCATCTCGTGCTCACGCCGGATTCCGGACCGACGCACATGGCCAATGCCGTCGGCACCGCCGTGCTCGGATTGCACGCGGCGACCAATCCGCAGCGGTCCGGCCCCTACTCCGATCGCCGTTGGTGCGTCGACCGCTACGACGCGGCCGCGCGCAAATTCCTCGGCAAGCCCGCCGACCAGCTCACATGGGGAACGAAAATCGAGCGCGACGGCGTGATGGAATTGATCAACGTCGGCGATGTGATCGAGCGTTTCGAGGCATTCGCGAGTCAGCGGCTCTAATCCATCCGCGCCCGTTTTGCGCGCCGACTTGCGTATATACGATCGGCGAGACAAAAAAAGGACGCCTCATGCAGGTCTTAAAGGCAACACCGGTTAACGAGCGCGTCGTTCCGGAGACGGGTTGGCGGGTGGTGGATCGCACCGAAATCCTCACGGGCATTTTCGTGCTGATCGTCTTCGCTTGCGGATCGTTATTGGCCGGGCCGATCCGCCACTATGCGGTGAAAATGGTAACCATGACGTTTCTCACCGAATTCTGCATGCTTTTTTGCGCGTTTCCCGCGAATATCGCACGGGAGAATCCAAACCCGACAAAACGCGCCGTTGTCGTCAGCCTCGGTATGGCGGCGTACACCGTCGTCATCGGATACGCACTTTATCGATTGCAAGCCCTGTTCGTGCTGCCGCAAGCCTTCACGATATTGCTATTGCGGTTGCGGCCGCGCGAAGCGACACCGTTATTCAGCGACCGGAATCTCAAGCGATTCGCAATCACCAGCGTTCTCGCGACGGTGTTGATGTTTTGCCAGTTCCTGCTCGTCGTCTCGCTGACGGCGATCGGATCCAATTCCGGTTTGATAGAGTCCACGCCGAACGCCATCGCGCCGGACTGGGTTTTCGGCGTGGCCGCCGGCGGCTACTACATCGAACTGGCGATTTTCGGCGCGTATCTGTTAGGTCGCAGGTTTTGACGAACAGCCCTTACCGATCGCTTTTGTAGTTCTCGTACGATTTTTCCTCGACGAGACGTGAGCCGAGCATCTGGTTGATCTCGCGTTTGATCGCCGCGCGTTCGTCGTTACGGAAATATACCGAACGCGCGAGTTCGATGAATTCGGCGTCGAACGCCTGCGCTTTTTCCTTCAGACGAATGCGGTCTTCGATGTCCCACAAGTCTTCGTTGACTTTTTTCAGGCGGTTACGCGCGTCGCTGATATCGGTGCGCGACGCGGTGTGTAACGACCACGTCTGATTCAGCGCATCAAGTTCGCCGCGTACGTTGGCGAGTTTCGCTGCGTCGCGAATCTGCGCCGCCTTGATCTCCAGAATCGTGATTTTGTCGATCAGTTCGCCGAAAGAAACGGGGACGGTAATTTCGCTCATGGTTGTGCGCGATATCGAAACGAGTCGCGCATTATGCCATCGCGCCGATTATGATTTCTTCGGCGGTCCATCGAGCTTGTCGATCGTCGCCGACGATGGCGTTTCGCTCGCCTGCAGTTTCTTGGCGACCGCTTCGGCTTCGCGCATGACCCGCAGAATATTTTCGCCGGCCACTTTGGCCAGATCCGCGTCGCTCCAGCCGCGATGCGCGAGTTCCTGCAGCAAAAGCGGAAATTTGTCCACGCCATCGAGGCCTTCAGGTGTTGACGGAATCCCGTCGAAATCCGATCCGATGCCGGTGCAATCGATGCCGCAGACCTTGCGGATGTGTTCGATGTGATCGGCCACCATCGCGATCGTCACGACTGGGCGCGGATGTTTCGCATCCCATTCCGCCAATGCCTGTTTCGCGCGCTCGGGCTGGCCGATGTAGTAGCCGCCAAACGGCGGCGCGTTGAAACGCGCTTTCTCGGCGGAACGATCGGATTCCCATTTCGCGCGCTCTTCCGAGACGTATTGCGGCGCGAAATTCACCATCACGATGCCACGATTCTTCGCGACCATGGCGAGCACATCGTCGGGCACGTCACGCGGATGATCGTCGAGTGCGCGCGCACCGGAATGCGAAAACATGACGGGCGACTGCGAAACGTCGAGCGCCGCTTTCATCGTCTCGGGCGAAACGTGCGACAGATCGACGAGCATGCCGACGCGATTCATTTCGTGCACGACCGCTTTGCCGAACGCGGTCAAGCCGTGGTGCTTCGGCGCATCGGTCGCCGAATCGGCCCAATCGTTGTTGAGCGAATGGGTGAGCGTCATGTAGCGCGCGCCGGCGGCGTACATCTGACGGATCATCGGCAACGAATCATCGATCTGATGACCGCCTTCGATGCCGATCAGCGACGCGATGCGACCGGCCTTGTGTGCGCGCATGACATCGTCGGCGGTATACGCCATCTCGAAATCTTTCGGCCAGCGCGCGACCATACTTTTCACGATGTCGATCTGTTCGAGCGTCATTTTTATTGCTGCGGCACCGGTTACCGACGGCGAAATCCACACCGACCAGAATTGCCCGCCAACCTGTCCGGCGCGCAAGCGCGGAATGTCGGTCATCAGCGGCGCGTCGTCCTTCTCTTTCAACGGCAGCTTCAGCGTGTCTTTGGAAAGATCGACACCATCGACGGAACCGAAGCGCTCGCGGATTTCCCACGGCAGATCGTTGTGACCGTCGATGAGCGGTGTCTTTTCGAGCACGCGATGCACGCGCGCCGCGTCGTCGGCCGATGCCGCGAATGTCGTTGTCACGAGGGCGAGTGCGAGGATGGCGAATGGCAACTTCATTTCGATTTTTCCGTCGGCGTGAAGAGCAGATCCTGATAGTCGTAGCTGAAATCCGCAATGGGCGAAACGGGTTTCATCGTGATGCGGTCGACCTTTCCGTCCGCGTCGAGCGAAAAGTTCACGTATGCGGGTTCGATGGATTTGTCGGTGAATTTCGTCACGAAGCTATCGTACTGATAGTGATCGAGCCCGCCGCTCATGCGCGGTGTGGATTTGAAATCGATCGCCAGTTTCTTGTTGACGACGCTGACCACGATGTCGCCGTACCACGCATCGTGATACGTGCCCGCATAGCGTTCGATCGGCAGCGACGGACCGACGTTCGCCGGCTTTGCCGCCGCGGCTTTAGCCGTTTTCAACGCGCCGGCCACTTTTTCTGACTTGAACGCGATGTATTTCGCGGGCCAGTCGTTCGGTGGCGCATCGAGATAGTGATCGAGCAATTCGTACATCAAACCGAGGATCACTTCGCCGTCTTCGCTGTTGATCTCGATGGAGAAGCCGACGTGCTTTTCCGGAATCAGCACGACGGCGGTGAGAAATCCGAACACGGCGCCGCCGTGCCAGATGATTTTCGCGCCGCGATAATCGCGTATGTCCCAACCCAACGCATAAAGATTGAAGTTTGGTTCGGTGGCTTTGAGCGCGTCGGGTTGATGGCCGTTCGGCATGATGACGAGCGGCGACCACATCACGTTCTGCGAGTCGGCGCTGAAAAGATGCGCATCGCTGTCCGGCAGTTTTCCGCCCGCGAGCTGGATGCGCAGCCAGCGCGACATGTCGTTTGCGCTCACCGTCAGCCCGCCTGCGGGTGCGGCGTTGCGGCCGAGTTCGTCATGTTCGTCGAGCACTTCCTGATCGCCGGCACCGCGCAGACCGCCGTTCATGCGTGCGTGCGGATACGCGCGATCCGGATTCGAGAAACGCGCGTCTTCGTCACTGGTCGAATGCGACATGCCGGCGACCTTGAGCAAATGGTCGGCGGTGAATTTTTCCCACGTTTCGCCGCTCACCGCTTCGATAAGCTGGCCGGTGACCATGTACAGTACATTGTCGTAGGCGTAGGCGCTGCGGAAACTCGTCGCGGGTTTTATATAGCGCAAACGCTTCACCGATTCGGCGCGACTCAGATTCGTACGCGGGACGAACATCAGATCGCCCGCACCGAGACCAAGTCCACTGCGATGCACGAGCAGATCGCGAATCGTCATTTCGCGCGTGACCCATGGATCGTACATCTGGAATTCCGGCAGATGATCGATGACTTTGTCGTCCCAACTCAGCTTGCCCTGCTCGATCAGAATGGCGAGATCGGCGACCGTGAACGCCTTGCCGGTCGAGCCGGTCGGGAAAATGGTGTCGGCGTCGACTTTTTCGGGGCTGCCGAGTTTGCGCACGCCGAAGCCTTTCGCGAATGTCACCTTGTCGTCTTCGACGATCGCGATGGCCATGCCGGGTGCGCCCGCTTTTTGGCGAACTTCGTCGGCTCGCTTATCGAAATTCCCAGGCGGCGCCGCGAGCGTGGAAATCGCGTAAAGACTGAGCGCAATAGCAGCGATGCGTTTCATGAAATCTCCTTCGATAGAACAGCCGGACGCCGCAGACGCGCGAGGCCGAACGTCAGCAGTGGCAACACATAAACCGCGAGAAAAATATACGCGAGCGCGCGATAGCCTTTTGCGATCAGTGCCACCAGACCGAACCGGTCAGCAACGAACATGCAGACGACAAGCAGCACCAATGCCGTGACAAATCGCGCGGCTGCCGAGAACGCGACACCGCGGCGCGCTTGCCACGCACGCGAAATGCGCTCGTTGATCGCGTGCACCGCGCCGGTGCCACTTTCGAGCAGTGCACAAAAGATCATGAACTGAAAGACGAGATGAAAAACCGGCAAGTCGAATCGTCGCAGCAGAAAATCGGAAGGCAACGTTTCATTCGCGATGGCCGGATAGAACGCGATCATGCTGACAAAAAATAGAATCGCCGGAATCATCGCGAGCGGACCGGCGATCAGACCGGCGACGACGGCGTCGCGGTCCGATGTCGTGTGACGAAGCACCGGCAGGATCACGACCGCGCCGACGATGTTGTAGCTCGCGTAGGTCAACCCTCCGATGGCCCAGCCGGTGGCGGATTGATCGCTGTGAAATCCATCGGCGATGCGATCGCCGAAATGCGTGATCGCGAGCACGATGAAAACCGCATACACCGCGTACAGCAAAAACGAAACGTATTTGAACAACCGCTCGACCGACGTGTTGCCCGACATCACGAAGCACGCGATGCCAATCATCAACGCCAGGGTTCCGACGAGCGTCGGCACGCCGAACATCGCGTTGCCGATCGCGCCCGCCGCCGCACCGAACACAGCGAGGATCAACACGACGAACAGCAGATACGACGCCTCGAACACGATCCAGGCGCGCCCAAGCAGCGATTCAAAAAACGCCCGGTAATCGCGCGCACCGACGCGCCGCGCGAACACGAACGTCGCAACGCACACGCCGCTCCAGATAAGCATCGCGAGCAGCATCGCGGCGATGCCGCCCCACGGTCCGCTGGGTAGAAAGAATTCGGCCAGTTCGCGGCCGGTCGCGTAACCGCCGCCGATGATCACCGCCTTGAACGCGAAGCCGGGTAATAAATATCGCTGAAACCACGACGAACGCGCGACGACGGTCACGCCGCGATCTCGTGCGCACGCTCCGCTTCGATACGGCGCGCGCTGGCATCAAGCGCGATCAATACGCCGGCGGCGAGCAGCGAAATCGCGGCCACCATGGCGAAGTAAAACGCGTGGGACATTCCGCTCCACATCGTCCCCACGACGCCTGCCGCGAAACTCCCGGTGAAGATGGCGAAAAACCAGGCCGCGACCGTCGTCGCGCCGAGCGAGGGCGGCGCGAGCCGCGCGAACAAACCCAGACCGGTCGGCAGAATGAACAATTCGCCCAGCGTGAACACGACGAAGTACGCGACGAGCCATATCCAGTTTGCTTGTCCGTCACCCGCAAACCACGCCGCCGACGCGAGTACGAGATAAGCGATCGCGACAATCATCGCGCCCGTCGCCATCTTCTGCATAGACGACGATTCGCGACCGGCGCTCGCGCGGCGTTTCCAGAACGCGAGCAGTGCGGGCGTCATCACGAACACGAGCAAGGGATTCAACGACTGGAACCACGTCATCGGAATGGTAAGCCATGATGTAGTGCGATCGATGCCGGCATCCGCAAACAGCGCGACAGTATTGCCGACCTGTTCGTACGCACCGCGGAAAATCGTCACGGCGATTCCGACGCCAAGCAGCAGCAACACCGTTTCCCGGCCGCGTCGGATGGGCGCTTCACGCAATTCCTTGCGCACGACGTCACTTTGTTCCGGCAAATATTTTCCGCCCGCGATATAGATGACCAGACCTGCCAGCATGCCCACACCTGCCGCACCGAAACCCCAATGCCAACCATAAAATTCGCCGAGTGTGCCGCAGACGAGTGGCGCGAGAAATCCACCGATATTTATACCGACATAGTAAACGTTATACGCCCAACCACGGCGTGGATCGTCGGGTTTATACAGATCGTTGATCTGGCTCGGCAGGCTCGGCAGGAACAAACCGTTGCCGAGCGCGATCGTGGCGAGCGCGATGTAAAACAACGGTTCGAACGCCATCATGAAATGGCCGGCCGCCATGATCGATCCGCCGATGATCACGGCACGGCGCTTGCCTAACCAGCGGTCGGAAATCACGCCGCCGATGACGGGCGTGAAATACGCCATCGCCGTATACGTTCCGTAAATCAGCGAGGATTTTTCCTGACCGATCATAAGCTGCTTGGTCATGTAATAGACCAGCAGCGAACGCATGCCATAGTAGGAAAAAATCTCCCACATCTCGGTGAGGAACAGGATGGTCAGGCCGCGCGGCTGACCGAACCAGTTGCGCGTTGGCGTCATGCTTCGCAAGATCAGGCTGCGCTGGCGTGCGGTGGCGATCCCCACACGTCGCGCCCGCACCAGACGGTGCCGTCTTCATACGTCAGACCGGGTTTGCGATCTTCTTTGAGGAACACCGGACCATCAAGATCGACGATATCGCACAGCTGCCCGACGACGAATGCGGGCGCCATCGCGAGACTCGTGCCGACCATATTGCCGACCATCACATCCAAACCGAGCTTGCGCGCTTCGCGTGCCATCGCGAGTGCTTCGGTGAGTCCGCCGCATTTGTCGAGCTTGATATTGAGCACGTTGAAACGGCCGACAAGACCGGGCACGTCGCCGAGGCCCAACGCGCTTTCGTCGGCGGCGATGGGAATCGGGGACGTATAGCCGTCCAAATCCGATTCGCGTCCGCGGCGGATCGGTTGCTCAAGCAGCGAAACGTCGCTGTCGACGAGCGTACCCATCAGGTGGTCGAGTTTCTGTATGTCGTAACCCTGATTCGCGTCGACGCCGAGCCACGTGTTCGGACGCGCGGCGCGCACGGCTTTCACGCGGGCAATGTCGAGATCGAGATCGCCGGTCAGTTTCATTTTCAACGCGCGCGCCCTGGCAAACTTGCGCGCGCCGTCGGCCATGACGGACGGCTCATCGGCGCCCATCGTGAACGTGGTGATGAGCGGCTTGACCGATTCGAGTCCGGCGAGTTTCCAAACGTCGCGGCCGGTGCGCTGCGCATCGAGATCCCACAGCGCGCAATCGAGCGCATTGCGCGCACCGCCGGGCGGCAACAGTTTCTGCAGACCGTCGCGATCGATGCCCGCCTCGATGGCCTTGCGGTTCGCTTCGATCGCCGCGACCATTTCCGGCGCGTTGTCGTTGAGGTAATAAACGCCGGACGCTTCGCCGCGCCCGCGATGCTTGCCATCGTCGAGCGTGACGACGACGGCGTCCTGCACCTCGAACACGAAACCCGAGATACGGAACGGCGAGGCGAGCCGCAGTTTTTCGACGGCGACGTGCAGCGACAACGCGGCCATCAGTAGTTCACTCCCCAACCGATGAGATGAAACACGACGGCGACCCACAGGACAATAAACGCCGCGAGCACGGTCAGGATGCTCCACAACTTCGCCGGCCAGCGACGGCGGCCGCTCCACACCGCGACGAGATTCCATACGATGAGTACGAATCCGCCGATGAAGCCGATGATTCCGAAAACCTGATCGAAATGCAGCACCGGATCGAACGCGTCGGTGGTGCGGTTGAGATCGGAGATCATCATCATGATCGAGATGATCCACGCGGCGAACGCGAGCACCATCAACCACGCGCCGATCTTGCCGGCGCGATAGGCGTTGAGTTCGCGATCGACCAGCGGCAATCGATAACCATACCGACGGCGCACGACGGCCGTTACCGGCCAGAACACAGCGGTCAGCGCGAGAACAAACAGACTCAACTGCAGCAGCGGCGACAGCCACGCGCCATCCTGGCTGGCCGGCGCACGATCGAGCACTGTGAACGGCGATTCGCCGTCGACACTCCAACGCACGACTTTATCGTCGACGACTTTCGCGCCAAGACGTTCATGACCGTAATCGTCTTGCCACAGGAATGGCGCAATTTCGACCCACTTCACCGGCGCGCCGTTCAGACCTTTCATGTCCGGAATCAGCAACTCGCCTTTGGCGCCGACGGTAACGCTGGTCTGACCGATGAGTCCGATCATTGAGAAGAAGTTCGTTTGCGAACCGCGCGATGCAACCCAGTTGCCGGACATCATCTGCGCATGTTTTTTCGCGGTCGCGTCGTCGACACGCGACGTCGGGCGCGGTGCGGGAAAATAACGATCGGCGAATTCCTGGAACAGCGCGACGCGCGTGTGATGCGCCGCGCCTTGTTTGCCCGCGCTGTTGAACGAAACGTAGAAGCCGACATTTTCTTTCAGCAGCAGATGCAGCGACGTGTGGAAATAATCGGTGTCGCCCAGATGCGCGATCACTTCGCGTCCGTTGATGTTCGTTTCGAAGAATCCGAGTTCCATGCGATTCAACGGCGGCTGTCCGCCGCTGGCGTCGAAAATCGTGAGCGGACTGTCATGCATCATCTTCGCGGTTTCTTCCTTGAGAATGCGGTTGCCGTTGTATTCACCGTTCTGCAGATGCGCGATCATGAAATGCGACATGTCCTCGCCCGGCGACGACAGTCCGCCCGCCGGAGCCGGTCCGACAATTTCGAACTTCTTCGGTTCGCCCGACGCCTGGGTGTAGCCGGTCGCCATGTATTGCTCGAGATCGTTCGGCAGCGGCTGGCGGAACGTGGAATGCTTCATGTCGAGCGGCTGGAACACGTGTTTCTCGACATAGTCCAAGAACGATTCGCCTGAGACACGCTGGACGATGTAACCGGCCACGGACGTCGCGTAGTTCGAATACGCCGGCGTCGTGCCGGCATCGAACACACGCGTGGGCACCCCACGCTTGAGCAGCTCATCGAAGCCAGGGTTCTTTGGATCTTCCGTGATGATGTATTTGATCTGTTCCTCGAAACCGCCCGTGTGCTGCATGATGTTGCGCATGGTGACCGGCTTGCCGGCGCGCGCAGGAATCTGGAAATCGAGATACGTATTGACGTCGGCGTCGAGATCGATTTTGCCCTGCTCGACGAGCTGCATCACCGCCGTCCACGTGATCAGTTTCGACACCGATCCGGGACGGAACAGCGTGAGTTTCGGATCGACCGGTTTCTTCGACGCGACATCGGCGTAGCCGAATCCGCGCTCGGTGAGAATCTGCCCATCCTTGACGACGGTGACGACCGCGCCGGCGAGATCGCCTACACCGAGCGCGAACGGCATGTAGCCATCGAGCCATGCGTCGACGTCGTCTTTCGTGAGCTGCTTCGCCGCGCTCGGCTCGGCCGGCATAGCCGGCGCGGATTTCGCTTCCTGCGTTTGCGCCGGTGTCGGCGCGGGCGGCACGGGGCCTTGCGCGACGGCGGTGGCCGACGCGGCGATCGTCAGGATCGCGCTGAGCAATGTAGTTCGGAACATGATCGTTCTCCTTGCTCGAAATCAAAAAGAGTCAGTCGTTTAAACAGGCGTCGACGAGATAGTCGAATTCGGCGCCGCCGCGCATCGGATCGGCGACGGGCAATTTCAGACGGCGCATTTCGTCGGCCAGCAGTTGTCGCGCCGTTGCTTCATCAAGCTTCGAGGTATTCAGACTCACACCGGCGCAACGGATCGCCGGATTGGTGCGGCGGCCGAGACGCACCGTCATGTCGACCACGTCTTCGATCGACGGTAACGGATAATTCGGCAAACCGAGCACGCAATCGCGTCCGGGTTCATGACATACGACGAACACATCCGGCTGGCTGCCATGCAGAAGACCGAGCGACACGCTCGCATACGCCGGATGAAACAGCGAACCCTGCCCTTCGATGATGTCCCAGTGATTTATGTCGGCGTCGGGCGAAAGCAATTCGGCTGCGCCGGCTTCGAAATCGCTGATCACCGCATCCATCGGCAGCCCGCTTCCTGCGATCAGGATGCCGGTTTGTCCGGTTGCGCGAAAATCCACGGCCACGTTGCGCCGCTCGAACGCGCGCGTCAGCGACAGCGCAGTATACTTTTTGCCAAGTGCGCAATCGGTACCGACGGTGAGAAGGCGTTTGCCGGCGCGTTTGCGTCCTGTCGCAATCGGAATGTGTCGCGGCGGTGTGCGGATGTCGATGAGACGGCGTCCATAACGCGCCGCCGCGGATTTCAGCGCGGGTATGTCGGCCAGCCGCGCGTGCATGCCACTGACGATATCCAATCCCGCTTCCAGCGCTTCGACCAGCGAAGGAATCCAGCTTTCGTAAATGACGCCGCCGGAGTTGGCTACGCCGATGACGAGTCCGCGCGCACCGCGGGCACGCGCCTGCTTCGGTGTGAGCGCGGGCAATCCTGTCGTCACCGTGGCGCCACACGCGAATTCGCCCACGCAACGATCGCCCGCCCAGTCGCGCAGACCGAAAGCCGTTTTCGCGTAACCGGACTCGGTGGTGTCGCCGAGAAAAAGAAGATACGGCTGCGGCAGCGTTTCCACTGCCGATTCGCGCAACATCGAATTCATTTTTAGAACTTCACGTCGAAACCGACGCCGACGACACGCGGTTCCAGCGGCACTGCATTCACGCGGTCGATCGCACCGGTGCCCGCGTCAGTCAGTGCCGTCAAATTGGTATATACACGTTTGTCGGTCAGGTTTTTCACGAAGACGCGGAAGGTCCACGTGTCGTTGCTGACGTCGCCGTTGAGGTCGATCGCGGTGTAGCTTTTTTGTGGCAGCGCGAGCGGACTGGATTCGAGCTGGCTCACCGACGAATCGACATAACGCACGCCGCCGCCGACACGACCGGTCCAGTTCGCTGCGACGGGGAACGAATAATCCGCTGTGGCGGACGCCGACCACTTCGGAATGTTCGGTAAACGATCGCCGTCGAGTCCGCCAAGGCTCGGCACGTCTTCGGTGATGACCGCATCGGTGTAAGCGGCGTTGAGTCCGAACCGCAATCCGGCCACCGGCATCCACAGCGAGGTGAACTCAAGTCCGCGGCTGCGCGCCGTGCCGCCGTTCGCCAGATACGCAACGCCGTTGGCGCTGGCCGAAATCTGGATTTTGCTCCAGTCGATATCGAACACGGCGACGTCGAGCATGAGGCGACGTTCGTCGAGCAGCGTCTTCAGTCCGACTTCGTAGTTGGTCAGCTTGGATGCCTCCACCGACGTCGGCACGCCCGGCAGCGCGAGGTTTGGACCGCCCGGCTGATAACCGCTGGCGACACGCGCGTACACCATCGAGTCGTCGCCGAAATGCAGTTGTGGACTCAGCGAATATGTAACGACGTCTTCCGACGAATCGCCCGGCACATCGAGCGCGCCGGTCAGCGCGCCGCTGGTGATTTCGGAGAACGTCTGCTTGTTGTGCGCCCAGCGCACACCGCCGGTGATGTCGAACTCCGGCGTGAACTTGTAGGTGAGATCGCCGAAGCCCGCGTATTCTTTGTATGTCGACGGAAATCCGACCACCGCGAGCGGATCGAGCCCCGCGATCGAACTGTAGTCGAGTGCCTGCGCGCTCGCGGCCTGCGCCTGATTGCTGCGTTCATCGGTGTAGAAAGCGCCGACCAGCCATTCGATGTGGTCGTCGGGCTTGGAAACGAGACGGAATTCCTGCGTCGTCTTGTTCAGGCGCAGCGCGTAGGTCACCGCCGACAGACCCGCGTCGGGCAATCCGAACAACGGAAACGCGACGCCGTACACGAGCGTTGCGTCGAGAACGTTGTGC
>CAZZYA010000059.1:0-16265 GCA_964658115.1 uncultured Rudaea sp. | reverse complement strand
GCTGGCTCCAGTCGTTGCCGGTCAATATCCAGTCGATGCGTGTCGGATCGGCCAGAGACGTACCCAGCGAACGTGCAAAAAAGACCAGGCCGCAGATCGCGCCGAGAGCGATAGTCATGCGTGCAGTCAGCGCGCCGCGGCGATAGGCGAGTGCGCCGATGCCGCACAACGCCAACACGCCCGACACGACGATACACCGATCGAGCGTGACACCCGGCACGCCGGCGGGTGATATGGCTACGACTTCGTCGAGCAGCCGCAGGGCATCGATCAGGAAAACCAGCGAAACCGCAGCGAACATGAGCGCGTCTGCGCGCCAGCGCCGGCCGGGAAATCCTTGTGCATTTATCGCAAATAACGCCATACCGATCCGATCATCACCCAACGCGCATTGCGGAACAACAGAATCCCGCATCTCTTCGGCAGTCTTGCGACCCACGACGGACGACTTGCGGATAAGTCCGGCGAATACAGGCTGCTATCATGAATGCTCTGTTTCATTTAAAGGGTTTCGTGTGTTTTTTTCCGGCGCACACGCATTCGTTTTCGTCAGAGTTGTCGATGTCGACTTCGAACGTACATGACGCGGCGAGCGTGATCGTCGGCAGCGGCGTCATCGCGCGCGCTTTTCGAAGTCGCATCGCCGATTTGCCGGGCGTGTGCGTATATGCCGCCGGTGTTTCGAATTCCGGATGCACCGACGCGCGCGAGTTCGATCGCGAACACGAACGGCTCAGCGCGACGATGACGCAACTCGAGCCGCATCGGTTGCTGGTCTATTTCAGCACGTGCAGCATCAACGATTCCTCCGCACAGAACAGCGCGTACGTGCTTCACAAACGTTCGATGGAGCAGCTCGTCGCGCAACGATCACGTCATTTGATTCTGCGCTTGCCGCAACTCGCCGGCCGCACGCCGAATCCGCACACGTTGCTCAACTACCTGCATGCGCGCATCGTTCGGTCGGAGCGATTCCAGGTTTTTCGCCATGCCGAGCGCAATGTCATCGACGTGGACGATGTCGCGCGCATTGTCGTGGAACTCGTGCGTGAAGGCGCGTGCGCGGAAACTATCAACGTCGCGTGCACGCGTAACGTGGCAATTGTCGACATCGTGCGGTGCTTTGAGGATGTCGTCGGCCATCGCGCGCTTTTCGATATAATCGATGCAGGCGCCGGTTACGCGATTGACACGTCGCGCATCCAGGCAGCGCTGACGCGCTGCGGCGTTTCCTTCTCCGCGGATTATCTGCGCTGGACTCTCGAAAAGTACTACGCGCCATGACCCATCCGCGACCCAAGGTTTCGATCGTCGTTCCGGTTTTCCGAAGCGAGACGATCCTGCCGCATCTGGTCGAACAGGTCGAAGGGGCAATGCAGCGTCCGGACGTCGCCGGACGTTTCGAACTCATCCTCGTCAACGACGCGAGTCCAGACAACAGCTGGAACGTGATCCGCGAACTGTCGTCGCGTTTTCCGTTCGTGCGTGGCGTCTGCCTCATGCGAAATTTCGGACAGCACAACGCGACCATGGCCGGTCTCCATCAGGCACGCGGCGATGTGGTCGTGATCATGGACGACGATATGCAGCATCCGCCGCAGACGATCCTCGATTTGGTCGATGCCGTGCGCGGCGGATTCGACGTCTGTTACACCACGTATGTCGATCGTCAGCACGCGGCGTGGAAGAAACTCGGAAGCTGGCTCAACGATCGGGTCGCGTCGTTCCTGCTGAAGAAACCGCGCGGACTTTATCTGTCGTCGTTCAAGGCGTTGCATCGGCATGTCGTGCGCGAGATCGTGCGCTACGACGGACCGTACGCGTATATCGACGGTTTGATTCTCGATGTTACGCGGCGCATCACCAGCGTGCCGATTCCGCATCAAAAACGTCTCGAAGGCGAAGGCAATTACAATCTGCGCCGTTCGCTCTCCCTGTGGTTGAAAATGGCGACGAGTTTTTCCGTAATTCCATTGCGCGTTGCGTCCTTCATTGGCGCGGTGCTGGCGGTCGTGGCTGCATTCGCGCTGATCGCCGTGATCGTCGACAAGTTGCGTCATCCCGAAACGCCGGCAGGCTGGGCCTCGGTGATGACGATCGTGCTCTTCCTCGGCGGGCTGCAACTTTTATTTCTCGGCGTGATCGGCGAATACCTCGGCCGTGCTTATCTGAAATTGAATCGAAAGCCCCAGTTCGCGGTGCGCGAACGCGTCGGCGACACGGATTCGCGCGATGCCGAATGAGTTCGATCGTTTCGCCGACGATTACGACCGCACGCTGCGCGCGTCGTTGCCGTCCGGCATGGACGAAGACGCGTATTTCGCGCGCTACAAAGTCGACTATGTAGCCGCTGCGGTACTTGGGAAACCCATCGAACGTCTGCTCGATTTCGGCTGCGGTGCGGGGCGTAGTCTGGAATACCTCGTCGCCGCGTTTCCTCGGACAGCGGTGCACGGTTTTGATCCGTCCGACGAATCGCTGCGCATCGCTGCGCAACGTGCTCCGCTCGCGACGCTGACGTCCGACTGGCGGCACGTCGCGACGCAGCGTTTCGATGTCGTGTTCGCCGCGAATGTATTTCATCACATTGCCCGCGCCGAACTCGCGCAATGGTTGCGCCGGTGCGGTGATGTACTCGCGCCCGGCGGTCGATTGTTCGTGTTCGAGCACAATCCATCCAATCCTGTTACGCGCTGGGTTTTCGAACGTTGTCCGTTCGATGTCGATGCGCACATGATTCCACGCCGTGAACTGCTCGCCGTCGCACGCGAAAGTGGACTCGATATCGCACGCTGCCGCTACACGCTGTTTTTCCCGAAACCGCTGAAGCTGTTGCGTCCGCTGGAACAGTGGCTCGGCTGGCTGCCGCTCGGCGCGCAGTACTGCGCCGAATTCATCCGGAAATGAGCGTCGCGGGTCTGCTCGCGAAATATTCGCTGTCGGGCGTGGTCAATACCGTCATCGGCTACGCTGTCATTTTCGCGTGCATGCATTTCGGGCTTGGTCCGACACCGAGCAACGTCATCGGTTATGCCATCGGATGCGTGCTCTCGTTCGTGCAAAGCCGCTACTGGGTTTTCCGTTCGGCCGGCACGTTCGGCGCCGACGCGGCGCGCTTTCTGCCCATGTTCCTGCTCGCCTACGCGGTGAACTTCGCCGTGCTGCAGGCGGCGCTCGCCTTGGGCGTCAACGCATACGTTGCGCAGATCGCGGCCGGCATCGCATTCGTCGGTGCCGGTTTCGCGCTCAATCACTGGATTGTTTTCCGCCAGCGTAAACCTTAGCGCGTGGATGCGACCGGAGCATCCGCGATCACTTGATGTGACGCGGAGTGTATTGCGGCGATGCGATAGTGATGATCGGCGCGATAGTCGCGAATGTACGCGTCGAATCCGCGTTTCGGCCGAGATTGCAGGCGCATGAGTCCAGCGTCCCTGTCGACGAAACTGAATTGCGCGATGCCGACGACGCGATCGCTCTCGTCCAACACGGCGAGTTGCTCATCGCGAATCCGATTCATGCCATCGCGAACAATGCCTTCGACACGCGCGGCCGGACGTTTCGCTATCGGATCATCGAATGTCGAAACGATGTGCGCGTCGATGGCGACATCGGGCTGCGAGCCCGCTTTGACAACCGTCGTGCCCATCAATTCCCATCCCGGCTCAGCGAACATCGCAAGACGACGCGCTTTGAATGCGGTTAGCGATTGCAGCACGTCGTCGCGACTCGCATCGGGGCCATCGGGAAAAACTTCCGCGTCGAAGACATCGCTGCGCGCCGCGGCGGCCGAGCGCTCGGTCGCGCGAGACACCGCTGCGGTCCAGCCCGACCACGCGCGGTGTGTCGGCAAAAGCAGCAACGGCAGCACGAAGCAGCACGCAAGCACGGCACCGATCGCGGCACGTTTGCCGCTGCGATATGCGTCGTCGATCAGCAGCAGCACGAGTCCCGTCCAGAACAGGCATGGCCACGCGAGGTAGCGGTCGGCAAACGCCTGATTCGGAAATGCATCGAAGTATTCGAGTCGGCCAAGCCCGATCACTGTTGCGGTGAGCAGACCGAATATGCACAACGCGTTCGCCACCGTTTCATATCGGCTGGGTTCCGCGCGATGAAGGTATCGCCACACCAAGCGAATGCCGAAAACGAAGATGCCGAACACACCAAACATCGTCGAAATTGCCGGCCACGACAGATGGGTTGTTTCGACGATCGCGTTCGCAGCTTCGGTCATCGCTCCGCCGAGGGCGTGCGGCAACCAATCCTGAAGCGGCGGATCGGCCAGTCCGAAAAACGCGTTCGCCCACGGTGACGATAACCATCGCGCAGCAGCGACTGCTGAGTCCAGCGGACGCAATGCGAGGCTGTGCTGCACGCCTTCGTGCCCCGGCAGCACGGCGAGATACAAGAAAAGGCACACCACCCACGCGCCAATCGGGAGCGCAAGCAAACGCGTACGCAGTCGCAGCGACAATCCAAGCACGATCATGCTGGGAAACGCCGCTGCGCCGGCGCCGAAGGTGAACATGGCAACCACGCACGCCAGCGTTGCCATCGCGACCGCGCGCCACGACCCGCCGACATATGCAGCCCACATCGCCGATGCCGCCGCGAGCACCGATGCGACGACGAGATAAATCTGCAGTTGCCCGACTCCCTGCACCAGCATGCGTGCATTGGCCAGCCAGAGTAAACCGAGCACGGACGTCATAACCCCTGCGGCGCGCGCGGCGAGCGGCATCGCATGACGCCACGCCGTCAATGCGATGATCAAAACGGAGAGCCCGAGGCACAGGCAGCCGATGCCGAGTTGCAAAAACTGGTTCGCGCTCATCCTAGCGATCTCGATGTTCGCGATCAGCGCAGGAAAAACCGGGCGATGGCCGTTTTCGAGCATGAAAACGGACGTCCAGAACGGCTGGGACAAATAGTGCGCGTACTCTTTGTACTGATCGAACGTCGGCTGGCGCAGCGCGAATTGCGCGAGCGTATTCGCTGTCGTCGCAGCGAAGTACGTCGCCCAGGCGAGGAACCAGGCCGGCAGCAGCCAGGTTCGCAATGTAGCGAGGTTCACGCGCGGCGGCCGAACCGTCGCAGGAAGCGATGCAAGAAATGCGCGGCCTGTCCCACGTTACCTGAAGTCACCGCCGCTTCCGCGCGTTCGACTTGCCCGGTGAGTTGCGTTATGTCGCGATACAAACGCTGATTGTGCTGATCGCGCCGCGCCAGCAGAATGCGCAGTTCGTGCACGTCGTGTTCGCTCAGCGTGTGCCCGGGCTTGAACTTGTCGGGCAGCGGACGATCGACGTAGATCGTCGAATGCGTGTCGGCGAGTTCTTCCTTGGGCCGGTCTTTTGTATAAAAGTATAAAGCGATCGAACGGCGCGACAGATTCTTTTTGTCGTCCGGCAATCCGATACGGCTGAAGCCGTGCCAGCTCGTTTCGGTCGTCTCGAAAATCACCGCGCGGTTGTACAGCGGTGTGACGAGTGTGACGCGATCGTCGTCGGCGCGCGGATTCGAGTGCAGTTCGAGCGAACCGCCCCACGCATCGTCCCACTCGTGGTTGAGATACACGATGAGATTCAGCCGGCGATGCCAGCGCTCGACCGGATGTCGATTGAAGTCGACATGCGCGTCGAGGTCCTGACCTTCGCGGTTTTCGTGCGTGCCGCCACCGAAATACCACGGGTCGTAGAGCAGGTCGGGGATACCAGTGATGGTGCCGATCAGCGCAAGGAATTGCGGCGTCTGGATCAGGTCGTCGAGTGTCGCGTACGAGCGGCCGAGTTCGCGAATGCGCTCGACGGTGGATTTATGGCCGATCTCGCCGGCTTCGTTGCGTGCGTTGCCGCGCTCGAATGCCGGAAAATCGCTGAGCAGTGTCGCGCATGCGTCGTCGGTGAAAAAATTCTCGATGACGATGTGACGGAACGGGTCGGCATTGCGAAACTGTTCGGCAAAACGGCCCGCGTTGCGGACGACGTCGGGATTGACGAGATCGGCGTTCAAGCGAATTCTCCAGGCGAAAAAAAACGGCGCGCGCCGCTGCGTCTATTCTAGCCGCTCACGATGCGGCCGCGACCGGTTGCATTTTCTCGACAACGCGCTCGATGTTCGCGCGACTCTGCGCGCGCAGCAGCTTTTTCGACATGGCCATCAATGCGCCGCGGTCGCACGCGGATACGGTCCGCCGGACTTCGAGCAGAGCGCTCGGATGCATGCTGAATTCGGTCAGTCCCAAGGCGAGCAGCAGCGCGGTGTAGCGCGTTTCGCTGGCCATCTCGCCGCACAGCGTGACGTCCTTGCCGGCTTTCTTGCTGACGGCAATTATTTGCGAGAGCAGCTTGAGGACAGCCGGATGCAGCGGATCGTACAGCGTCGACAGCGCATCGTTGTTGCGATCGACGGCGAGGGTGTATTGCGTCAGGTCGTTCGTGCCGATCGAAATGAAATCCAGTTGCTTGATCATGCCGGGCAAGGCGATGGCGGCGGCGGGTACTTCGATCATCGCGCCGAGTTCGATGTGGTCGGCGATCTCGTGCCCGGCGGCGCGCAGTTCGCGCGCGCACTCCTTCATCAGTGCGCGCACGACGGCGATTTCCTCGCCCGTGGTCACCATCGGCACAAGAATGCGCACGTGGCCAAAGCTCGACGCGCGCAGGATGGCGCGCATCTGTGTGGCGAAAATCGCCGGCCGCCGCATCGCCAGCCGCACGCCGCGCACGCCGAGCGCGGGATTGGGTTCTGCGCGCAATGCGAGTCCGGTGCCGTCGGCTTTGTCGGCGCCAAGATCGAGCGTGCGGATCGTCACCGGTGCACCGCCCATGGCGAGTACGAGATCGCGGTAGGCGGCGTACTGCTCGTCTTCGGACGGCAATTCGTGACGCTGCATGAAAAGGAATTCCGTGCGATACAGGCCGACGCCGGCCGCACCGCAATTGCGCGCTTGCGCGACGTCGGCGATGAGTTCGGCGTTCGCGAACAAATGGATTTCGACGCCATCGCGCGTCATCGTGCGTTCGTGTTTGAGCCGCGATAGCTGTTCGTCGTCGCGTGCCTGATCGCGCTGGAACTGCCGGTAGCGCGCGAGATCCTGCGCGGTCGGATGCACGATGACCTGGCCCGCCCCCGCGTCGAGCAGCAACAGATCGTCGTCGGTGATCCGGCGCAACGCATCGTGCACGCCGATGATCATCGGAAGACGCATGCTGCGCGCGAGAATCGCACTGTGCGACAGCGCGCTGCCGCCGGTGGTGACCACGCCGAGCACGCCGTGTTCGGTCAGATGCGCGAGTTCGGTCGGTGCGAATGCGTCGCCGATGAGCACGGTGCCGACGCGCGATGCGATCTGCCGCTCGGCGGGCGTGGTGTCGCGCACAAGCGCGGCCTGCACGCGGCCGATGACGTGATCGACATCTTCGCGTCGACTGCGCAAATAAGGATCGTCGATGGTTTCGAACACGGCGGCGATTCGGTCGCGCTGCATTTTCAGCGCGGCGCTGGCGCGATATCGCCCGCGTCGGATCAGATCGAAAAGACCGGACGTGAGTTCCGGATCGTCGAGAATGAGGCTGTGCGCGTCGATGAATTCGCCGACTTCGCGCGCGAGCGCGCCATGCAATTTTTCGCGAAGCTGGTTGAGTTCTTCGCGCGCACGGGCGAGCGCTTCACGCAGGCGTAAAACTTCGGGTTCGATGTCGCGCTCACTGAGCGGGCGGATATCGATCTCGATCTGGCCGGGCTGGACCAGTCGCGCGCGTCCCAACGTCATGCCGCGCGCGGCGGGAATGCCGTCGATGACGAAACGCGTGCTCACGCGCCTTCGTCGAACTTGCGGTTGAACAGGTCGATCATGCCATCGAGCGCGGCGGCTTCGTTTTCGCCATCGGTGCGCACCGTGATCGTGCTGCCGAAGCCGGCGGCGAGCATCATCACGCCCATGATGCTTTTCGCGTTCACTTCGCGGCCGCGATGAATCAGCCACGCGTTGCACGACGGATAGTTCTGCAGCAACTGCACGAGCTTGGCCGAGGCGCGCGCATGCAGGCCGAGTTTGTTCGATATCGTGACTTCGCGTTCAAGCATCGTCGATTTGAATCCCCGTGCGTCCGCCGCTCAACGCGGTCTGTACAAGTTCGGACAGATTCTGTTCCGGATAATTCAACACGCGCAGCAGCATCGGTAGATTGAGTCCCGACACGCGGCGCACCTCGAGCCCCACGCCGCGAAGTTTTTCGCCGATGTTGCTCGGCGTGGCGCCGTAGACGTCGGTGAGCACGAGCACGCCGGCGCCGCGGTCGAGCGCGCGCACGCGTGCGGCGGCGTCGCGCAATGCGGCGTCGACATCGCTGCCGGGCGGAACGGCGAAGCTGTCCATCGGCAATGCGATACGGCCGAGAATGTGGCGCGCCGTCTGCGCGAGCGCGGCGCCCATCGCTTCGTGCGTCAACAGCAGGACGCCGACGGTCATGCCATCACTCCAGCTCCCGGTGGAACGTCAACACCTGTTCGCGCTGCTCGCGAAAATGTTCCGCCAGCCGTTCGGCGAGATACACGGAACGATGACGACCGCCGGTGCAGCCGATGCAAATCGTGACGTATGAGCGGTTTTCGGCTTCAAAGCGCGGCAGCCAGCCATCGAGGAATTGTTCGACGTCGCTCAGGTATTTCATGACGTCGGGTTTGGTTTCGAGCCATTCGCGCACGGCGCGGTCGCGGCCTGAGAGCGGACGCATTTGCGCATCCCAGTGCGGATTCGGCAGGCAGCGCGCGTCGAACACGAAATCCGCATCCGCCGGGACGCCACGTTTGTATGCGAACGATTCGAACAGCAGCGACAACGGACCGCCGGCCATGCCGAATTCGGTGGCGATCAAACGGCGCAATTGATGCACGTTGAAATCGCCGGTGTCGATCACGCTGTCGGCGATCGACGACAACGGCTTGAGCAGTTTGCGTTCGCGCGCGATCGCGTCGGCGAGCGAAACGCCTTCGCCCGTCAACGGATGGCGGCGGCGCGTATCGGAGTAGCGCTTGAACAGCACGTCGTCGCGCGCATCGAGGAAAATCAGACGCGATTCGATGCCGTCCTTCGCGACGTCCGCGAGCACTTGCGGCAGGATGGTGAGGTCCTTCGTGCGATTGCGCACGTCGATACCAACAGCCAGGCGCGGATGCAATCCCGCCTGCGCGACTTCGGCGACGAACGCCGGCAACAGCGAGCCGGGCAGGTTGTCGACGCAGTAGTAATCCAGATCTTCGAGTGTACGCAGCGCGATAGTCTTGCCGGAACCCGACATGCCGCTGACGACGATCAGTCGCGTCGCTGTGGGTTTCGGATTGTCCGGCGCCGTCGCCATCACCACGCGGGCTGCTTGCGCATCTGGTGCGCCTGACGATCGAGGAACGTTTGCGCCGGATCGATGCCCTTCGTTTTCAGCACATGATTGCGCACCGCCGCTTCGACCAGCACGGCGAGGTTGCGGCCCGGCGCGACGGGAATCGTGGTTTGCGGAATTTTCGTGTCGAGCACGTCGCGATAACTGTTGTCGCCGTAAATGCGCTCGAGTCCGCCGTGTTCGATCGGCACCGAGCGCGGCGTTATCTGCAGATGCACGATCAGGCGAAGATATTTGGACGGCTTTACGGCCGTATGACCGAACATCTCGCGCACGTTGAGGATGCCCAAACCGCGTACCTCGAGCAAATCCTGCAGCATTTCGGGGCAC
This sequence comes from uncultured Rudaea sp., assembly GCA_964658115.1. Classification (GTDB taxonomy): domain Bacteria; phylum Pseudomonadota; class Gammaproteobacteria; order Xanthomonadales; family Rhodanobacteraceae; genus Rudaea. The sequence goes on along the minus strand of CAZZYA010000059.1, from coordinate 6,531 downwards.
GATCCGTCGATGACATCCGGCGCGATCTGCGTGAATTCCGGGGCGTCGTCGGCGACGAGGCGATGTCCGCGCGTGATGAGTTCGAGCGCGAGTTCGGATTTGCCCGAGCCGGATTCGCCCGTGATCAGCACGCCGATCGAATACACCTCCATCAACACGCCGTGCAGCGTTACGCGCCGCGCGAGCATGCGTGCGAGGTGATATTGCAGATACGTCAGCAACTCATGGCCGCGCTGGCTGCTGACCCAGATCGGCGTGCCGGATTCGTTCGCCGCATCGCGCAGATCGGCGGGAACGGGTTGATCCTTGGTGACGATGAGCGCGGTGGGATGAAAACCCATCATCTTCTCGATCATTTCCCAGCGCACGCGCGATTCGAGGCCGTCGAGGTACGCCAGTTCCTCGGTGCCGATGATCTGAATCTTGTTCGGGTAGATGATGTTGAGATAGCCCGCCAGCGACGGACGCCGCGACTGCTTCTCCGCCGGCACGATCGCGCGCGATTCACCGCGTTGCCCGGCCACCCAGCGCAGCGAGAGTCGGGTGCCGACTTTTTCGAACAGTTCGCGGGCGGTGAGGCGTTCCATGTGTGCAATGTCGCAGGAACGCGGGGGATTTTCCACTGCCGACGGATCTTTCGCCGGCAGTGGAAATTTTCTAATAAGCTGTGAGTAAGTTGTCGATTTTGATCTCAGAACTTTGTCGATCGCAAAAAAAGTTATCGGCCGAGAGATCCCACGGCGGATCCCATCCGAAATATGCATTCAATTTCCAGCTCAAAACGCCGCTCCCGAGCGTTTCTGTGTGTACGACGGACAGTGGCGCCATATTCCAACCTGCGCTTTGACATATGAAATAGGAGACGTTCATGCTCAACGGAGCGGAATCTACGGCACCCAGATCCAATATCCGCGTGATAGTGGCGTTGCTGTAAGTCCAGTAGTCTTCGCCAAGCACAGAAACCTGCAAGGTTGAAAGTCCCTCGATGAAAGCAGTCTGAGACCTAGCTTGCTGCACCATATTGCCCGCTTGGTTGTAAGGCAGCTCGAATTTCGAAGCGTATATAAAACGATTTCGGCTATCCGTTGGCTTGCCGAGTTCGTACGTAAAAAATATGAGATGCTTTGGATCTTGTTGTTGGTCATCAGCGGACTGGCCAGGTTTAGTTATATCGGTTGGCCCGGTATCGGGCTTACTCAATGCCATCGTGACTTTCTTGTAGAGCCAGATCGAATTTTCCACACCGGTATAAATGCTCAATCCCGTTGCAGTGGCACCCAACGTCGCAATCGCGGTTACCGGATTCGACAAAAGCGCAGACAGCGCGCCTTCCGAAACCGCCGTTGTCGCGAGTGCTCCAGAACCTGCGACTACTAACCCTGCACCTAATTCATCTGTACCGGGTGATGAACCGCCAGAAATCTTTGCAGTGGTCAGGTCATCGGGAACGTCAAAATAAAGTACGAGGTTGTCGTTATCGTAGTGAGTGCTGTCCCAGTCATCGGGCAGTCGCGGATTTTCGAGAACGTAAAGAGATTCGTCCGCACCTTTAAGTACAAGTTTGATTGCCGACGGAACAGGATATGACAAGTTCTTGCCGCTCACTTTTATCGTATCGCCGGATAAAAATGTTCCGTCGGGTCCGCTCCCCGAATTCAGAATGTCGGTAATTTGCGGGAGCTTCGGAATGCCCGTGCCTTTTCGCACAGTGCGCCACGGGGAACGTCCGCCGGATGCGGGAACGCCGTTGGCGAGAACGCCATCGCCGACTTCGGAGTAAAAGAACAAGTCGACATCTACATCGGGCGTGAGCGAACCGCTCAAATCACCGAAGTTGACGTCGATCTGGTTGTCGCTTTCCACATTCAGCGAACTGCTGAAAAAGTATTGATTGCCTTGTTTGAGAGCGGCCGAGCGGATACGTGACGCAACAAAGCCTTTTCCAAAAAGACGGAATGATCCGTTCGCCAGATATGGCCAACCTTTGTACTGAGCCGCGTCAAGATAGTAGTCATTATTATTGACTTGTGAATACGCTTCTTCGTTCACGAAGTTCACCTTCTTCGCACACAACTCAACCGTCGCCGTGTCATGCGCGATATTCCAAGAACGTGGAACTTCCTGCCAAATGCCAGCCGCTTTGATGAATGGTTTCCAGCGGCCGTCGATGAGTTTTCCATCCTGCGGAATGGTGAGTATGACCGACGCGCTTTCCACGTCGTACGTGGCGTAGCCGCTGGCGGCCAGATCGATCACCGTTCCGTCGGTTTTGATCCATCGCACAGACTGCAATTGATCCGCGCCGGGAAAATTCGAAACCGCAACGGCGATGTGGGTCGGCCACAGGGAACCATCTTTAGTGTTGGGCAGCAAACCGCACTCACCGCCCGCCGACCAATCGTAATCCGTCGTCGTGATTCCAAACGGGTTGACGATTTTCAAATCCATCGATGCCGAAGCGTTCGCGTTGTAGGCCGTCAACGTGTATTGCCCGATGTCGAGCGTGCTCAAACCCGGAACGACGACACCATCTTTGCTGATGCCGGCAACGCTTTCGGCGGGATTGGCGGGAAATACGCCTTTCACCGCGTGCGTCGTCATGTCGCGAACGACGACATAACGCAGACCGTCGTTGATGCCAACGCCGAGTTGGGAACCGACGAGTACGGCGCTGGTTTCTCCCTTCGGAAGCGTGTTACCGATATCGGTCAGTCCGTCGGCAATGAAGCGTCCGACGGTTAGGCCATCGAGATGCGGAACCGGCGACACGTACGTCTTCGCGCTATCTGGACGGAACAACTTAAGATGCGTGAAGTTCGGATCGTCGACGGCACCGTCCTGATGATCGAGCACGACGATCGCATGCTCGCTCGGTGCTGCGAAATTTCCCGAAGCGATAAACGGCTTGTGCAAAACGCCTCCGCCGGTGATCGAGAACGCCTGAAAGCGGCCGTCGTCGAGGTTGTCGAAGAACGGCGCGAACCGCGTTCCGCCAGCTGCGCTGATTTCGGTGGCGTAGTCGAGCATGACGAGGCTGTAGGTACCGCCCCATTGCGCAGTCGGGGCAGCGCTGCCGTCGAGCGGAACGTGATACCAGGAATTCGTGCGTACACATGGATCCGGTGCACGGCAGTAATCCGACATCGACAGCAGCGCCGAGCCGGCGTTGAGTTTCGCCCAGTTCAACCAGCCACCGACCTGTCCGGTGCGATTCAGATAATCGGGCACCGCTTGCTTGATGATGCTGCCCGCGTTGCTCGGTTCGTAGTAGACATCCATACCGCCGGCGGTAATCAGCGCCGTTTGTCCGGTGCTGAGCGTCGCAAACGTCGCACCGCTCGCGCGCTCGTTGCCTTCGATAGTCGGCATCGCGCTGCGTCGACGCATCAGCTTGAGCGCGTTGTCGGGAATGAACTCGTTCATCAGCTGCGCGCCGTCGAGCCAGATCGAATCCGATCCGTTCGCACCTGCGCCGACCATAACTTGGAATCCCAACGATGCATTCGGTCGCAGCACTGCAGGCATGTAGGATTTGGTGCCGTAGGTCGTCGGCGGATTCCAGCCATCCATGGTGAGTATGTCGCTCGCGGCGTCGTCGAAATTCAGACGGGCACCATCCGCTGCGCGAAAATTATAGAGAGACGTATTCGCCGGCATGCCGTCGTTCCAGCCGACACAACCCGTGGAAGCGCCGCCGAATGCGAGATCGCAATTCGGCCAAGCAAGGCGTTGTGCGGAAACGTCGAAGCCGCGCTTCGTGCCCTTCGCCGGATAGATGATGCCGAGCGATTCGTAGTTGCGCTGATTGAAGGGCGGATCGTCGGTGCTCGTCGAGTCAGGTTGCAGGCTGCCGTGATAGGCGATGATCGACTTTCGGCCGGACCCGTCGCCGAGATTCGCGGCAGTTACGTAGATCGGCGTGCCGAGAACGCCGCCGCTGGCGCCGAACGCGCGCTCGGCCAGCGGGCTGAGAATTGTCATCGATGGCGCGGTCGGCAAATCCGTGTCCGGCACGAATTCGAACGGCGCTGTCGCTTCCTTGATTCCAAAGCACAAAGATTTCGCCGGTCGCCGCATTGCTCGCCAATAGGTCGAGTGCGCCGTCGCCGTCGAGGTCGACGGCTTGCAGATCACCGCCGCCGCTGAAGCGGATCTTGTCTTCGGCCGCTTCGTTGTTCACGTGCGTGGTCAACGCGATGTGCGTTTTGATGAACGTCACGTCTTCGCTGGTGGCGCGTACTTTTCCTTCGTTGAGATACAGGTCGATGCCGTCGGTGGTGAGCGCGACGATGTCGTCGAACCCGTCGCCGTTCACGTCGCCCACGATCATTTTCAGGACATTGCCGGAAACCGGAATGCGCTGTGGCGGCAAGAACGTTTCCTGCGGCGCGGCGCACATGGCCGGAACGGGAAGAAAAAACAGTGTTGCCAGCATCGCAGTTCGCAATCGGTTGCTTTTTACTCGCAAAAATCTCGCTAGTTGCATGAGAAGTCCAATTCTTGTTTTTGGGAAAAAGTTAAAACGTATACAGGTATACAATAGACGTGGCGGATACCGCTCGCACGCGGACCGACGTCGCACAGTAGAGGCGAACGCGACGCGTTGGCGGACACGGTGTGGACGTCAACAGGACAATCGTTGCGGCGCAGGCACGCCACGCCGGTTATAATTGCGCTTTGGCGACTGGGCAAAACGCGTGAAAAAAATCTTCGCAGTGTGCGGTCTGGTCGCGCTTGCATGCGCAGCGTGCAGCCACGGTGGTGCGGACGCGTCGACGTCGGGCGGAACGTCGCTTACCGTTGCAAATCCTGGATTCGAACAGGCTGCTGATGGTGAGAACATTCCCGGCTGGCAATTCACGCAGCACGCGGGCGTGAAGGCGTTCACAGTGACGCTCGATACCAACGAGCCGGCGCAGGGCAAGGCCAGCCTGAAGATGACGCGCACGCAGCCGCAGGTTTATGGTTCGATCACGCAATCTCTGCCGCTCAAAGGCTACGCGGGCAAAACGATACGCGTGACGGCAAAGATGAAAAGCGATGGTGTGGGCGACAAGGGCTGGAAGCTTTTCCTGTCAGCGCGGGGTCAGCGCAGCGTTATTTACGGCGACGCGTTGACAGGCACATCGCCATGGAAGAGCGTCGCGGTCGAAGTGAAGATCACGCCGGAAGTTGATCAGCTGCTCATCGGCGCCACACTGCTCGATGCCGGTACCGGCTGGATCGACGACGTGCAGGCGCACATCGTCGATTGATGTCGCGGGCCGGTCAGGCCAACGGCACGCGGATCTCGACTTCAAGTCCGCCGCCGTCGGCGTTCTGGGCGCGGATGCGTCCGCCCTGACGTTCGATCGCGCGTTTGGCGATGGCTAACCCGAGTCCGCTGCCGCCACTTTTGCGCTGGCGCGCGATGTCGGTGCGGAAATACGGTTCGAAAATTTTCACTTCGTCGGCTTGCGGCACACCGGGTCCGGCGTCGCGCACGCGCAGGCGTGCCTGGTTTTCGACGCGGTCCAGCCGCAGGTCGATCGTGCTGCCGACCGAGGTGTAGTTCACCGCGTTGCGCACCACGTTTTCGATCGCGCTCGTAAGCAGATCGGCTTCGGCGTGCACGCGCAGCGGCAAGGTCTGCGCGATGTGCAGCGCACACGGTTTCGCCTGCGCTTCGAACGCGGCGTCGGCGACGATGTCGGCGACCAGCTCGTCGATGGCGATGGTTTCCGCCCGCGTTTGCGCGGTCGTTTCCATGCGCGAAAGCTGGATCGATTGACCGATCATTTCTTCCAGACGCATCGCTTCGCGTTCGATGCGGTCGAGCTGTTCGGTCGAGCTGGTGTTGCCGTGTTCGCGCGCGAGTTCGATGGCGACGCGCAGGCGCGACAGCGGCGAACGCATCTCGTGCGAGACGTCGCGGATCAGGCGTTGCTGGCCTTCGACGAGTTCCTTCAAGCGTGCGGCCATCTGATCGAATTCGCTGGCGAGCGCGAGTATTTCGGCGCTGCGTCCAAACGGCAGTTTGCCGACGCGCGCGGACAAATCGCCACGAGCCACGCGCCGCGCGCTGCTGCGGATGCGCGCCAGCGGTGCGGTGATGTACGCGGCGAGCAGAAGACTGAACACCGCGCTGATCACCATCGCGGCGGCGACGTGCATCCAGAACGTGTTCGGCCGTCGATAGAGCATGCGCAGGAACGGCGAACCGGTGAAGCTCGCGACTGCGGTGAACAAGGGTTTGTTTTCGGCGCTGTTGAGCTTGCGCACGCGCAGGCGGTTGTAATGGAAACCTTCGCCGTCCTGCACCGGATTCGCGGCGGCTTCGAGCACTTCCGGCGGAACGGTGCGGCCGAGCACGTCGGTGTTCTGTGCGTCGAGAACGTACATGTCGACACTGAAGCGCTGCATGTCGCGCACGCGCTGCTTCATTCCGTCCACGCCTGTTTCGCGCAATGCGCGCTGTGCGCTGCGCAGTTCGTCGTTGAGCGCGAGATCCATGCGGGTGACGTCATGGATCGGCAGCTTCTCGTTCTCGAA
>CAZZYA010000058.1:0-16306 GCA_964658115.1 uncultured Rudaea sp. | reverse complement strand
ATGGCAAAGGGTAAATTCGAACGCACCAAGCCGCACGTGAACGTGGGAACCATTGGCCACGTGGATCACGGCAAGACGACGCTGACCGCGGCGCTGACGAAGGTCGGTGCGGAACGTTTCGGCGGCGAGTTCAAGGCGTACGATCAGATCGATGCAGCGCCGGAAGAAAAAGCGCGCGGCATCACGATCTCCACGGCGCACGTGGAATACGAAAGCCCGAACCGTCACTACGCCCACGTCGACTGCCCGGGCCACGCCGACTATGTGAAGAACATGATCACCGGTGCCGCGCAGATGGACGGCGCGATCCTGGTCGTGTCGGCCGCCGACGGCCCGATGCCGCAGACGCGTGAGCACATCCTTCTGGCCCGCCAGGTCGGCGTGCCGTACGTGGTGGTGTACATGAACAAGGCCGACATGGTCGACGACGCGGAATTGCTGGAACTGGTCGAGATGGAAGTCCGCGATCTCCTCAGCAAGTACGAATTCCCGGGCGACAAGACCCCGATCATCAAGGGTTCGGCACTGAAAGCGCTGGAAGGCGACCAGTCCGACATCGGCGTGCCCAGCATCGTCAAGCTGGTCGAAGCGCTCGACGCCTACATCCCGGAACCGGTTCGTGTGCTGGATAAACCCTTTCTGATGCCGGTGGAAGACGTGTTCTCGATCTCCGGACGCGGCACCGTGGTCACGGGTCGTATCGAGCGCGGCATCGTCAAGGTCGGTGACGAAATCGAGATCGTGGGCATCAAGCCGACGGTCAAGACGACGTGCACGGGCGTGGAAATGTTCCGCAAGCTGCTCGACGAAGGACGCGCCGGCGACAACACCGGTATCCTCCTGCGCGGCACCAAGCGCGACGAAGTCGAGCGCGGCCAGGTTCTTTGCAAGCCGGGCAGCATCACCCCGCACACCGACTTCGAAGCGGAAGTCTATGTGCTGTCCAAGGAAGAGGGCGGACGACACACCCCGTTCTTCAAGGGTTACCGTCCGCAGTTCTACTTCCGCACGACCGACGTGACGGGAGCGTGCGAACTTCCCGCGGGCGTGGAGATGGTGATGCCGGGCGACAACATCAAAATGGTGGTGAGCCTGATCCATCCGATCGCGATGGAAGAAGGTCTGCGCTTCGCGATTCGCGAAGGCGGCAGAACCGTCGGCGCCGGTGTCGTCGCCAAGATCGTCAAGTAATAGTCAAAATCTCGGCTCGCCGGAAATCGGCGAGCCTTTTTAAGAACGCTCTTTGAGGAAACGGCAATGCCAGACCAGAAGATCCGAATTCGCCTGAAAGCTTACGATCATCGCCTGATCGATCGTTCCGCCAGCGAAATCGTCGAGACGGCCAAGCGTACAGGTGCGCAGGTGCGCGGACCGATCCCGCTGCCGACCAAGATTGAGCGCTACACGATTCTGGTGTCGCCGCACGCCGACAAGGACGCGCGCGACCAGTATGAAACGCGCACGCACAAACGCGTGCTCGACATTGTCGATCCCAACGACAAGACCGTCGACGCACTGATGAAGCTCGACCTCGCCGCCGGCGTGGACGTGCAGATCAAGCTGTACTGAGGCTAAGACGATGAGTATCGGATTGGTTGGAAAAAAATGCGGCATGACGCGAATCTTCACCGAAGCCGGTGAATCGATTCCGGTCACGCTGATCGAAGCGACACCGAACCGCATCACGCAGGTCAAGACGGTGGAAACGGACGGCTATACGGCCATCCAGGTCACCGCCGGCACCAAGCGCGCGGCTCTGGTCAACAAGCCGCAGGCTGGGCACTACGCAAAGGCGAAGGTGGAAGCGGGCCGTGGTTTGTGGGAATTCCGCGTCGATGCGAAAGAACTCGGCAACTATGCCGTGGGCGGCGAACTGAAGGCGGACGAAGTCTTCAAGACCGGCCAAAAGGTCGATGTGGCCGGTGTGTCGAAGGGCAAAGGTTTCCAGGGCACGATCAAGCGCTGGAACTTCACCATGGGCGACGCGACGCACGGTAACTCGCTGTCGCACCGCTCGCCGGGCTCTATCGGTCAGCGCCAGACGCCGGGCCGCGTGTTTCCCGGTAAGAAGATGTCCGGCCACATGGGCGCGGCGAACGTGTCGGCGATGAATCTCGAAGTCGTCAAGATCGATGCCGAGCGTCACCTTGTCGCGATCCGTGGCGCCGTTCCCGGCGCGCCGGGTGGCAACGTGATCATCCGCCCAGCGTCGAAGGGTTGAGGGGTAAATCATGGAACTGCAAATCGTAGGCGGTAAGAAACCTCTGTCGGTCTCCGACACCGTGTTCGGCCGCGACTATTCCGAAGGTCTCGTACATCAGGTCGTCGTTGCTTATCGCAACGCGGGTCGTGCCGGCACGAAGGCGCAGAAAACGCGTTCGGAAGTCCGCGGCACCACGAAGAAATTCAAGAAACAGAAGGGCGGCGGCGCGCGCCACGGCGATTACCGCGCTCCGATCTTCGTCGGCGGCGGCCGCACGTTTGCCGCGAAGCCGCGCGACTTCTCGCAGAAGGTCAACAAAAAAATGTATCGCGGTGCCATCCAGGCGATTTTGTCGGAATTGAACCGTCAGGGCCGTTTGAAAGTCGTCGACGCTTTCTCCGTGGACAAGGCCAGCACCAAGGGACTGACCGCGATGTTGAAAGATTACGAAGGCCGCACGCTAATCGTCACCGAAAATGTCGACGAGAACCTGTATCTGTCCGCGCGCAATCTTTCGCACGTCGCCGTGCTGGATGTCGCCGCGATCGATCCGGTGAGCCTTGTCGATGCGCATAACGTTGTGCTGACCGTCGAATCGGTCAAGAAGATCGAGGAGTGGCTGGCATGAGCGCCGACAAAGTAAGCGCACATCTGTACGACGTACTGCGTGCACCGCACATCTCCGAAAAGAGCGCGCGCGTGCAGGAACACAATCAGTACGTGTTCGAAGTGGCCCCGAACGCGGACAAGAGTCTGGTGAAGGCGGCGGTCGAGGCGTTGTTCAACGTCACGGTCGAAGCGGTGAACCTGGTGAATGTGAAGGGCAAGGTCAAAGCATTCCGTCAACGAGCGGGTCGACGTCAGGGCTGGCGCAAAGCGTACGTGCGCCTGCAGGAAGGTCAGACCATCGACGTCACGGCCAAACCCTAAACACACGAGCGAATCATGGGCTTTTGAATGAGCCCTGAGATTAGGAACCAACATGGCACTGATTACACTCAAGCCAACCTCTGCCGGACGTCGCGCCATGGTGCGCGTGTCCACGCCGGGACTGCACAAGGGCGATCCGTACGGTCCGCTCACCGAGTCGCAAAACAAGACCGGTGGACGCAACCATTACGGCCGCATCACGACGCGTCACAAAGGCGGCGGTTCGAAGCAAAACTATCGCATCATTGATTTCAAGCGCGACAAGGAAGGCATTGCCTGCCGCGTCGAGCGTGTTGAATACGATCCGAACCGCACCGCGCATATCGCGTTGCTGTGCTATGTCGATGGCGAGCGTCGCTACATCATCGCGCCGAAGGGCGTCAGCGTCGGCGACCAGCTCATCGCGGGCCGCGAAGCGCCGATCAAGACCGGCAACTCGTTGCCGCTGCGCAATATCCCGGTCGGCTCGACCGTGCATTGCATCGAGATGAAGCCGGGGAAAGGTGCGCAGCTGGCGCGCAGTGCCGGGGCTTCGGTGCAGTTGGTTGCGCGCGAAGGTGCGTACGCCACGCTGCGTCTGCGTTCCGGCGAAATGCGCCGCGTGCCGGCGGACTGCCGCGCGACGATCGGTGAAGTCGGCAACTCCGAACACAACCTGCGCAAGCTCGGCAAAGCCGGTGCGAAGCGCTGGCGCGGCATCCGCCCGACCGTTCGCGGCGCGGCGATGAACCCGGTCGACCATCCGCACGGCGGTGGCGAGGCGAAAGCCGGCCAGGGTAATCCGCATCCGGTCAGCCCGTGGGGCCAGCCGTCCAAGGGTTACAAGACCCGCAAGAACAAGCGCACCACGCAGTTCATCGTGCGCGATCGTAGAGGTTGATAGGACAACACCATGGCGCGTTCACTCAAGAAAGGCCCGTTCGTCGACCTGCACCTGCTCAAGAAGGTGGAAGGCGCGGTTGCCGCTAATAACAAGCGTCCGATCAAGACCTGGTCGCGTCGCTCGATGATCCTGCCGGAAATGGTCGGACTGACCATCGCTGTGCATAACGGCAAGGCCCACGTGCCGGTGCTGGTCAACGAAAACATGGTCGGCCACAAATTGGGCGAGTTCGCGGTCACGCGCACGTTCAAGGGCCACTCCGGCGACAAGAAAGCCGCCGAAGCCAAGAAGTAATCCGAGGAATCACTCATGCAAGCCAAAGCCACTAAAACAACGGCACCGCAGGCGAAGGCCATTCTTCGCGGCGTGCGCATCTCGCCGCAGAAAGCGCGTCTGGTCGCCGATCAGGTTCGCGGTCTGCCGGTCGGACGCGCCACCAATCTGCTCGCCTTCAGCGACAAGCGCGCTGCGGCGCTGCTGAAGAAGGTGCTGCTCTCGGCGGTGGCCAATGCCGAGAACAATCTCGGCGCCGATGTCGACGAACTCAAAGTCGCCACGGTCATGGTGGACGAAGGTCCGCGCCTGAAACGCATGCACGCGCGTGCGAAAGGCCGCGGCTCGCAGATTATCAAGCGTACGAGCCACATCACTGTGGTTGTTGGCTCCTAAGGATACTGACGATGGGTCATAAAGTTCATCCAACCGGGATTCGTCTTGGCATTTCCAAAGACTGGAATTCCAAGTGGTTCGCCAACAAGCGCGAATACGCGCAGTACCTCACCGCCGATCTGAAGGTGCGCGAGATGCTGCGTGAAAAGCTGGCGCAAGCCGGTATTTCACGTATCCAGATCGAGCGTCCGGCCAAGAGCGCGCGCATCACCATTCACACGGCGCGTCCGGGTGTGGTGATCGGCAAGAAAGGCGAAGACATCGAGAAGCTGCGCAAAGACGTCTCGAAGATGATGGGCGTGCCCGCTCACATCAACGTCTCCGAAGTGCGCAAGCCCGAGATCGATGCGCAGCTCGTCGCCGAATCGATCGCGCAGCAACTCGAGCGCCGCATCATGTTCCGCCGCGCCATGAAGCGCGCCGTGGGCAACGCGATGCGCCTGGGCGCGCTGGGAATCAAGGTCAACGTCGGTGGCCGCTTGAACGGCGCGGAAATCGCGCGTTCGGAGTGGTACCGCGAAGGTCGCGTGCCGCTGCACACGCTGCGCGCCGACATCGACTACGGCTTTGCCCAGGCGAAAACGCAGTACGGAATCATCGGCGTAAAAGTGTGGATCTACAAAGGCGAAGTGTTCGATTTGCACGCCGCTGCGCAGGAAACGCGCGACGACAGCCAAGTCGCTCCGCCGTCCCGCGAGCGTCGCGACAATCGTGACAACCGCGACCGTGATCAACGCGGCGAGCGCGAACCGCGCGGCGCGAAGTAAGGAACCGAAATCATGTTGCAACCCAGCCGTACCAAATTCCGCAAGGTTCAGAAGTCGCGTAATCGTGGCTTGAGCTACGTGGCCAACAAAGTCAGCTTCGGCGAATACGGCCTGAAGGCGACCACGCACGGCCACCTCACGGCGCGCCAAATTGAGGCTGCGCGTCGCTGCGTCACGCGCTTCGTCAAGCGCGGCGGCAAGCTGTGGATCCGCGTGTTCCCCGACAAGCCGATCAGCAAGAAGCCCATCGAAGTCCGCATGGGTAACGGCAAGGGCAACGTCGAGTACTGGGTCGCCGTCGTGCAGCCCGGCCGCATGCTTTATGAAATCGAAGGCGTGACCGAAGTCGAAGCGCGCGAAGCATTTCGTCTGGCCGCCGCCAAGCTTTCGGTGCAGACCTCGTTCGTCAACCGCACGGTGCTGTGATGGAACTCAAAGAACTCCGTAAACAATCCGCCGCCGACTTGAACGAACAGATCGTCGAGCTGCGCCGCGAACAATTCAACCTGCGCATGCAACGCGGTGCGGGCAACCAGACGCACACGCATCACTTCAAGCGCGTGCGCCGTGAGATCGCGCAGATCAAGACGCTGCTCACGCAGCACGAGACGCCGACGCCAGCCGCCAAGGCGGCTCCGGTGAAGAAAGCCGCCGCAAAAAAATCTGCGAAGAAGAAATAAGGCATCGCCATGACCGAACAAACTCAAAAGACGCAGCGCACGATCGAAGGTCGAGTCGTGAGCAACAAGATGCAGAAGACGGTCACCGTGCTGCTCGAGCGCCAGGTGCAACATCCGCTGTACGGCAAGATCGTGCGCCGGTCGACGAAAGTCCATGCGCATGATGAAAAGGGCGAGTGCAAGGAAGGCGACATGGTTCGCATTGCCGAGTGTCGTCCGCTGTCCAAGACCAAGAACTGGCGTGTGGTCGAGATCGTCACACGCGCCGCGCAGTAAACGTGGAAGGTTAGGAGAACGCTCATGATCCAGATGCAAACCACGTTGGCCGCGGCAGATAACAGCGGTGCGAAAGAATTGATGTGCATCAAGGTGCTCGGCGGCTCCAAGCGCCGTTACGCGGGCATCGGCGACGTCATCAAGGTTTCGATCCGCGAGGCGATTCCGCGCGGCAAGGTCAAGAAGGGCGAGGTTTATGACGCCGTCGTCGTCCGCACCAAGAAGGGCGTGCGCCGCGCCGACGGTTCGCTGATCCGTTTCGACGGCAACGCGGCCGTTCTGCTCAACAATAAGCTCGAGCCGATCGGCACGCGCATTTTCGGACCTGTCACGCGCGAACTGCGCAGCGAGCGGTTCATGAAAATCGTGTCGCTCGCTCCCGAAGTGCTTTAATTTTGTAAATTGCAACAAATATACTTTTTAGGATTCACGCCATGAACCGTATACGCAAAGGTGATCAAGTCATCGTGATCACCGGCAAATACAAAGGCCAGAAGGGCGAAGTGATGCGCGTCGCGGCAGACCGCGTTTTCGTGCAGAACATCAACCTGATGAAGCGCCACACGAAGCCCAACCCGCAGATCAACCAGCCGGGCGGCATTGTCGAGCGCGAGGCTTCCATCCACATCTCCAACGTGATGCTCTTCAACTCGCAGACGAACAAGGGCGAGCGCGTTGGTTTCAAGACCCTCGACGACGGACGCAAGGTACGCACGTACCGCGCCGGCGGCGAAGTTGTCGACGCCTGAGGAGTTCGCCATGGTTCGCCTTGAAAAATTTTACAAAGACAAAGTCGTGCCGAAGCTCATGAAGCGCTTCAGCTACGACAACGTGATGCAGGTGCCGAAGATCACCAAGGTCACGCTCAACATGGGCGTTGGCGAAGCGGCCTCGAACAAGAAAGTGCTCGAGAACGCCAATGCCGACATGACCAAGATTGCCGGCCAGAAATCGGTGTCGACGCTGTCGAAGAAGTCGATTGCGACGTTCAAGATCCGCGACAACTGGCCGATCGGCTGCAAGGTCACCCTGCGCCGCGCCAAGATGTACGAGTTCATCGATCGCCTGGTCAACATCTCGCTGCCGCGCGTGCGCGACTTCCGTGGTATCTCCGGCCGCTCGTTCGATGGCCGGGGCAACTACAACATGGGCATCAAGGAACAGATCATCTTTCCGGAAATCGATTTCGACCAGGTCGACGCCATCCGCGGTATGGATATCGCCATCACCACGACGGCGCGCACCGACGAGGAAGCCAAGGCATTGCTCGAGGCCTTCAGCTTTCCGTTTCGTAACTAAGATCAGCCGCAACTAATTTTCAGAGAGATCTAGAATGGCCAAGACCAACATGATCATGCGCGAGAGAAAGCGCGCGAAGATCGTCAAGAAGTACGCGACCAAGCGCGCGGAACTCAAGGCGACGGTGCTCAGCCCGAAGTCTTCGTATGAGGACAAGATGGCCGCACAGACCAAGCTGCAGAAGCTGCCGCGTGATGCGAGCCCCTCGCGCCAGCGCAACCGCTGCGAGCTGACGGGTCGTTCCCGTGGCGTCTATCGCAAGTTCGCCCTCGGCCGTCACAAGCTGCGCGAAGCAACCATGCGCGGCGACGTGCCCGGTCTGCGCAAGGCGAGCTGGTAAAACGTTCTATCCGTCCGCGATGAATGTCGCGGACGGCGCAACACACGAAATCCATTTCGGATATCGATGCTAATCACAGGAATTGAACCATGAGCATGACTGATCCCATCGCCGATATGTTCACCCGCATTCGCAATGCGCAAGCATCCGCGAAGCCGACGGTGCGCATGCCGGCATCCAAACTGAAACTCGCCATCGTCAAGTTGCTGAAAGACGAAGGTTACGTGCGGGACTTCCAGGTCGCCAAGCTCGAGAACAACAAGTCGGAGCTGGAAATCGCACTCAAGTATTTCGAAGGCCGCCCGGCCATCGAACGCCTCGACCGCGTGAGCCGTTCCGGCCTGCGCGTGTATCGCGGCAAGGACGATCTGCCGAAAGTCATGTCGGGACTCGGCGTCTCGATCATCTCCACGCCTTCGGGTCTGATGACCGACGTGCAGGCGCGAGCCAAAGGCGTCGGCGGCGAAGTGCTTGGCACGATCGTCTAACAGTAATTCGGAGAGAATCATGTCACGAGTCGCCAAAAAACCAGTTGCGCTCCCCAAAGGGGTCGAGTGCAACGTGTCTAAAGACGCGATCAGCGTCAAAGGCCCGAAGGGCACGCTCAAGCTCGCACGTCCTGAGGGCGTGGAGGTCGATGTCAAAGGATCCGAAGTGAATTTCGGTTCCGCGACGGGCGAGATGAAGATGGCCGGCACGATGCGTTCGCTCGTCGCGAATATGGTGACCGGAGTCAGCGAAGGCTATCAGCGCAAGCTGGAACTCGTCGGCGTCGGCTACCGCGCCGCGCTGCAGGGCAAAGACCTGAACCTTACGCTCGGCTTCTCGCATCCTCTCGTGTTCAAGGCGCCGGAAGGTGTCACGATCACGGTGCCGACGCAGACCGAAATCCTCATCGCCGGTGCAGACAAACAGAGCGTCGGTGAAACAGCCGCCAAGATTCGCGCGTTCCGTCCGCCCGAGCCGTACAAAGGCAAAGGTGTGCGTTATTCCGGTGAAAAAATCAACCTGAAAGAAGCTAAGAAGGCATAAGGTCAGTCCCTTGTCGGAGAGGCGGCTATTTATAGCCGCACTACTCACCAAGATTGCCAATCCGCTTCGGAGATACAGATATGCTCAAGAACATTGCCAGACTTCGCCGCGCCAAGACCACGCGCTCGCACATCCGCAAACTCGGCGTGCCGCGTTTGACCGTGCATCGCAGTGGTCAGCACATTTACGCGCAAGTGATTTCCGCCGAGGGCGACAAGGTGCTCGCTTCAGCGTCGACAGTGCAAAAGGATCTTGCGAAAGATCTGAAGGGCACGAAGAACAAGGCCGCTGCGGCCGCTGTCGGCAAGGCGATCGCTGAGAAGGCGAAGGCCGCCGGCGTCGAAGCCGTCGCGTTCGATCGTTCGGGTTTCCGTTATCACGGCCGTATCGCTGCGCTGGCCGATGCCGCGCGCGAAGGTGGTCTGAAGTTTTAAGCAACGTTGCACTGAAGTAACTACAACTCCAAGCGGCTTAGCCGTAAATACGTCCGTCTCCTCCGGAGCGGCAAACAGGAACGAAAATGTCGACAAATGATCGTGAAAACAGCGATGGCATGCTCGAGAAGCTCATCGCGGTCAATCGCGTAGCGAAGACCGTGAAGGGCGGCCGCCAGATGAGCTTCACCGCTCTGACGGTGGTGGGCGACGGGGATGGCAAAGTCGGTTTCGGATACGGCAAGGCGCGCGAAGTGCCGGTCGCGATCTCGAAGGCGATGGAACGCGCGCGTCGCGGCATGACCAGCGTCAAACTCAACAACGGCACGCTGTGGCATGCCGTGAAAGCCAACCACGGCGCGGCGCGTGTTTACATGCAGCCGGCTTCCGAGGGTACGGGCGTCATCGCCGGCGGTGCGATGCGTGCGGTGCTCGAAGTGGTGGGCGTCAAGAACGTGCTGGCCAAGGCCGTCGGTTCGCGCAACCCGATCAACTTGGTGCGCGCCACGATCAAAGGTCTGCAGACTATGGCGACGCCGGAGCGCATCGCCGCCAAGCGTGGCAAGAAAGTGAACGAGGTGGGCGGTTATGGCCAAGGCTAAGCAAACCAAAGAGGCAGCGGGCACGATCCGCGTGCGCCTCTACAAGAGCATGAACAGCTGCCAGTGGAAGCATCGCCTGAGCGTGAAGGCGCTCGGCTTGAACAAGCTCAACGACGTGCGCGAGCTGAAAGACAGCCCGCAGGTTCGTGGCCTGGTCAACAAGATCAACTACCTGGTCCGCATCGAAGATTAATTCGGTGGCGCGAATGCGCTGCCGAACCAACGGAGTTTTGATATGCGTCTCAACACACTGAAACCAGCCAAGGGTTCGCGCAAAGTCCGCGTCCGCGTCGGCCGTGGTATTGGTTCGGGCCTCGGCAAGACTGCCGGCCGCGGCCACAAAGGTCAGTTCGCGCGCACTGGTAAAGGCAAGGTCAAGCCGGGATTCGAAGGCGGCCAGATGCCGATGCAGCGCCGTCTGCCGAAGGTCGGTTTCCGCTCGAAACTGCAGCGCGACATCTCTGAAGTACTGCTCTACCAGCTTGATTCGCTCAAGGGCGACACCATTGACTTCGATGCGCTGAAAGCCGCCGGCCTCGTTGCCACGCGTGCCAAGCGCGTGAAAATCGTGAAGAAAGGCGAGATCAAGCGCGCCGTCAAGCTCAAGGGCGTGGCGGTGACTGCCGGCGCCAAGGCCGCGATCGAAGCGGCCGGCGGCAGCGTCGAGTAATCGGAGTAATTTGTGTCGGCATCGCAAGCCAGCATGCTCGGGAATCTCGGTAAATTGACCGAGCTCAAGCAGCGCATCCTGTTCGTGATCGGCGCGTTGATCGTCTATCGCCTGGGTTCGTTCATTCCGGTCCCCGGCGTGAATTCGGACGCGATGAGCAAGCTCATCGAAGGCCAGGGCGGCATCGTCGACATGTTCAACATGTTCTCCGGCGGCTCGCTCAAGCGCTTCTCGTTGTTCGCGCTCGGCGTCGTCCCGTACATCTCCGCATCGATTATCGTGCAGATGTTCGCCTCGGTAATCCCGGCGTGGCAGGCACTACGTAAGGAAGGCGAATCGGGTCGGCGCAAGCTGTCGCAATGGACACGTTTCGGCACTGTGGGTCTTGCGGCATTCCAGTCATTCGGCATCGCGACGATGTTGGAACAACAGCCCGGTGTGGTGTTCGCGCCTGGCCCCGGATTTGTATTCACCGCCATGATCGGACTCACGGCCGGAACCATGTTCCTGATGTGGATCGGCGAGCAGATTACCGAGCGCGGCATCGGCAATGGTATTTCGCTGTTGATCTTCGCCGGTATCGTTGCGGGCCTGCCGAGCGCCATCGTGCGCACACTGCAGATGTCGCAGGAAGGCGAACTCAGTCCGCTGAAAGTGCTGACCATTCTATTGTTCGTCATCGGCGTCACTGCATTCGTTGTTTTCGTCGAGCGCGGTCAGCGGCGTATCACGGTCAATTACGCTCGACGTCAGGGCGGCTCGCGTGCCTACAACAACCAGACCTCGCACCTGCCGCTCAAGCTCAACATGTCGGGCGTGATTCCGGCAATTTTTGCTTCTTCGCTGATTCTGTTTCCTGCCACAGCGTCGCAGTGGTTTTCGAAAGGTTCTGACATCCGCTGGTTGCAACAGGTTACTGCCGCACTGTCGCCCGGCGAACCGTTGTACGAGATTCTGTACGCCGTGCTGATCATCGTGTTCGCATTTTTCTACACCGCGCTCGTGTTCAATTCGAACGAGACGGCCGAGAATCTGAAAAAGTCCGGAGCGCTCATTCCGGGCATCCGTCCGGGGCGTGCGACAGCAGATTACATTGACGCCGTATTGACCCGTTTAACTGGCGCCGGTGCGCTGTATTTGGTCGCGGTCTGTTTGGTGCCGACCTTCCTGAACCAGAGTTGGCACGTCCCGTTTTACTTCGGCGGCACGTCGTTGTTGATCGTCGTCGTGGTCGTCATGGATTTCACCGCGCAAGTGCAGGCGCATCTGGTTTCCCACCAGTACGAAAGCTTGCTCAAGAAAGCGAATCTCAAAGGAATGGGGCGCGATGGCGGCCGGCGCTGAACCGGTTTGATCTGTTTGGCATCGAAAAGATGAATTCCCGCCGATTTTTACCCGGCAGGGCTTCAAGAATGAGTTAAACCGAGCTATAATTCGCAGTTCCCTGCGCTTACAGCTTCGCACCCAGGTGCATGGCCTTGATTTTGGAGACGATTTAAATGGCGCGCATTGCAGGCGTTAACCTGCCGGTTCAAAAGCACGTGGTCATCGGACTGCAGAGCATCTTCGGTATCGGGCGCGCTCGCTCGAAGAAGGTATGTGAAGCCGCCGGTGTCGATCCCGCTACGCAGATCAAAAGTCTGAGCGAAGGCGAAGTCGACAAGCTGCGTTCCGAAGTGGCCAAGTACACGGTCGAAGGCGATCTGCGCCGCGAAGTCGGCATCAGCATCAAGCGTTTGATCGACCTCGGCACCTATCGTGGTCTGCGTCACCGCCGCGGCCTGCCGCTGCGCGGCCAGCGCACGCGCACCAACGCACGCACCCGCAAGGGTCCGCGTCGCGCCATCAAGAAGAATTAATTAACCGAATACTGTCCGGAACCTTTGACTCATGAATAAACCGGTCGCCGTCAAGACCAAGAAGAAAGCCAAGCGCGTCGTCACCGACGGCATCGTGCACGTGCAGGCTTCGTTCAACAACACCGTCGTGACGATCACCGATCGTCAAGGCAATGCGCTGTCGTGGGCGACGTCGGGCGGAGCGGGTTTCCGCGGTTCGCGCAAGTCCACCCCGTTCGCTGCGCAGGTCGCCGCCGAACAGGCCGGACGCGTCGCGCAGGAAAGCGGCGTGAAGACCGTCGAAGTCCGCATCAAAGGACCGGGTCCTGGCCGCGAGTCCGCCGTGCGTTCGTTGAATGCGCTCGGTATCAAAGTCACCAACATCGTCGACGTCACGCCCATCCCGCACAACGGTTGTCGTCCGCCGAAGCGTCGTCGAGTCTAACGGAGAGTATCGTCATGGCACGTTATCGCGGTCCCTCCTGCAAGCTCGCTCGTCGCGAAGGCGCTGATCTCAGCCTCAAGTCGCCCGCTCGCGCGCTCGACTCGAAGTGCAAGCTCGAACAGAAGCCCGGTCAGCACGGCGCTGGCGGCAAAAAGGCGCGTCTGTCGGATTACGCAGTCCAGTTGCGTGAAAAACAGAAAGTGAAGCGCATCTACGGGTTGCTCGAGCGTCAGTTCGTCAATTACTACTCAAAGGCCTCGCGTCTGAAAGGCAACACGGGTGAAACCCTGTTACGCATGCTGGAAGGGCGTTTGGACAACATCGTGTACCGCATGGGCTTCGCGGTCACGCGTGCGCAGGCTCGTCAGCTGGTCGCGCACAAGGCTATCGAAGTCAACGGAAAGAAAGTAAATCTGCCGTCGTTTCAAGTGAAGCCGGGCGATCAGATCGCCATCGTGGAGAAATCGCGCAATCAGTTGCGCATCCAGGAAGCGCTGACGCTGTCGCAAACGATGGATCTTGCGCCGTCGTGGCTGGAAGTCGATGCCAAGCAGTTCGCCGGTACGCTGAAAGCGTTGCCGGAGCGTTCCGATCTGCCGAGCGATATCAACGAAAGCCTGATCGTCGAGTTGTACAGCAAGTAATAGTAGTACCGACTTGGGATGCGGCGCTGCTCTAGCGCGTTGCATCCGGCTGATCAACCCCCATATTGATCGGCCTAACCGCCGCGGCGTTCGTCACGGCATCGCAAGTTCGGAAAATTTCTTCTCCCTTATTCGGAGTGTCATTCATGGCACAGTCGCCTACTACCATCCTGCGCCCGCGCGGCCTGCACGTTGACCGCATTGGCGCCAACCGCGCGAAGGTCGTCGTCGAACCGCTAGAACGCGGATTCGGCCACACGCTGGGCAACGCACTTCGGCGCGTCCTGCTTTCGTCGATTCCTGGCGCGGCCGTCGTCGAGATCGAAATCGACGGCGTCCTGCACGAGTACACCACGCTCGAAGGTCTGCAGGAAGACGTCATCGAAGTGCTGTTGAACTTCAAGGATGTCGCCATCCGCATGCACAACCTCGACGAAACCACGCTCACGCTTTCCAAGAAGGGCAAGGGCGTCGTTACTGCGGGCGATATCAAGGTCGATCATAACGTCGAGATCATCAATCCCGACCACGTGATCTGCCACCTCACCAAAGACATCGCGCTCAACATGCGCATCAAGATCGCGCGCGGCGTCGGCTACCAGCCGGCCACCTCGCGTCGTCGTCCTGACGAGGAATCGCGCCCCATCGGACGCTTGCAGCTCGATGCGTCGTTCTGCCCAGTTCGCCGTGTGGCGTACGAAGTCGACAATGCGCGTGTCGAACAGCGCACGGACTTGGACAAGCTCGTTCTCGACATCGAAACCAACGGCGCCATCGACGCGGAAGAAGCCGTCCGCAAGGCCGCTGAAATCCTGCAGGATCAGCTGACCGTTTTTGGCGATTTCACCCGCCGCGAAACCAGCGACACGAAGTCGGAAAAGAGCAGCGTGGATCCGGTTCTGTTGCGCCCGATCGACGATCTGGAACTGACCGTCCGCTCGGCCAATTGCCTGAAAGCCGAAAGCATCTACTACATCGGCGATCTCGTGCAGCGCACCGAAGTGGAGCTGCTCAAGACGCCGAATCTCGGCAAGAAGTCGCTCACCGAAATCAAAGATGTTCTCGGTGCGCGTGGCCTGTCGCTAGGCATGAAGCTGGAAAACTGGCCGCCGCCGGGTCTTCAGCACGGTATGCAAATGCACTGAGTTTGCGATCGAATTGATCGCGAGCAAGAATCGGGGAGCGGCCATACTGGCCGCTTTTGAGCAAGTGAGGCAACGGATTCTCCGAATCCTTAGAACCGAGAGTTCACCCCGCGCGGAATAGTCCGCCTGGGGATACAATTATAAAGTTATACAAAGGAATTACTTATGCGTCATCAAAAATCCGGCCGAGCGTTAAGCCGCACGAGCAGTCATCGCACCGCGATGTTCCGCAACATGGCTTCGTCGCTGTTCAAGCACGAGCT
This sequence comes from uncultured Rudaea sp., assembly GCA_964658115.1. Taxonomy (GTDB): domain Bacteria; phylum Pseudomonadota; class Gammaproteobacteria; order Xanthomonadales; family Rhodanobacteraceae; genus Rudaea. The sequence goes on along the minus strand of CAZZYA010000058.1, from coordinate 1,186 downwards.
TATTCGCACCACGCTGCCGAAGGCGAAAGAACTTCGCCGCGTCGCCGAGCCATTGATCACGCTTGCCAAGACCGACGGCGTCGCCAATCGTCGTCTCGCCTTCGCGCGTCTGCGCGACAAAGTGGCGGTCGGCAAGCTGTTCATCGAACTCGGACCTCGTTATCGCGAGCGCAAAGGCGGTTATCTGCGCATCTTGAAATGCGGTTCGCGAGACGGCGATGCGGCGCCGATGGCGTACGTCGAACTGGTCGACCGACCGCGCGCAGAGACAGAAGCGGCGGCCGATTAAGCCAGCGCGATTGAATTCGCCGATTCACAAGAACGACGAACCCCGGCTTGACCGGGGTTTTTCGTTTTCGCATCCATCGTTCTGGAAGTGGATCCTCGGGATCGCATGCGGTGTCCTATACGTCGCCGGCATCCACGCGCTGATCGGGACGCGTCCACTCGCGGACGAGAATTATCACTTCAGCCAGATCACGCAGTTTCTTCGTCACGACTGGCGCGCGATTCCTGAACTTACTACCGTTCCCGGTTATAACCTCGTAATTGCCGCGGCAATGCGCGTTGTCCACGCTCACACGCTCGACGCAGCGCGATTACTTCATGCGTTATGCGGACTGATCGCCATCGGCGGTTTCCACGCAGTGCGTCGCCAGATCTGGCCGGGAACCGAGACGATCGCGACAGTGCAATTCATGCTGCTGCCGATTCTCACACCGCTTTTCTTTTTGCTTTACACCGACGTGCCCGCGCTCGCGGTTTTTCTTTGGGCGATGTGGGCGACGTTGCGCGGACGGCACGTTTTGTCGGCGGTGATTTTGTGCGCGATCATCGGCGTGCGCCAGCATGAAGCGATATGGGCAGTGTTTCTGATGGCGCTCGCCGTATTCGATTTGCCGGCACAGGCGCGCCGTCTTCGTCCCATCATGCTCACAGCTCTGCCGTACGCATTGCCGCTGATCGCTTTCGCTATTTTTTGGCGATGGAACGGTTCCATTTCGCTGGCGAGCAGCTTGGAGAAGCTGCATCCTGATTTAAGTTTTCACTCCGGCAATGTCTTCGTAGCACTTTTCGTCGCTGGGCTGCTGCTGCCACTTCACACAGCGATTGGAGTTCGGGATTTCGCCCTTCGCACGCGCGCGAAGCCGTGGCTCGTCGTCGCACCGATTGCCGTCTTCGCCGC
>CAZZYA010000057.1:0-16515 GCA_964658115.1 uncultured Rudaea sp. | reverse complement strand
CCGGTGACAAAAAGTCACCCGCCGCTCGCGGCGGAAACCTTGGCTCGAAACAAACAAACAAACGCGCCCCACCACAACAAAAGTCTTTACCATTTACGGCGCAAGCCCCTCTCAATCAGAGCCGCGCTTAAAAAATAAATCAAACAAGATCCAACCATCCATCCCGCGCAGCGGTCGCCCCCTCAAACAACCCAAAAAACAATCGCTGAATCTTGCCGGTAATCTCCCCAGGTTTTCCGGAGCCCACCGGCTTCCCGTCAACCGACCGAATCGGCGTAATCTCCGCCGCCGTCCCGCACATGAAAAGCTCGTCGCACAGATACAGATATTCGCGCGGAATATCGCGCTCGAAAACTTCGATACCCGCATCGCGCGCCAATCGAATGATCGTATCCCGCGTGATGCCGTTGAGAAGTGCCGCGCTAATGGGCGACGTGTGCAGCGCTCCTTCGAAAACAAGAAAAAGATTTTCGCCGGCGCCTTCGCTGAGCAATCCCGTCGATGCGAGCGCGATGCCTTCGCCAAATCCGAGTCGCCGCGCTTCGCGTGCGACCAATTGTCCGGAAAGATAGTTGCCGCCTGCTTTCGCCCCGGCGGGAATCGTGTTGGGTGCAAAACGTTGCCAACTCGAAACGCAGGCGTCGATGCCGGCTTCGAGAACGCCGGCGCCGAGATACGGGCCCATGTTCCACGCCGCGACGGCGACGTCCGTCGGCGTTTCGGCGGACAAACCAAAACCGCCAAGACCGCGAAAAGCCACCGGTCGCAAATACGCGCGATCGAGTTTGTTCGCCTTGATGACATCGCGGCACGCCGCACTCAATTTTTCGAGCGAGTACGGTATCGACATGTCGTAGATCTTCGCCGAATTGAACAGGCGTTTGAGATGATCGCCGAGGCGGAAAATCGCCTGGCCTTTCGGTGTCGGATAGCTGCGGATTCCTTCGAACACCGATGAGCCGTAATGCAGCGCATGCGCCATCACGTGCGTGGTCGCATCCGCCCAGGGTTTGATCGCGCCGTTGTGCCAGATGAAATCCGGATACGTCTGCTCAGCCATTGCCGCACTCCTGCGCGATGCGAACGCGCAGCGTAGCGACATCGGGTTTCATTTGAAAGTGCGCGGTCAGTCGACGACCCGACCCTCGCGCATGTGCACGACATGGCCGCCGAATGCGGCGACATCATCGGCGTCATGCGTGATCACGATCATCGGAATCTCGGCGCGGCGGTGCGTTTCGATGAGCTCGTCGCGCAACCTGTTGCGCAAGTCGGAATCGAGTGCGGAAAATGGTTCGTCGAGCAACAAAAGTTGCGGTCGCGACGCAAGCGCACGCGCCAAGGCGACGCGTTGACGTTGGCCGCCGGAAAGGTCGGAAGGATAGGCGTCGGTGAGCGCGTCGAGCCGCATGCTGGAGATCACCGCGGCCGCTTCGGCGTCGATGGCGCGGCGATTCAGCCAGCCACGGGTTTGTGCGAAGGCGACGTTCTGACGCACGGTCAGATGAGGAAACAACGCGTAGTCCTGGAATACCAGACCGACGTAACGATGTCGCGCGCGCACATCGATTCGATGCGTGTCATCGAACAACACGCGATCCGATATGACGATGCGGCCTTTGTCCGGACGCATCAGCCCGGCGACGGCTTGCATCGTCAACGATTTGCCCGCGCCGGATTCGCCATACAAAACCGTTACATCGGCATCGCTTTCGAATTGCATGCGCAAATGGAATTCGCGGTTTGCGTCGCGCAGCTTCTTGTCGATATCGACGGCGATCCGCGTCACGTGTGTTTCCGCCGTTGCAACAATTGCGCGGCCACGATCAGCAAAACAACCGCGGTGACCAGCGACACGATCACCATCGATGTTGCGCGCGAATCGTCGCCGGCCATGACGGCGTCGTAGATCGCAAGCGAAAGCGTTTGCGTGCGGCCCGGCAAACTCCCGGCGACCATCAATGTCGCGCCGAATTCGCCCATCGCGCGCGCGAACGCGAGCAACGCGCCGGCGAGAATACCGCGCCACGCGAGCGGCAACGTGATGCGAAAAAACACTTCGCTTTCGGATGCGCCGAGTGAGCGCGCGGCGTTTTCGAGTTGCGCGTCGACGTCCGAAAACGAAGCGCGCGCCGCACGCAGGATCAGCGGAAACGCGGCAATGGCAGCGGCGACGACCGCGCCTTGCCAGGTGAAAATCAAACTCACGCCGAACCAGCGCATCATCCACGCGCCGATGAAACCGTTGTGGCCGAGCACGACAAGTAAATAGTAGCCGAGCACGGTCGGCGGCAGCACGAGCGGCAGGGTGAGCAGCGATTCGGCGACATCGCGCGTGAACGTGCGTTTTCGCCCGAGCAATTTTCCGAATGCGACGCCGACGAGCGACGCGAAGATCGTCGCCAGCGACGCGACTTTCAGCGTAAGCAGCAGCGGAACGATCGCATCGGGCAACATTCTATGGCGCGCTGAATCCGTATTTCTTCAGCACGGCCTGACCTTCAGCGGATATCACGAATTCTATGAAGGTGCGCGCCGCATACGCGTGTTGAGACTTCGCCGTCACCGCGATCGGATAACGCACCGGTGCGGACGTCGGCACCGTCATCGCAATGTGTACTTTTTCCTTTTGTGCCTCGGCATCCGTCGCATAGACGAATCCCGCTTGCGCTTCCCCGCGCGCGACGTAATCGAGCGCCTGTCGCACATTTTGCGCAGGCACGACCTGCGGCTGAATCTTGTCCCACAGATTGGCCGAGGTGAGCGCTTCCTTCGCGTAGCGGCCAGCCGGGACGGAATCGGGATTGCCGATGGCGATGTGCGCGTACCCGCTGCCGGCGATGTCTTCGAGCTTGACCGGTGATTTCGCGCCGGAGCCGACGATTAGGACCAGCGTGTTGGCGGCGAAGTCCTTGCGTGTGGTTTTGTCGACATCGTTCGACCGCGCGGCGCGATCCATCGTCTGCTCATCGGCGCTGGCGAAAACGTCGGCGGGTGCGCCTTGCTGGATCTGCTTGAGCAATACGTCGGATGCGGCGAAGTTTGCGACGATCTTGTCGCCGGGATGTTTCGCTTCGTACAGTTTGCCCAGTTCGCCGAAAGAATTGGACAAGCTGGCGGCGGCGGAAACGACGATGTCGGCTGCGAGCGCGTTATCGAACGGAATCGTCGCGACGATCAACGCGGCAAACGACCAGCGATTCATCCTGCGCATGTCGAGCTCCTTTCGATGTGCCGAGTAGTCGATGTGGTGAAGCGACTATATCGCGTCGTCGAAAGTGTGGCTATTCAAGATCCGGCGAGCCGTTGCAGACGTTTGATTTCAGCGGCGGCGCTGCGATGCGTCTTGCGTTCGATGTCGCGATACAGCGCGAGTACGCGCTTGCCCTGGGCGGTAAGTTCCGCTCCGCCGCCGTGGCCGCCGCCTTTGCTGGCGCGCACGAGCGGCGCGATGAAACTCTTGTTGAGATCGTCGACGAGTTGCCACGCGCGTTTGTAGCTCATGCTCAACGCGCGCCCGGCGGCGGCGATCGAACCGAGTTCGTCGATGCCCTGCAGCAAATCCGCCTTTCCCGGACCGAGCGCACGACGGCGGTCGAAGATCAGGCGAAGTCGAATCGGCGAGGCGGATTTCGACGTCGCCACGACGATCAGCCCGTCAGCCGTTCGTAAACCGCGAGCGTCGCGCGCGCGCGGTTTAGCGTGTAGAAATGTATACCCGGCGCGCCGCCGTCGATCAGCCGGCGGCACAATCCGGCGACGACGTCCGCACCGAATTCACGAATCGATTCGGCATCGTCGCGATAGGCTTCGAGGCGTTTCGCGATCCAGCGCGGAATTTCCGCGCCGCACATATCGGAGAAACGACGCAACTGCGAATACTGCGAAATCGGCATGATGCCGGGAACGATCGGAACCCGGATTCCGTGCGAACGCGCTTCGTCGACGAAATGAAAATACGCATCGGGATTGAAAAAGTATTGCGTGATCGCGCCGTCCGCACCCGCTTGCACTTTCGCGGCGAAATTCTTGACGTCGGCATGCGCGTCGTTGGACTGCGGATGCATTTCGGGATAGCACGCCACTTCGATGTGGAAAAATTCGCCGAATTCCTGCCGAATGAATTCGACCAGTTCGCTCGCGTAGCGAAAGTCGCCATAGGTGGCCATGCCTGACGGCAAATCGCCGCGCAATGCGACGATGCGCTTGCAACCCATGTTTTGGTATTGGGACAACAAGGCGTGGATTTCATCGCGCGTACCGCCGACGCACGACAAATGCGGCGCGGCGTCGAGCTTGTGATGTTCGCGCAGGCGCTGCACCGTTTCCGGCGTATAGCTCAGCGTCGATCCGCCCGCACCGAATGTCACGCTGACGTAATCGGGTTTCAGCGCCTTGAGTTTCGGCACCGACGCTTCGAGCATGGCGCGCTGTTCGTCGGTCTTGGGCGGGAAGAATTCGAAGCTGACGGGAATCATGCTGGTCATCGCGCGCGCTGGGTTGTCAGGAAGAACGGCGGATGCGCAAAAGGCATCCGCCGTCCGGCTGTCGCAGGTATCGCTGCGATATCAGTAACGATAGTGTTCCGGCTTGTACGGACCATCCAGTGGCACGCCGAGGTACGCGGCCTGATCGTTGGTCAGCTTGGTCAGCTTCACGCCGATCTTTTCCAGATGAAGGCGCGCGACTTCCTCGTCGAGTTTCTTCGGCAAGCGGTAAACCGTTTTCTCGTAGGTGTCTTTGTTCTTCCACAGATCGATCTGCGCGAGCGTTTGATTGGAGAACGAATTCGACATCACGAAACTCGGATGGCCCGTCGCGCAACCAAGATTGACCAGACGGCCCTCGGCCAGCAGGAAAATCGCGTTGCCCGTCGCGAAAGTATACTTGTCCACTTGTGGCTTTATGTTGAGGTGCTTGACGCCCGCGAGTTCCTTGAGCGCGTCGACCTGGATTTCGTTGTCGAAGTGGCCGATGTTGCAGACGATGGCCTGATCTTTCATCTTCGTCATGTGGTCGATCGTGATCACGTCCTTGTTGCCGGTCGTGGTGACGTAGATGTCGGCGCGGCCGAGCGTCGATTCGACGGTGTTGACCTCGAATCCTTCCATCGCCGCCTGCAGCGCGTTGATCGGATCGATCTCGGTGACGACCACGCGCGCGCCGTACGCGCGCAGGCTGTGCGCCGAACCTTTGCCGACGTCGCCGTAGCCGCACACGCAGGCGACCTTGCCGGCGAGCATCACGTCCATCGCGCGCTTGAGGCCATCGGCCAGCGATTCGCGGCATCCGTACAGATTGTCGAATTTCGATTTGGTGACGGAATCGTTGACGTTGATCGCCGGCACCAGCAGCTTGCCCGCTTCCATCATCTGATACAGGCGATGCACGCCCGTCGTTGTTTCTTCCGACACGCCGCGCCACTTCTTCACGACGTTCGTCCAGAAACCCGGACGCTCTTTCGCCACGCGCTTGAGCAGATTCTTGATTACCTGCTCTTCATGCGATGCGGAAGCCGAGTCGATCCACGTGTCGCCCTGTTCGAGTTCGTAGCCTTTGTGAATCAGTAGCGTTACGTCGCCGCCATCGTCGACGACGAGTTCGGGACCTTCATTGCCAGCATGCGTTACCGCATCGAGCGTGCAATCCCAATATTCTTCGAGCGTCTCGCCTTTCCATGCGAACACCGGCGTGCCGGTTTTCGCGATGGCGGCGGCGGCGTGATCCTGCGTCGAGAAAATGTTGCACGACGCCCAGCGTACCGACGCACCGAGATCGTTCAGTGTTTCGATCAGCACCGCGGTCTGGATCGTCATGTGCAGCGACCCGGTTACGCGCACGCCGTTGAGCGGCTTTTCGGTGGCGTATTTTTTGCGGATCGACATCAATCCCGGCATCTCGTGCTCGGCGATCTCGATTTCCTTGCGGCCCCAGTCGGCGAGCGACAGATCGGCGACTTTGAAGTCGTCACGCGTGCCAGATTCTTTGGCGGAAGATTTTGCGACAGCGTTCATTGCATGGCTCCAGAATGAGCGGGCGCGGTTTCGGTTGATGGAACCCGAAAGCCCGCCGAGCCTGATTTCGCGTCGCGAAAATGCAGCGCCCCTCGGCGGGAGAGGGACGCGTATTATAATCCATCTCTTCGTCGCGATGAAAGGATGGGTCGTTACGGAATCGCGGCTACGGCGCCTCGAAGGCGGCAATGTCGTCCAAGGAGTACGTGGCGTCGCGCGGAGCCGCGGTGTCTTTTGGCATTCGGGTCACGCGTGGGCGGCGAAAAAACCTGACTGTTACAGAAGTCCGATCGTTCCGATTGGAAGCTTGTCCATACGAACACCGGCGCGGTCACGAAAAGATCGACATGCGCCGCCGAAGCTGACCTACGGCGCGATGCAACCACCGATTTTTGTCAGATTGATCGAGCCGCTCAGGTTCGCGAAGTTTTTTGCGGCCGTCGAGTTGTTGAAACCGTATGTCATCGTCGCCGACGTGCACGACAGCATCGACAACGTGACCGTGCCAACTTGCGCGTAGAACGTCGACGGCAAACTGTCCAGACTGCCACCCGCGCTTTGGATGATCGGCAACGTCACCGTGCCGTTGAGCGCCGTCGACAGGTCGCCTTGCAGCGTGAACCAGTGCTGATGCAACGTATCGTTCGCTGGCGGCGCGTCGAACGTGAACCATGCGCCGAACACGAGACCTGACGAACCGTTGCCGGCAGGAATGATCGTCAGTTCGATGCCTTGACCGCCGGTGCTCGGATCGAACCATGAGCCGCTCTGATCCGCATCGAATCCTTGCAGCGATGTGTCGTTGTTTTGCGGTGGCGTGATCTGACCGCTCGCTTCGACACACGGCGTGGTCGACGGCGATAAACGCTGCAACGGAATGTAGCCGCCGATGCCATCGAATTCGTCGTCGTCGAACTGGTATTGCAGGCGCGCGTTCGAACAATCGGTCGCGGTGAGCACCGCCGAACCGATCACGATGCCGGCGACGCCGCCGGAATTGAACACGCCCGGATTGCTGCGCGCGATCTGCAACGTCGCGCTCTTTGAACCCGGCGTCGGCGAACCCTGGAACGTTACCCACGCGAGTCCCGATGTATCGCCGACGGGATCGACGCTGTACGTGAACCACGGAATGAACAGCACGTTCGCGGAGGAAATGTAGTCGATCGTGAAACCTTGTCCGGATTCCGCGCTCGCGAACCACGCGCCGTCGAGACCAGTTTGATCGACGCGTGTTTGTGCCGGCGCGGCGGTCGAGACGGCGAAATCGGGCGACGTGGCGAGTTCGTAGCCACGCGGATCGGTGTGGTTAACCTCGATGCCGTTCGGCGTCGGGATGTAAAAGAGCGTCGAGCCGTCGGACAGCACCGTCGGTGCGAGGCTGGAGTCTGCGTCGATCACATACACGATTTGGCCCGTCGCGCTCACGCGTACCACCGACGCGGCGGGGCGTGAAAGGACGATGTCGCGTTGCAGAGTCACGCTGACGGTGGCGTCGCCAATGAGCGAGAAACTTTCGTAGTCGTCGTCGGGCAGCAAATCGATTTTGCCGTTCGTGTTCACCCGATACAGTGCGCTGGATGTGTCGAGCGCGACGATGGTGCCGTCGGAGAATGCGTCCGCTTGCGTCGCGAGCCCGGGCGTAATGGAAAAACCATATAACGATGATCCGAATGTCGTCGACCAGCGCACATTACCGCCTGTGCCGAGGCTGAGTGCGATGTGCGTGCTGGTGCTGTCGCCGATGGCGTAAAGATTCCCGTCGGTGCCGACCGTGAGGAATTGCGGACGCGTCGCCGCATCCGGCGCCGTCCAAATCGTGGTCTTCGTGCCGCCCGGCGTGTAGCGAAGGATTTGCGCGGGCGCCAGCAGATTTGTATCGGCGGGGGTCACGAAATAAAGATTGCCGCTGACCGGATCGACGGCCGCCGCGTACGTTTCGTCGGACGACGAACTGACTTGTCCGAAATCCGTCAGCGCGCCGGTTCCGTTGACGCGATAGATATGACCGTTCGCCGGAAACCAGACAGCGCCGCTGTTATCGACACCCAGCAACACGGTGCCGAGCGTCTGAAAGTTGTCGTTCGTGAAATACGTTGAATTAAGAGCGCTCAACGACCACACCGGTGCGCCTGTCGCATCGACGCGATGCAGCGAATAACCGTTTGCGACCGCATCGAAACCGGTGCTCGACTGGCCAATGACGATAGCGCCGCCGTCGTGCAGAGGAACGATGCGATAAAAGTACGCATCGTTGAATCCTTGCGCTGCACCGTACGGTTTCGCGAAAACGAGCGCATCGGTGTTGTCGTACTTGAGCAAGGCGAGATCGCCGTGCGCGTCCGGGCCGAAAGAAGAGGCGCCGACCCAATAACCGGAGCGCGACGCGGCGACCGCAGCAGGCGCGAACTGCTCAACGGCGGCGACGGCGGCGACATTGGAAAAAAAAATTGTCGCGAACAATGCATAGCGCAAGAATTTTCCGATCATCGGTGACACTCCATCGCGTGATGCACGCCTTTTACGAATGCCGGATTGTACACGAGCGTTCGTACGGTACCGCTCGTAGATTTCACAGGTCTACTGATCGGTGCGCAGCAACGATCCGAATGTCAGATACAGCGCGTTGTGTCCACCTTGCGCATAACCGTAGCCGAGAAACATCGGTCCGAGAAACGTGTCGATGCCGAGAAACAGACTGCCCGCCGCGATCGGATTGCTGCCGATGGCGCGCCGCGTCTCCCACACGCCGCCGGCTTCGAGGCTGCCGCCGACATACACCGGCACGCTGAACAGCGATTGCGCATCGGTGAGTCGTCGATAATAGATTCCGCGAACGAGCGCGGTCTGCGTCGCGAACAACTGGTTTTCGGTGTAGCCGGAGAGATTGGTCAAACCCCCCAGAGGACTGAACGCGGCGAGTTGTTCTTCGCGCCCGTTGCCCGTCGAACTGCTGACGCTGCCGCCGAAAAGAATCGTGTTGGTGCCGTACGACAACGCCGTGTCCCAACGACCGCGTGCTATTTGCGCGGTGCTGGTCGAGCCGAGTTGCGACAACAGCAGTTCCTGCGACACATCCACGCGCGTGCCGCTGGTCGGAAATCCCGATGCGTTGAGATCGTCGTACACCGCGCGCAGCACGATGCCGCCGAACGTCGACGACACATCCGGAAAATCCGGCTGGCCGATGCGCAGACGTGCGGTATCGCGGCCGTATTCGAGTGCGCCGGAAAGCTGCCAACTCGTCGTCGGCGTCCAGCCTGTCTCGAGGGCAACATCCGCACGGCTGCGTCGGTATTCCGCGAAGTCGATGTTCTCGCCTTCGTTGATCGGAAAGTTGTACGCCTTGTACTGCAGATACGGCGCGGCATAGAACTGTCCGCGATTGCCGAACGGTTGCAAATATTCGCTGTACAACTCCGTGATCTGCCCCAGCTGCACGCGGTTGCGGCTTTCGCCGCCGTAATCGTTGAGCCCGGTGAAATTCGCTTCGGTGATGAGCTGATAGCTGTTGCGTCCGTCGAAATTGTCGGACAAGCGCAAACCGAAGCGCAGGAAATTCGGGCCCCAACCTTTGTCCACCGGAACCACGACGAGGCCTTCTTCGTCGCCGCGCTTTTCGAAATCGTAACTGATGCGCTCGTAACTGCCTTCGCCATAGGCCTGACCGATTTTCTCGTCGAGCTTGTCCACGTCGAACGGTTTGCCGGCAAGTCCGGTGAGATTCTGTTCGACATAACCCGCCGTCCGGCTGCGCGTACGCAGCACGTCGAGGAATTGCACGAGCGGCGGATCGAACGGTGCGGGATGATGCACGTTCGCGTAGTGCGCGTAATCGCTATCGTTCACTGCGTCGCGGCGCAGTTTGTCGATGTCGGCCAGCGCTGTCTGTTCGCCGATGCCGACGGCTTCCATCGAGCGCGGAAATTCCGTGCTGGTGAGATCGCCGAGATCGGGACGAAGCAGAATGTCGTCCGTGCCGAGTTGCGTGATCTGCGCGTCGCTTTGCCGCTTCATCATCGCCGTAAGCATCTGGTTCGCGATCGAAAACGGCGAATCGAGTTTGTCTTCCGGCGACAACGGTTCGCTGACGTCGACCACGATCAGCCGCTGCGCGCCGAGCGAACGCGCGACATCGATCGGCACGTTGTCGGTGATGCCGCCGTCGACGAGCAGATGATCGCGATAGTGGATCGGCGCGAAGGCAGCCGGCACCGACATGCTAGCGCGAATCGCCATGGCGAGATCGCCGTCCTCGAACACGACCGCTTCGCCGCTGCCGATGTCGGTGGCCACCGAGCGGAACTGAATCGGCAGATCGTCGAAGTGTTCGGTGCGCAGCGTCGACAACAACAATCGGCGCAGCAGCAATTGCAATTTCTGTCCCTGGATCACGCCGCGCGGCAACGCGATTTTTCCGTCGCGCAAACCGAGTTCGATACCGCCGAGGAAACGCAGTTCGTCTTCCTTGCGCCGCATTGGTAAGTCGCGCCGCGCGGGATCGTCGGAGAACATATCCTTCCAATCGATGCTGCGCAAAATGCCTTCGATTTCACCCGCGCTGTAACCTGCCGCGTACATACCGCCGACGATCGCGCCCATCGACGTGCCCGTGATGCAATCGATCGGAATGTGATTCTGTTCGATCACTTTCAGCACGCCGATGTGCGCCGCGCCACGCGCGCCGCCGCCCCCGAGGACGAGACAGGTTTTCGGACGACCGACCGGCGCTTCCGACGCGCACGCGAGCGACGGAACGAAAAGGAGAAAAAGGGCGAGCAATGCCGCAACGCGACGCATGACGTCGATCCCCACCATGGATGCGCGGAGACTAGCCGATTCGCGCGCGGGTTACGACGTCAGTTTTTCCAGCGCCTGCCAGCGTGCGTAGGCGGTATCGAGCTGCGTTTGCAGATCGGCGAGCTGTGCGTTCGATGCGTTGATCGTGGTTGCATCCTGCCGATAGAAATCCGGCGATTGCATCGCGGCGGTGAGCGCGCCGATCTGCGTTTCGAGGTTCTCGATGCGCGCGGGCAATTCGCTGAGTTCGCGCGCGTTCTTGTAATTGAGTTTGCGTCGCGGTTCGGATTCCACCGGCGTCGTGTTATCGACGCGCTGCAATTTCGCTTCGGTGCGCGCGCCGTTCGCCGTCGGACGACGTTGCCGCAACCAGTCGCTGTATCCGCCGATGTATTCGCCGACGACACCATCGCCTTCGAGCACCAGCGTGCTGGTCACCACGTTGTCGATGAATGCGCGATCGTGCGAAACGAGCAGTAGCGTGCCTTTATACGATGTCAGCATCTCTTCGAGCAGTTCCAGTGTTTCGACATCCAGATCGTTGGTCGGTTCGTCCATCACCAGCAGATTCGACGGTTTGGCGAACAGTTTGGCGAGCAGAAGACGATTGCGTTCACCGCCGGAAAGTCGCGTGATCGGCGACCGTGCGCGTTCGGGGGAAAACAGAAAATCCTGCAGGTAGCCGAGCACATGGCGACGGCCGCCATCGAGTTCGATGTATTCCAAACCGCCGGCGACATTGTCGAGCGCGTTCAAATCCTCGCGTAAAACGGCGCGATGTTGATCGAAATAGGCGATCTGCAGATTCGTGCCGAGTTCCACGCTGCCGCGTTGCGGTGCGAGTTCCTTCAGCATCAGCTTGAGCAGCGTGGTTTTGCCCGACCCGTTCGGACCGACGATGCCGACGCGATCGCCGCGCATGATCGTCGTGGAAAAATCCTTGACCATCGCGCGATCGGCATACGCGAAATCGACGTTTTGCACATCGATCACTTTGCGCCCGGATGATTGCGTCGTCGCAAGCGTCATCTTCGCCGTGCCGCTCGACTCGCGTCGCTGTTCGCGATCACGACGCATCGCTTCAAGCGCGCGCACGCGACCTTCATTGCGCGTGCGGCGTGCCTTGATGCCCTGGCGAATCCAGATTTCTTCCTGCGCGAGTTTCTTGTCGAACAGCGAATTCGCCTGCGATTCGGCGTGCAGCCTTTCTTCCTTGCGGCGCAAATAATTGTCGTAGTCGCCGGGCCACGACGTGACCTCTCCGCGATCGATCTCCACGATGCGCGTCGCCAACGCGCGCAGAAACGTTCGATCGTGGGTGACGAAAACGATGCTTCCCGAAAACGCGCGCAGGAATTCCTCGAGCCACGCGATCGCCTCGATGTCGAGGTGATTGGTCGGCTCGTCGAGCAGCAACAAATCCGGTTCGCTCACCAGCGCCTGCGCAAGCAGTACGCGGCGTTTCATGCCGCCGGAGAGCGCGGAGAATTCGATGTCCGGTGGCAACTCCAGCCGCGTCAGCACCTGTGATACGCGACGATCGAGCGCCCAGCCGTTTTGCGCTTCGATGGCCGATTGCACACGCGCGAGTTCGGCGAGGTCTTCGCCGCTGAGCAAATGGTGATAGCGCACGAGCAGCGCACCGACATCGCCGATTCCCGCCGCGACCACATCGAAAATCGTACCGCGCGTAGCCTGCGGCACCTCCTGCGCGAGCCGCGCGATGCGCGTGCCTTTCTCGACGCGGATTTCGCCGTCGTCCGGTTTGATTTCACCGGCGATGAGACGAAGCAGCGTGGATTTGCCCTCGCCATTGCGACCCACGATGCAGACGCGCTCGTTCGGCTCGATGCCGAGATCGACGTGTTCGAGGAGGAGCGGACCGCCGACGCTGTAGTCGAGTTTTTGAATTTGAATCAATGGCATTGTCAATTATACCTGCCGAAACGAAACAGCCCGCGCGTGGCGGGCTGTCGGCGTTCATCGTGAAAAGGATTTTTATTTCAGCTTCGCATCCGCTCGCAACACATCGGCCTTGTCGGTCTTTTCCCAGCTGAACGTCGTGTGCGATTTTCCATCCGCGTCTTCGATGGTTTCCGGCGTGCGGCCAAAATGGCCGTAGCTCGCGGTCTGCTGATACATCGGATGGATGAGATCGAGCATCTTGATGATGCCGTACGGACGCAAATCGAAATGTTTGCGGATCAGTTTTTCGATCTTGTCATCGCCGATCTTGCCGGTGCCGAACGTGGTCACCGAAATCGATGTCGGCTCGGCCACGCCGATCGCGTAGCTGACTTGGAGTTCGCAGCGATCGGCCAATCCCGCCGCGACGATGTTCTTCGCGACATACCGCGCGGCATACGCCGCCGAGCGATCGACCTTCGACGGATCCTTGCCCGAAAACGCGCCGCCGCCGTGACGCGCCCAGCCGCCGTAGGTGTCGACGATGATCTTGCGCCCGGTCAGGCCGCAATCGCCGACAGGTCCGCCGATGACGAATTTGCCGGTCGGATTGATGTGGAACTTGGTGCCATTGTGTAGCCATTTCGACGGCAGCACCGGCATGAGGATTTCTTCGCGCACCGCTTCGACGAGATGTTTCTGCTTCACGTCCGGATCGTGCTGCGTGGAAAGAACGACGGCGTCGATCGCGGCGACCTTGCCGTTTTCGTAGCGCAGCGTGACCTGTGACTTCGCATCCGGACGCAGCCACTTGAGCTTGCCCTTTTTGCGCACTTTGGCTTGCTGTTCGACGAGGCGATGCGAATAAAAAATCGCAGCCGGCATCATGTCTTTGGTTTCGTTCGTCGCATAGCCGAACATCAGACCCTGATCGCCCGCGCCCTGTTCTTCGGGATTTTTGCGATCCACACCTTGGTTGATGTCGGGCGATTGCTTGCCGATCAGATTCAGCACGCCGCAGGTCGCGCCGTCGAACCCCACCTCGGAGGAGTTGTAGCCGATGTCGAGGATCACCTTGCGCGTGAGCGCTTCGAGATCGATCCACGCGCTCGTGGTGATTTCGCCGGCGACGATCGCCACACCGGTTTTCACCATCGTTTCGCAGGCCACGCGCGCGCGCTTGTCCTGCGTGAGGATCGCGTCGAGCACGGCATCGGAAATCTGGTCGGCGACCTTGTCCGGATGGCCTTCGGAAACGGATTCGGACGTGAAAAGGTAAGCGCTCATCGAGAGATAATTCCTCGGCGTAAAAAGGGGAGGGAACGGGTGGCGCATCATACACGCACGGACTGCGGTTTGCAGCCAAAAAACGTTAGGATTTCGGTGTGGACGATTATGGCCGTTTAGACGTCCAAACGGCTAGGCTGCAATCGGCAGGTCCATTGCCAACGAGGCGAAATATTCGCGCGTGAAACGTAATTGGTCCACGGCCGATTCTGCGCGGTTGACCACGGCCCGAAACGCGGCGTTTTCGCGCCGGTCCTTCGCATACCAGCCCAGGTGCTTGCGCGCGATGCGCACGCCTTGCTGTTCGCCGTAGAACGCATAGAGCGCGTCGAGATGTCTACACAAAATATCGCACACGTCAGCCGTGCTTGGGGCAGGCAACGTTGCGCCGGTCGCGAGGAAATGCGCGATCTCGCGAAATATCCACGGACGACCTTGCGCGGCGCGTCCGATCAGAAGGCCATCGCACTTCGTGTAGTCGAGCACGAGCTTTGCTTTTTGCGGCGAATCGACGTCGCCATTCGCGAGCACCGGAATGGCTACCGATTGCTTGATCGCCGCGATGGTGTCGTACTCCGCCTCGCCTTCGTACAAATCCGCGCGTGTGCGGCCGTGCACCGCGAGCGCGGCGATGCCGGAATCTTCCGCGATCCTCGCGATGCGAATTCCGTTTCTGTTGTCGCGGTTCCAACCGGTGCGAATCTTCAGTGTCACCGGCACATCGACCGCGGCGACCACAGCGGAAAGAATGCGCGCAACGAGCGGCTCGTCCTGCAGTAACGCCGAGCCTGCGTATACATTGCACACTTTTTTCGCTGGACAACCCATGTTGATATCGATGATCTGCGCGCCGGCATCGGCGTTGTAGCGCGCCGCATCCGCAAGCATGGTCGGATCGTATCCGGCGATCTGCACGCTTACCGGATCCGGCTCGCCGGCATGATCCATGCGCTTGAGCGATTTGCGCGTGGTCCACAGTCGCGGATCGGACGCCGTCATTTCCGATACGGCCAAACCCGCGCCAAGCTTCTTGCAAAGCTGGCGAAAGGGCTTGTCGGTAACGCCCGCCATCGGCGCGAGGCCGATCGGTGGGTCGATGGAATACGGACCGATGCGCATGGCGACGATTCTACCAGTCGCAAGGCGCGCGATCGGAAGCTTAGTCGTTGAGCGGACCCGTGACGACCAGGGAATAGCCACCACACATCGTCGAGCTTCCCGGCGCCGCCTGCACGATGATGTAGTAGTCGCCCGGTACGGAGGGGAGGGTGAATGTCTCCGGTTGGCCCGTCCCATTCTCGTCGACCGTTGCGATGCACGTCGCGATGGGCGAGCAAACATTGGGACAAACGAATAAAGCCATGTCTGTGTCAGGATCGGGCTGAAGATTGAGCTGTATGCCCGGGATAGCGCCCGTGCCCAACGTGATTCGATAAATCGTTTGCTGGCCGCCTGCCATGGCACCGTTCGCCAACGTCGGAAGCGACGTTGTTCCGGAACACGTTGTTCCGCTCACGATTGCCGGCGCCGTCGTTATGATCGATGGTGCTGCGCACGTTTGTGCGTGCGCGCTCATGCTCAGCACGACGAGGAAAACGAAAACAAGATAACGTGACGTCGACATGGCGAATCCTATTGAGCACCACTGCTGAAATCGTCGTAAAACAGAACGTCGTCGCTGGATTCAAGTTCGTCGAATTGCACGATTTCGCCCGCGTGATTCGCAATGAAGTGAGGCGTCGGGTTGCTCATGCCGATTTCCGCGGCGCTGACGCCTACCAGATCCGCGTTGTCCAGGCCGCCGCCAGGCGTGCTTTCGATAACGCCGTCGGGAGGATCGCTGAAGCCATGGTTGATCCAGTACTTCACATTACCTGCGTGGCCGACGTTGATTTCGACGCGCACGGTGAACGTTGACGTTGTCGGCAAAACGGGAAAAGCGCGACGATTGCCCGGTACGTTCGCATCGGCGGCAATAAAATCGATTGTCGGTGGCGAACTTCCAAGATCCAGCTGAACGCTCAGAACTCTGGCGGTAGCGGGTGACATCGCCACCGTCGATGACGTAGCTGCGAAGACCTGGAAAGATTCGAGTGAACTACCGGTCGAAAGGCCCGCAGTGTTGATCCGGAACCCGTAACGCACGGAGGTCAGCGGCGTCGCCCGACGGTAGTGAATAAAAGCAGCCGCCGTCGAACGAGACGAAACTGTCGTGCTGGCGCCCAGCACACACGGATTTCCAGTCACCGAGGCGCTGATGTCGTTTTGAAAAATAAACTGAAAGGGAGGATCGCACGCCTGCGCGGCGGTGGAAGCCAGTAGCAGAAATGCGGACAGGACGAGGGCGTGCAATGCGTTCACGGCCCTATTCTCGCCGGAGTCGCCATCAAGCGGCAAATACCCGGATAAAAGACATCTCGCGAATGAGCTCGCTTCTTGAGCCGTCGACACCCTCAGCGCCGATCGATCTGGATATTTTCCTTCGCGCCGCTGTGCGCCACGGCGGCCA
>CAZZYA010000056.1:0-16525 GCA_964658115.1 uncultured Rudaea sp. | reverse complement strand
ACGCCGGCTTTTTGCCGGCAACTCACACCGATCGCGTGCGCGAGCGCCGCCGCATCGCGCGCGAGTAATGCATCCGCGTTCGATTCGAGCCAGGCGAAAAATTCCGCGTCGCCGATCGCGCCGTATTTCACGACTTCGGAAATTCCGGAGCGCAGTTCGCGATCCGGCAATGTCGACAACGTCGAGGTATCGATCACCACCGCGCGCGGCTGATGGAACGCGCCGACGAGATTCTTGCCCTGCGGCATGTTCACCGCCGTCTTGCCGCCGACGGACGAATCGACCATCGCGAGCAATGTCGTCGGCATTTGAACGAAGGCGATGCCGCGCATCCAACACGCGGCGGCGAAGCCGGCGAGATCGCCGATGACGCCGCCGCCGAGCGCGATGATGGTCGCGTCGCGACTCGCGCCCATTTCTGCAAGCGCATCGAAAATCACGGCGCAGCAATCCAGCGACTTGTTTTCCTCGCCCGGCGGAAACGTCACGAACGACACCTTTGCGCGTTCGAGCGATGGCGAAATCAGTTTCGAATACGGCGCGACGTTTTCGTCGCTGACGACGAGCACGTGCCGTCCACGCACGAACGCCGGCCAATGTTCGCCACGTTGCAGCAATCCTTCGCCGATCCAGATCGGATACGAACGCGCTCCGAGTTGAACGTCGATCTGCCGCGCGTTCATGCGGCGAAGTGCTCGCTGGGCGTGCGCTGCCAGCGTTCGCGCAACGCTGTCGCGAGTCGTTGCGCGGCCTGCGGCACGCTGTTGCCGTGGCCGGGCGCAACGGTGAAATCGGCGATCTCGCGATACAACGGTCCGCGCAGCTCGGCGAGCTGCATCAGGCGTTCGCGGCGATCGGGCGCAGCGAGCAGCGGTCGTTTGCGATCGCGCGCGAGACGTTTCATTTGTTCGTCGACCGTCGTTTCGAGATGGACGACGAACCCGCGCGATTTCAGCACAACACGATTCTCCTCGGCCAACACCGCGCCGCCACCGGTGGCCAGTGCGATGCCTTCGCGCGTGGCGAACTCGGCGAGCACGGTACTTTCACGTTTGCGAAATCCACTTTCGCCTTCCAGTTCGAAAATGAGCGGAATGTCGGCGCCGCAAACTTGTTCGATGATGTGATCGAGATCGAAGAACGGCAGGTCGAGCAGTTCCGCCGCGCGACGTCCGATGGTCGTTTTGCCCGCACCCATCGGGCCGACGAAGAACAGGTTCGGTGCCGGATTCATGCATCGATGCTAGCAGACGTCGCGCGCCGAAACGCTACAATACCGCTCTGTCCGTGCGGTCGGAAATTGCCGTGTATCGATTCATCATTGTTTTCGCGGTTTGCCTCGTCGCGCTGTTCGCGTTGGAGCTGTACGAGCCGGTCAAAGAAGCCGTCATCGATCCGTTCACGGCCGGCGTGGCGCACGTGAGCGCGGCGATCATGCAGGCGTTCGATGGCAACGTGGTCGCCAGCGGCAACGACATTCTCGACGGCAGCACCGGCGGCGGCATCGAAATCGTGGCCGGCTGCAACGGCGTGGAAGCCGTGCTGATTCTCGTCTCGGCGATCCTCGCGTTTCCGGCGCCGTGGAAAAACAAACTGATCGGCATCGGGCTCGGCTTTCTTGCCGTCCAGCTCCTCAATCTCGTGCGCATCATCAGCCTGTATTACCTGCAGCGCTGGTCGACGGTGTGGTTCGACTGGTTTCATCTATATCTGTGGCAGGCGCTGATCATTCTCGATGCGCTCGTGTTCTGGCTCATCTGGCTGCGTTATCTGCCGCGCCGCACACAAGCCGCAGTGGTTTGAGCGAGTAGACTCGGCCCGCCATTCAACCGGAGGGCAGTGCTGATGCTCGAGCACGCGGCGACCATCGGCGCGAATGCGATCGTCGCGATGCGCTACGACGCCAACGAAGTGACCGACGGCATTACCGAAGTGCTCGCCTACGGCACGGCGGTCGTGGTCGAATAATCAGCGCACGACGATACGGCGCACGTCGCGCCTGGCGTCCAGCACGAGACGCAAATCCGCGAGCGCGGGCAGTTTCTTCAGCGACTGGCGACTCAGGCGCTCGTAGTGCTGCAGGAAATTCCTCAGCTGCGACGTTGTCTGCGCGCGCGCAGCGCCGCGTGCGCGCAGGACGCGTTCCTGCTCGTCTCGCCATGCGAGCACGACGTCGAAACTCGGCGCTTGCAGCATCGCGAGGTCGTCGAACCGTTTCCACAACGGCACGTAATTGCGCGTGAGCTGATCGTTCACCCAGCGACGCCAGGTTCCGTCCGCATCCTGATTACGTTCGAGTTCGTTGATCGGATGTTTCAGTTCGGCGTTCGACTGCGGCGGCACCCCAATGCACCATCCTTCGAGAATCACGAAGCGCGGCGGATGTTTCACGTGCCGCCAGCGCGAGGGTGGCAAACGCGTATCGGCGCCTTTGTCGAAACGTGGAACGTGCGCGGGTTTTTTCGGCGATGCCATGCGCAACGCATCGAGCGTGACATGCACCAGCGACACGTCATGCGTGCCAGGCACGCCGCGCGTGATCAGCAGCGGATGCACGGCGCGTGCGAGTCGTTTGCGCGCCGCGCGGCCGAAATAGAAATCGTCGATCGATATCGTCAGCGCCGGCACGCCGCGCGATTGCGCCAGCGCGACGACTTGACCGGCGAGCGTGCTTTTGCCGCTGCCTTGCAAACCCGACAGACCGATCACCGAAAAACGTCGACGCTTCTCGCGCAGCGCCAGATCGAGCACCGTTTCGACGACATCGTCCGCGTATCGGTGCGTGTTAGCATGATGCGGTTTTCGCGACACGAAAAAAGAATCCGTCATGGACGAAACGCAGCCACTTTATCAGGAAGCGATTAGCAACTTCCGCGCCTTGCTCGACGACGCCAAACGCGGCGGCGAACCCGAGCCGACGGCGATGTCGCTCGCCAGCGCCGATGCGTCGGGCCGCATTTCATCGCGCATGGTGCTGCTCAAAGCCGTCGATGAACGTGGCTTCGTGTTCTACACCAACTACGAATCCGACAAGGCCGCGCAACTCGCCGCGCACAAGCAAGTCGCATTGTGTTTCTTATGGAAAAAACTGCGCGACGGCGCTGGCGTGCAAGTTCGCGTGGAAGGCCGCGTGCAGAAAACGACGGCCGCCGAATCCGATGCGTACTTCGCCTCGCGCGACCGTGCCAGCCGCATCGGCGCGTGGGCATCCACGCAATCGAAAACGCTGCCGAGCCTCGAAACGTTTCACGAACGCATCGCCGCGATGGAAAAGAAATTCGAAGGGGCCGATGTGCCGCGTCCGGCGCATTGGGGCGGCTATCGCGTGGTACCGGATCTGATCGAACTCTGGTACGGCCAGCGCGCGCGTTTGCACGAGCGCCATCGATACGAGCGGCGCGACGGTTCGTGGAGCAAACGATTGTTGTATCCGTAACACGATGGGTCCGCGCCGCATCGTTTGCCTGACCGAGGAGCCGACCGAAGTGCTTTACGCGATCGGGGAGCAGGATCGCATCGTCGGCATTTCCGGATTCACCGTGCGACCGCCGCGTGCGCGCAAAGAAAAACCGAAAGTGTCCGCATTCACCAGCGCGAAGATCGACGAGATCCTGAAACTCCAACCGGATTTCGTCATCGGATTTTCCGACATCCAGGCCGACATCGCGCGCGAGCTGATCAAGTCGGGTGTCGAAGTGTGGATCAGCAATCATCGTTCGGTCGATCAGATCGTCGACTACATCCGCCGGCTCGGCGCGATCGTCGGCGCCGCGGACAAAGCGAATGCGTATGCCGATCGCGCGCAGCGTCATCTCGACGAGGTGCGCGAAGCGTCATCGCGTTTGAAGTCGCGTCCGAAAGTCTATTTCGAGGAATGGGACAATCCGCCCATCACCGGCATCCGCTGGGTTGCCGAACTCATCCGTGTCGCCGGCGGCGACGATATTTTTCCCGAACGCGCGGAGAAGTCGCTGGCGAAAGACCGCATTCTCGCCGATGCGTCGGAGGTGATCCGGCGCGAGCCGGACATCATCATCGGCTCGTGGTGCGGAAAGAAATTCCGGGCGGACAACGTTGCCGCGCGCGCCGGATGGTCGGCGATTCCCGCCGTGCGCGACGGCGAGCTGCACGAAGTGAAATCGCCGATCATCCTGCAACCTGGCCCCGCAGCGCTGTTCGACGGACTCGACGCGCTGCACGCCATCGTGAGCGCATGGGCACAGAAACACGGGGTCACTAAAGAAATGGCGCGCGCGGCCGATAGCCGGAAAGCCTAACAATGTTTTTCGGTGGAATCGCATGCGCCTTTTGCTGGTTGACGACGAACACGAACGGCTCGACCGGCTCGAAGCCGGCATCGAGAAATTGCAGCCGTCGTGGCGCGTCATGCTGGCCGACGATGCGCGCGATGCCGCGCACCTGGTTTCGGCGACGCCGTGCGACGCGATCGTCGCGGCCGATTCGCAGCGGCCCGACCGCATCGTCGAACTGCTGTCGCAAGCGCGCAAGCACTCGCCGAGCGCACTGCGCATCGCGGTCGGCGACAGCGAAATCGCCGTCGCGAATCTGGTCAAGGCCGAAGTCGCGCATCGCGTACTCGTCGCACCGCTCGACACGACAGCACTCGTCGAGAGCATCAAAAGCGTGCGCTCGCTCGAAACGATGCTGGGCTCGGCCGCGCTGCGCGAACGCATTGCGAAAATTCATCGCCTGCCGCCAACGCCGACGGTGGCGCTCGCGCTGATCCGCGAAAACGCCTCGGGAACCGCGAGCATGTCCAGCATTGCGCAGCGCGTGCATGCCGACGCGGCGCTCGCCGCGAAAGTTCTCCAGTTGAGCAACTCGGCGTTCTATTCGCGCGGAAAACCGATACTCGAAATCGAACGCGCGCTCACGCTGCTCGGCATGGATGCAGTGGTCAATCTCGTGCTCGCGGTGCAATCGTTCATCAATCCCATGGTGCAAAGCCGCGCGATCCTCGCGTCGCAAATGGCGGTGCAGGTGGTGCGGGATGTCAAAAAAACATCGCTCGGCCCCGTCGCGGCGACGGCTTCGACACTGGCCTATATCGGCAAGCTGCTCAATCTGCGCGACGACGAAATCACGCTCTCCGCCGAACACGATCCCGACGACTGCTTGCCGGATTTGCCGATCGAATCCGTCGCCGGCGCCTACCTTTTGTCGCTGTGGGGCTTGCCGTGGCCGATCATCGAGGCGGTGGCTTATCACGGAAATCCGACCGCTGCTTCGGAACAGAATTTTGGATTGACTACCGCCGTGCACACGGCCTGCGCGTTCGCGGACGGCAAGCCGCTCGACGAAGGCTGGCTCGAAGTGTTGAACGCGAGCGACCATGTGCGCGAGTGGGAAGCGCGTGCGATGAGTTTGGGCTGTCCTGTACGGCCCAACTGATTTGGACGGCTATTTGGAAACCGGCAGGCAGGCTTTGACCGCGTCACGCAGGCGTGCCGATTCGTTCGCATCGAACGCGAATGTGGCGACAAGCGTTCGCTTGGAAGCGTCGTAGCTCGATTGGGTCCAGACGAGTTTGGCTTCGGAGCCGTCCACCCCGGCGAGCAGTGTCGCAGCTGGGTTTGCGCGTTTTGAATCGCCAGCGATTTCGAAGTTGAAGGCATCCGGCGGATCGGGAATATACGAACCCGCGACGGCCGTCGTGATGGTCGTCGTGTTCGTGCCGGAGATCCATTCGATGCGACTCAATTTTCCCGCCGGCGCGCCGGGACCTTCAAAATCGTCGTAATCGAAATCCTTTTTCGTGTAGGCGTCCGGCACGATGATCTCCACGACGAGCGCGCCATGCGCATCCGACGAACAGCCGACGTGAACGGTCGATGCTCTTGCGGCACCACTGTTGATGCGCATCGTTCCCTCTTTCCTGACGTCGCCATCGGCGTGCGCCGCGGAAGCGGCGACAAGCAAAAGTGCAAACGTATACGTTTTCATCGACGAATCCTCATCGTGCCTGCTCCGCGCCGAGTTGTGCGATGGTTGCCGCCATCGCGCCCGCCTGCCGCGCGCGTTCGCTCGACGCATTGCCCTGCAGCGCGCGCTTGAGCACGCCCTGAGCGATTGCCGCGAGTCGGAAAAACTGGAACGCGAGCAGGAAATTCCAGTGCGGCCGCGGGTCATGCCCGCTGCCGGCGGCGAAGCGGTCGACGATAGCGCTTTCGGACGGAATGCCGAGCGCATCGCGATCGATTCCTGCGAGGCCTGGCAACACGCCGTTGCGTGGCAGCCGCAGCGCCATGCACAAGTAGGCGATGTCGGCGAATGGCGATCCGAGCGTCGACAATTCCCAGTCGACGATCGCGGCGATACGCGATGTATCGCGATGCCATATCAGATTGTCGATGCGAAAATCGCCGTGAACGAGTGTCGCGCGTGTTGCCTCACCGGGAACGTGCTGCGGCAACCAGGCGATGAGATGTTCCATCGCCTCGATGCGGTCGGTTTCGGCAGCGCGATATTGTTCGGTCCAGCGCGCGACTTGCCGAGCAAAATAGTTGCCGGATTTGCCGAAGTCGCTCAGGCCGACGGCAGCGACGTCGACGTTCGCCAGCGCGATCACGGCATCGATCATCGTGTTGAAATGCGCCGCGCGACGTTCGGTGCTGACGTCAGGCAGCGACGGATCCCAGTGAATCGGCCCGTCGACGAATTCCATGACGTAGAACATGCTGCCGACGACGGATTCGTCCGCGCACAGGTGCAGCGCGCGCGCGACCGGCACCGCGCTGTCGCGCAACGCGGTGATGACGCGGAACTCGCGATCCACCGCGTGCGCCGAGGCGAGCAGCACGCCGGGCGGTTTGCGCCGTAGTACGTAGCGGCCCGATTTGGCATCGAGACGATAGGTAGGGTTCGATTGGCCGCCCTTGAATTTCGTCGACGTCAGCGGACCATGAAAACCGGCGACATGCTGTTCGAGATAATGCGCGAGCGCGTCGTCGGGCAGCGTGAAATCGTTGTTCATTTCAGCATCGACTTCGCCAGCGCGGCGATGTGCACTTCGTCCGGACCATCGGCAAGGCGCAACGCACGCGC
Organism: uncultured Rudaea sp.; assembly: GCA_964658115.1. Taxonomy (GTDB): domain Bacteria; phylum Pseudomonadota; class Gammaproteobacteria; order Xanthomonadales; family Rhodanobacteraceae; genus Rudaea. The sequence goes on along the minus strand of CAZZYA010000056.1, from coordinate 9,460 downwards.
GCCGGCGTAGGCGTGCGCGAGAAAGTTGTCGCCGGACAATCCCGCCGCGCCATGGATCTGCATGGCGTGATCGATCACGTCGCAGGCCATGCGTGGCGCGACGATCTTGATCATGCCGATGGCATCTTTCGCGCCCTTGATGCCATCGCGGTCGAGCGATGCGGCGGCGGCGAGCGTCAGCAGTCGCGCCTGTTCGATCTCGCAGCGCGATCGCGCGACCGCGTCCTGCACCATGCCCTGCGCGGCGAGCGGCTTGCCGAACGCAATGCGCGATTTCGCGCGCTCGATCATCGTTTCCAGTGCGCGCTGCGCGAGGCCAATCAAGCGCATGCAATGATGGATGCGCCCGGGTCCGAGTCGTCCTTGCGCGATTTCGAAACCGCGACCTTCGCCGAGTATCAGGTTTTCTTTCGGCACGCGCGCGCCGTCGAATTCGATTTCGGCGTGGCCGTGCGGCGCATCGTCGAATCCGAACACCGCGAGCGGTCGCACGATACGAACGCCCGGCGTGTCGCGTGGTACGAGGATCATCGCGTGACGGCGGTGCGGGTCGGCAGCGGGATCGGTCACGCCCATGACAATAAAAATTTCGCAGCGCGGATCCATCGCGCCGGTCGTCCACCACTTGCGGCCGGTGACAATGTACGTGTCGCCATCGCGCGCGATGCGTGTGGCGATGTTGGTGGCGTCGGAGCTGGCGACGTCGGGTTCGGTCATGGCGAAGGCCGAACGGATTTCGCCGGCGAGCAGCGGCGTCAGCCAGCGGGATTTCTGCGCGTCGGAACCGAAGTGCAGCAGCACTTCCATGTTGCCGGTGTCCGGCGCGTTGCAATTGTATACTTCCGGCGCGATCAGCGAACGTCCGGTGATCTCGGCGATGGGTGCGTAGTCGAGATTGCTCAGGCCCGCGCCGTGTTTCGCGTCGGGCAGGAACAGGTTCCACAAACCGGCGTCGCGCGCTTTTTTCTTGAGCGATTCCATCACAGGCGGAATCGTCCAGCGCTGGCCATCGCGTGCGACGTGGGCGAAGTAGCCGGCTTCGGCGGGCTCGACATGCTCGCGCTGGAACGTGGCGACGCTATCGCGCAACGCGCGGGCACGAGCGGAATAGGCGAACAGGTCGGTCATCTCAATAATATGTCACGACTTCGTGATCGCTGGGCGCGGACAGGTGCGGCAGCATGTTCCAGATCTGCATGTCCAGGCCGTCGCCGCGACTGCGGAATTCGCTGATCGCCGTATTGCGCAGGCCGATGTTCAGCGCGACGGTTTTTTCGTCATTGCAGCCGAGCGCGGCTTGCGCGCAGCGGGCGATCGGTCCGGCGGAAGAAACGATCAGAACTTTGCCGCGCAGTATGGTCAAGCGGTCGCGCGCGCGGGCGACGCGGGCAGTGAACGCGTCCCACGATTCGGCGAGCCGCGTGTCGAGTTCGCGGTGCGACCACGCGTCGAGCGATGCTGCCAGCAACGCGTGCACCGCGCGGCGATTCGTCGGATCGGCGACGACGGCGTGCACGAGGTCGTCACTGTGCGTCGCGATGTAGGCGCGGACGATCGCGTCGTGATCGAATTCGTTCCAGTCGACATCTTCGTGGACCTCGGGTAGCGCGCGATTCGCCGCCCGAAATGCGCTGTCGATCGCCGCGAGCGTTTGGCGATGCCGTTGCAACGATCCGCGGCAAACGTGCGCGAACGTGAGTTCGGGATGCGACACCAGCCACGATGCGAGCCGCGCGGCCTGTTCGTGGCCAAGCGTCGACAATGCATCGTAGTTCGCTGCGCCGAACGACGCCTGCGCGTGTCGGATCAGCCAGATGCGCGCCGATGTCGGCTCAGTCGACGACAAGGTCTTGCGTGAATGTGGCAATGAACGGTTGCGACTTGCCGGTCACGGTCGCGGTGACGGTGAAAACGTACGTGCCCGATCCATCGATGGCGAATTCGCCAAGGTAATCGACGTCGCCATTTTCCGCCGTCTCGCGCAGCGGCAACGGATGCGAGTGGCCGGTGAGATCGCCAACTTGCGCGGTTACGTTCGCGCTGATCGTTCTGCCGGCCTGTTCGATGGACACGTTGAGCAGACCGTGCGCGGCATCACGCGCGATGCCGTACTGCTTGGCCATCGCCGGAAGCAATTGCATCGTCGACAACGCATTGGCGCGCACGGTGACGTCGCCGAATTCACGATCCGCTGCGACCGAGAACATCGGCACGAACGCGAGCAGAAGAATGCAATGTCGTTTCATGGAATGCGCGTGGTCAAATCGGTGAGCGGGGCGATCACGAGCATGCGGATCAGGATCAACGCGATGGACGCGGCGAAAAATGAAAAATCCATACCCGCCATCGATGGTATCAGTCGTCGAAACGGGCGTACCACAGGTTCCGTCACGCGCATGAGCAACGCGTAGCTGGTGGCATAACGCATCGACGGTACGAAACTCATCACGCACACGGCGAACATTACGGCGATTTCGATCAGGATCAGCCAGTCGAAAATTTCGACCAGCGCGCGAAGCATCATGCCGAGCAGGCTCAAGTGCAGTCCGATAATAGCGAACAGACACACGAGTTCAACGATCGCCAGCAGCCACGCCACGAGCAGCGAGGCGAAATCCACGCGGCGCCAACGCGGGATCGCATTGCGCAGCGGCATCACCGCCGGATTTGTGAACTGATAAACGAAACGGCACACCGGTTCGGTGAATGGCGCGGCGATGGCGATCAACAACGTGCGTGCCAAGAACATGACGATGAAAAATCCGAATAGCGTCTGGATGAGAAAGACGCCGGCGTTCTGCAGATAACTCATGGCGCGTCTGTCTGCTTCGACATTTCCCTGCCACGTTCGGTTGCCGCCGCGACGGCACGCGCGACGATAGCGACAAATTTGTCAGCGGCGAAACTTTCCAGCGCGGCCTGCGTGGTGCCGCCGGGCGATGTCACTCGCCGGCGCAACTCGGCGGCAGCGACATCCGATTCCAGCAGCATGCGTCCGGCGCCGAGACAGGTTTGCGCGGCGAGTTCGCGCGCCGTTTCACGCGGCAGTCCTTGCGCGGCGGCGGCGTCCTCGAGCGCTTCGACCAGCAAGAAGAAATACGCCGGGCCAGAACCCGACAATGCGGTGACGGTATCCATCGATGCTTCGTCCTCGATCCAGCGCGACAATCCGACGGCATCGACGATTCGCTGAGCCAACGCGCGCTGCGCGACGGTGACGCGCGCGTTTGCGCACAGGCCCGTTGCGCCCGCGCCGATCAGCGCCGGGGTGTTCGGCATGCAACGCACGATGGCGGTGTTGCCGCCGAGCCAACGGTCGAGTTGGTCGATCGTGATACCGGCGGCGATCGATACGACCAGCGGATGGGTCCGCTGCACGATTCCGCGCAGGTCGTCGCAGACGGTTTTCATCATCTGCGGTTTGACGGCGAGAACGAGCACGTCGGAGCCGCGCGTGGATTCGTCATTCGATGCGTGCGTCGTGATAGCGAAATCGCGCGCGAGCGCATCGCGCAATTCCGGATTCGGTTCGGATGCCGTGAGTTGCTGCGCGGAGACCCCGGTGCGTACGAGTCCGCCGATCAGGCTGCGCGCCATGTTGCCGCCGCCGATGAAGGCGATGCGATCGAGCGTCGAAATTGCGTTAGTCATGATTCGAACAACCGTCGAGATAGAAGTGATTGCATGTCGCGACGCCCGTCGGCAATCAGGTAAACCACAACGTTGCGATCGATCACTTTGTAAATCATACGGTACGGTTTGAAAAATACCTGTCGGTATTCGCTGATGCCCAAGGCGCGAAGTTCACTCGGGTACGCGCCGCGCTCGGGATGTGTTGCTAGCGCTTGAAGAGTTTTCTCCAGACGATCGATTAGCTGATCCGCTTTGATTTCCGAGTCCGACTCGGCGACGAATTCGTAGATTTCTTCCAGATCGCGCGCCGCGGCACGCGACAACACCACCGCATGTCGCATTAGGCGGCTTTGCGCTTGGTCTTGACCGCGGAGACAGCCTTTGCGAGCGTCAAGACATCGCCGCGTTCGATTTCACGGTTTCCCAAAGCGAGAATTTTCAGGAGCGCCAATGTTTCCTGCGTTTGCTCATACGAAGCGATATCTTGCAATACCGCTTTCGCTTCTCCATTTTGCGTAATGACAACGGGTTCGTGTTCGTTCGCGAGTTGAGCCAACACATTTGCTGCGTTGGCCTTGAGATAGCTGATGGGTTTGACTCGGCTTGAGAAGCGCATGATTGACTCGTGTGGACTAAATTAAGTCTATAAAAAGTCCGATCGTCTGTCGAGCGACGGCATCAGGAACGTGCACCGAACAACGCCGTACCGATCCGCACCATCGTCGCGCCTTCTTCGATTGCCAGTTCGAAATCGTCCGACATACCCATCGACAACGTATCGACCGGCGAATGCGTCGCACGTAGCGCGACGAACAACTCGTGCATGCGGTGGAATGCGAAGCGACGCGCGTTGCTATCTTCACTCGGTTGCGGAATTGCCATGAGTCCGCGCAAGGCGAGGCGCGGTGCATTCGCTATGGCGTCGGCGAGTTTTGCAACGTTCTCTGGTGCGCAGCCGGATTTGCTCGCCTCGTCGTCGATGTTGACTTGGATAAGAATGTTGAGCGGCTTACGCGAATCAGGTCGAGCACGTTGGAGCGGAACGATGAGCTTTTCGCGATCAAGTGTTTGCAGCCAGTCGAAATGTTCGGCCACCTCGCGTGCTTTATTCGATTGCAACGGGCCGATCATGTGCCATTCGAGATCCAGATCGGCCAGCTCGCGTTGTTTGGTCAATGTCTCCTGCACGTAGTTTTCGCCAAACGCGCGCTGGCCTCGCGCGGCGAGCGCGCGAATCGCCGTCGCGGGTTTGGTTTTCGACACGGCGAGCAGGCGCGCCGGATGGTTCGAACGCGTCGCGGCAGCTGTGACGCGACCGAGAATGTCGAGGTAATCCGTTGTCAAGAAAGTGTCGCCAAGGGATTGCGCCAGCTTGAATTTATGGGGTTATACTGCATCGCAGAGCGGCGCGTATGGCCGCGATCAAGGTTTCCAAGGGGATTTCGATGGATATTGCCGAATTATTGGCATTCTCGGTCAAGAACAAGGCTTCCGACCTGCATTTGTCGGCCGGGTTGCCGCCGATGATTCGCGTCGATGGCGACGTGCGCCGAATCAATATTCCGTCGCTGGATCATAAACAGGTCCACTCGCTCGTGTACGACATCATGTCGGACAAACAGCGTCGCGACTACGAAGAATTTCTCGAAGTCGACTTCTCGTTCGAAATTCCGGGCCTCGCGCGATTCCGCGTGAACGCGTTCAATCAGAACCGCGGTGCGGGTGCGGTGTTCCGGACGATTCCGTCGGAAGTGCTCTCGCTCGAAGACTTGGGCGCGCCGAAAATCTTCAAGGAACTGATCCAGCAGCCGCAGGGTTTGATTCTCGTGACGGGGCCGACGGGCTCGGGCAAGTCGACGACGCTGGCGGCGATGGTCGATCACGTGAACAAGAACGAATACGCGCACATCCTGTCGGTGGAAGATCCGATCGAGTTCGTGCACACGGCGCAAAAGTGTTTGATCAATCAGCGCGAAGTGCACCGCGATACGCACGGATTCAACGAAGCATTGCGTTCAGCGCTGCGCGAAGATCCCGACTACATCCTCGTCGGCGAAATGCGCGACATCGAAACGATCCGTCTGGCGCTCACCGCCGCGGAAACCGGACATCTCGTATTCGCCACGCTGCACACGAGTTCGGCGTCGAAGACCATCGATCGCATCATCGACGTGTTCCCCGCCGGTGAAAAACCGATGGTGCGTTCGATGTTGTCCGAGTCGTTGCGCGCGGTGATTTCGCAATCGCTGCTGAAGAAAGTGGGCGGCGGACGTATCGCCGCGCACGAGATCATGGTCGGCATTCCGGCCATCCGAAACCTGATTCGCGAAGACAAAGTGGCGCAGATGTATTCGTCGATCCAGACTGGCAACCAGTACGGCATGCAGACGCTCGATCAGTGTTTGCAGGATCTGGTCAAACGCGGTCTGGTCACGCGCCAGCAGGCGATCGGCTACGCGAAGAACAAAGAAATCTTCAAGTAATCCGCGCATGGTCGAACGCAACGCGGCACGCGCTCGGCCGGTCGCGCGCTTATGATCGATTTTTCGCACGACGGCGCGCGCCGTTGGCGCTTCGCTGTGCTCGCCGCTTTGATGCTCCTGATGTTGGCGCGCGTGCCTTATGCGGCCTCGCACATGGATCTGTCGCGCGACATGTTCGTTGCGTGGCGTCTGTTGCACGGCGAGCAGTTTCCGATGGAAGGGCCGGTGCTCAACGGGATGATTCATCTCGGGCCGGTGTGGTACTACGTGCTGGCGCTGTTGCTATTGATTGGCCGCACGTGGTTCGGCACGATCGCACTGCTTGGGCTGATCGCGGCGCTGCAGATTCCGGTTGCCTATCTTCTCGGCAAGGAACTGCATTCACGTCGCGCGGGTTTGCTGTTCGCGGTCGGGCTTGTCGTGCCATCGTGGACGACCTACGAATGGATGTTGCCGCTGCATCCGATCTTATCCGCGCTGCTGGTCGTCGCATTTCTGCTGTGCTGCCTGCGTTACTGGCGCACGGGCAGGCGACGCTACTTTTACGGCATGGCAATCGCGTTCACGTTGGCGATGCACGCGCATCCCTCGAATATCGGCTGCGCGTGGATTGGATTGTTCGTGCTGATTCGCGCGCGCCACGTAAACGTGCGCTGGTGGGATTTCGCGCTGGCCGCATTTATCGTCGTCGCGCCGTTGTTGCCGTTTGTATACGCGGACGCGCTGCGCGGTTTCGAAGATTTCCATAAATCGAGCGCGTTCGCGGCCAATCCGAACGAAACGGGGAGCCTCGCGAAATTGCCGGCGTTGTTTTGGGCTGTCGCGTTCGGCGGCACGCGGTATCTGCTGGAGATATTCGGCGATTTTGGTTCGAGCGGATCGATGATCGCCGCATGCATCGTGACGCTTGGCGGTGCCGCAAGCGCTGTCGGATTGATGGCCGCGATTCGCGATTCTCACACGCGGGCGATGGCATTGTTGGCGATTGTCGGCACGCTCGCCATGTTGGCGACGCTGGCGATCATCCGCGCGCGAACGCCGTATTACATGACGACGTCGTCGCGCGTTTTCCTCGTCGGTCTGGCGGCACTCGGTCTCGCGGCGCTCGACGCGCGCGCGTTTGCGCGAGCGACGTGCTGGGGAGTCGCGGGCGTGGCGGTTTTCGCCGCGTTCGTCACGACCTATGGCAATGCGCGAGATCAAGTCCGTGGCGCCTGGCCATTCGCGTGGCTGCCGATGTTCGATGTCACCGTTCCCGCCAGCGATCCCGCACCGCTGCTGTTGACGCCGACGTACGCGATGGACGCGAGCGGTCGATTCCTGTGTTCGCTCGAGAAGCCAAGCATCCACGGCACGTACGGTAATCAGTTGACGCACAACTACGGCGTCGAAATGTTGTTGGCGTGCGGACGCAACGACGTGCATATCGGCGGATCGGAGGAGGGTCGCAGTCACTGGCTCGGCCTGTCGCGCGCAATGTTTGCGCGATTGACGACGAAACCGGTGCAGCGACTCGGTCCGATCGGCGTCGTGCCGGCGCGACCTGTGTTGCAACAGGCCGCGCGGGTCGAGCCGGATGTGCCGCGCTATCCCGCCTATCTTCCGGTGGCGACCGAAGCCAAGTCGATGCATCTCAGCGTCGCCGTTCGTGCCGACGAATACGTGGCGGTTTCCAACTTGGGGTTTGCGTTCAACGTCGAGCCGAAGGTGGTGGTCAGGATCGGCGGAAACGCCGTTGAGCCCGCCGCTTTCGACCGCGTATCGGCGGTTTATGCGTGCAATTGTGAAAAAAATGGTACTTCGACATTGGAAATCGATATCGCCGCCACCGACCTGCCGGACGTCGATGTAACGGTGTTCTAGACCTTGAGCGCGTTTGATTTCCGCCCGCTGCACAGGTGTAAGATGCCACCAAGACAATCGGGGCTGCGTCCCCGCGATCGAACACGTTGGAGCCGATCATGAGCGCCGTAGATTTCACTTCTTTCCTCAAACTGATGGTGCACAAGAAGGCTTCCGACTTGTTCATCACGGCCGGCGTACCGCCTTCCATCAAGGTGCATGGGCGCGTCGCGCCAATCACGCAGAACCCGCTGACGCCGCAGCAGTCGCGCGACATGGTGCTGAACGTGATGACGCCGTCGCAGCGTGAAGAATTCGAGAAAACACACGAGTGCCAGTTCGCCATCGGCGTGTCGGGCGTCGGCCGATTCCGTGTCAGCTGTTTTTATCAGCGCAACAACGTCGGCATGGTTTTGCGCCGGATCGAAACGCGAATCCCGACGATCGAAGAATTGAATCTGCCGCCGATCATCAAGACGCTGGCGATGACGAAGCGCGGCATCATTCTTTTCGTCGGTGCGACAGGTACAGGCAAGTCGACATCGCTCGCTTCGATGGTGGGTTACCGCAACCAGAATTCGACGGGTCACATCATCACGATCGAAGATCCGATCGAATACGTCCACAAGCACGAGGGCTGCATCGTCACCCAGCGCGAAGTCGGCATCGATACCGATTCGTGGGAAAACGCGCTGAAAAATACCTTGCGACAGGCGCCCGATGTAATCCTGATCGGCGAAGTCCGTACGCGCGAAACGATGGAACACGCGATCAACTTTTCCGAAACCGGTCACCTGTGTTTGTGCACGCTGCACGCGAACAACGCGAACCAGGCGATGGACCGCATCATTCACTTTTTCGCGGAAGATCGCCGTGAGCAGTTGTTCATGGATTTGTCGCTGAACCTCAAAGGTGTGGTTGCACAGCAGCTCATTCCGACACCTGACGGAAAAGCGCGACGCGTCGCGGTCGAAGTGATGCTCGGCACGCCGTTGGTGCAGGATTACATCCGCAAGGGTGACATCCACAAGCTCAAGGACGTCATGAAGGAATCGACGAACCTCGGCATGAAGACGTTCGATCAAAGCCTGTTCGAGCTGTATCAGGCCGGCGAGATTTCGTATGAGGATGCGCTGCGTCACGCGGATTCGACCAACGAAGTGCGCCTGAAGATCAAACTCGCGCAGGGCGGCGACGCACACACGTTGTCGCAAGGCATGGACGGCGTGGAGCTCGTGGAAACCTGACCGGCATGGCCGTAACGCGATCCCGACGCCCGGCCCACGCGCCGGGCGTCGCATTTTCGAATCCGACGAATGTCGACATGGGCGCGCGCGATGGCGAGTGACATCGAACGCCTGCGCGATACCTGGCGCGTGCTCGGAGAAGAAGATCCGCTGTGGGCTATTCTGTCGTCGCCGGACAAACGCGGCGGGCGATGGAACATCGACGAGTTCTTTAGGTTCGGCGAGCAAGAAATCGATGCCATCGAGCAGCAGTGC
>CAZZYA010000055.1:0-16652 GCA_964658115.1 uncultured Rudaea sp. | reverse complement strand
TCTCGGCGAAGCGGCTGTCGTTCCTGCGATGCATGCACTCGGCATACGGCATCTCGATCGTCTTATCGTCAGTCATGGTGACAGCGACCACGCCGGCGGCGCGGTATCTGTGACGGAGGCCTTCGCGCCGGACATCGCGGAATCCGGCGAACCTGATCGGCTGAAAATCACCGCATCGCAATGTCTCGCCGGCGAGCAATGGACATGGAACGACGTTTCGTTCCACATCGTCAGTCCAAAACCACCGCTCGATGCACACGGTAACGACAGCTGCTGCGTGCTCGACATTCGCAGCGGCGACGCCGAACTGTTGTTGCCCGGCGATATTACTGCGGCCACCGAAGGCGATGTCATTTCGTCGTTGACGCCCGTCGCATCGCACGTCGTATTGCAAGCGCCGCATCACGGCAGCAAGACTTCATCGAGTGACGCATTTCTCGACGCGTTGCGTCCGATGCTGACGATCTTTTCGACCGGCTATCTCAATCACTTCCATCATCCAAATGGAGAAGTCGTCGCACGCTACGCCGCGAAACAGCTGGCTACGTTGGACACCGCCGACGTTGGTTTCGTCCACATCGTCTTCGATGGAACCGCTTTTCGCCTTGCCGAACGCGGCCGCGTCGACCGTCACCCGTACTGGCGCGAATGAGCCGGTCGCAGCACCTGAGACCCGCGCTGCGTATCATGCGCGGATGATGGAATCGCCTCATTTCAACGTTCATCGCGCCAGCCGTACGGAACGACTGGCCGACGTACTGATCCAACGGCTCGACGCGTACCGGCCCGATAATCCGCTCGCGTCGCAGACCGTCATCGTTCCGCACGCGGGCATGCGTCGCTGGCTGTTGCAAAGCATCGCGCGCCGCCGCCAACGAGGTGTCGCGGCGAATCTCGACACGCCGTTGCCGTGGCAATGGCTGCAACGCACCGCAAAAAATATGCTTGGCGATGCTGCGCTGGTCGGCGGCGACTACCGCGCCGACGCTTTGCGCTGGCACATCTATCACGCGCTCACCGACGTGCGCGCCGCTGCGATCGATCACTATCTCGACGGCGAGGCCAACGATCGCCGCCGCTTCCTGCTCGCCGCGCGGCTGGCGGATGTATTCACACAATATCTCGTCTACCGTCCGGACATGATTCTCGGCTGGGAAGCCGGCGCCGATGCGCACGACTGGCAAGCGCAACTCTGGCGGCGCGTGCGCTCGCGCATTCCGACGCAACATCGCGCCCAACGCCGCAGCGTGCTCGCGAACGAGCTGCACGCACGTGGCGACGGCGAAACCGCACCGTTGCATGTTTTCGGCGTCAGCCAATTGCCCGACGATGTGCTCGCGAGTCTGCGCGCCGTCGCCGCGCACCGCGACGTGCACGTTTATTTCCCCGATCCGTGCCGCGAACATTGGGAGGAATTGCGACGTCTCCGCAACGTGTTGATGCGTGACGACGCCGATTCGCTTTATTTCGAAATCGGACATCCATTGCTTGCATCGCTCGGTCGCGTCGGCCAGGATTTTTCGCTCGCGCTCGACGACAGCGGCGAACAACGCGATCCGCTCGACGAACGCGAGGCACCCGCGAACGCCGCATCGCTGCTCGATGCGCTGCAAACGAGCATCCGTTTGCTCGAACCCGATCACGTGCGCACCGCGATCGTACAGCCGTCGCGCACCGACGCGAGTGCGCGCGTGCATGCGTGCCACACGCGTCTGCGCGAACTCGAAGTGTTGAAAGATCAATTGCTCGGTTTCCTCGCCGACAACACCACATTGCAACCGCGCGACATCGTGGTGATGGCGCCGGACATCGCCGCGTACGCCACGTATCTGCCGGCCGTGTTCGGCAAACCGGCGCATTACGACGGCGCGCCGTCGCACATTCCGTGGCATCTCGCCGACGTGCCGCTGACGCACACGCATCCGCTGTTCGATGGTTTTGCGAAAGTGCTCGATCTCGGCGAAAGCCGTTTCCACGCCGCGGATGTCGTCGATCTTCTGGCCGTCCCCGCCATCGCGCGCCGTTTCGGCATCGACGACGCGACGCGCGCGCGTCTCGAATCGTGGATTCGCCGGACGCGTATCGTGTGGGGACTCGACGCGGAGATGAAAGCGGACAGCGGCGCCGCACCCATCGACGCCAACACATGGTCTTTCGGTTTCGATCGACTCTACGCCGGATTCGCCGCAGGCAACGACGCGCAAACGCTGCTCGACGACATCCTGCCGATCGACGGCGTCAGCGGCAGCGATGCCGAAGCGATCGGCCGGCTCGATCGATTCGTCGAAATGTTGCGTCGCGTGCGCGAGGGTTTCGCGCAATCGCTTTCGTTGAGCGCATGGAGTGCGTGGCTGCTCGACGTCATCGCCAACGTGTTCGAGATCGATCGCCGCGACGACGCGGAAAATGCCGCGCTGGACGCGTTGCGCGGCAAACTGTCCGAGCTCGCCGCGCAAGCCGACGCGGCCGGCGCCGCACCGTTGCAATGGAACGTCGTGCGCGATGCGGTACGCGACGCGCTCGGCAGCGTTTCCGAACATCAGCCTTTTCTGCTCGGCGGAGTCACGTTTTGCGGTCTCGTGCCGCAACGCGCTATTCCATTCCGCGTGGTTTGCCTGCTCGGCATGAACGAAAACGAATTTCCGCGCACGTCGAACGACGGCGGATTGAATCGCATGCAAAGCCATCCGAAACGCGGCGACCGCGACACGCGCAACGACGATCGTTATCTGTTCCTCGAAGCGATCATGGCCGCGCGCGACGCGCTGCACATCAGCTATCTCGGTGCCGATCCGAGTGAAGGCGGACATCGCAATCCCGCCGCGCCCGTGTCGGAACTGCTCGAATTCCTCGATGCGCAATTCCGCATCGCGCCCGACGCGGACGAATCGGCGCGCGCGTGGCTGATCCGTCATCCGCTGCAGCCGTTCGATGCGCGCTACTTCACGCATGACGGCGATCCGCGTCTGTTTTCATTCGATACCGCTTATGCCGAACGATCCACGCATCGGGCCGCGTCGTCGCCGTTCGTCGACACGACAATCGAAGAAACGAACCTACCGAACGAGGTCCAGGAACTCTCGCTCACGTCACTCAAAATGTTCTGGCGCGATCCGTCGAAATCGGCCTTGCGCGAAAGTCTCGGCGTGAGTCTTGAGGCGCTCGGCGACGACGGTTTTGTCGACAGCGAACCGCTCGGCATCGATACCGAACGTCGCGAACGCTTCGCGTCGCTACTCGTGACGCGTGCTTTGCGCGCTGGCGATACACACGTTCCGCGCGGCCCGCCCGCGTGGCTCGGCCGTTCCGGTGCGCTGCCGGCAGGTGAACTCGGCGCGCGCGCATATCGAAAGCTGCGTGAGCGTTCGCAACCGATGCTCGATGCCGTCATCGCGCGATTCGGCGGACATCCGCGGGAAATCGCGCTGGCGGTCGACGTATCACTTGAAACCGCGCGACTGGTCGGCGTCGTCGAACCGTTATTCGTCGCGGCCGACGATATCCCGTGTCTATTGCACATGCGGCCGGAAGCCGCAGCCGGTCTGCGCGATCTGCTGCCGTTCTACATCGAATGGGCGGCGCTGCGCTTATCGCAATCCATGCCAGTCGATGCGATGTTCCTCGAGTGCCAGGGCGCCAAAATCGCGCAAGCGCCGTTGTGCGCTGCAATCGTTGCGCAGTCCGCCGACGAACTGCGCAATGGTTTGCATGAACTGGTACAAATGATGCGCCGCGCCGCCGCCGTACCGCGATTGTTCTTTCCGAAAACCACGTGGGCCTGGCTCAACGCGGCATCCGACAAACGCGACGCCAAAGCGCGCGAGGCGTGGGAAGGCAACGGTCAGTTCCAGCAGGGCGAAGTGCACTACGATCCGAGCTACGGCGCGCTCGTCGCGCGCGACCGACCTTTCCTGGCCGTTTCTAATCCGCAACCCGACGAATTCGTCGCGATGAACCTGTGGATCGCCGGTATTCTCGATCCACACCACGCCGTGATCGGCAGGGACGAACGCCGCGCATGAGCCACGACGCGCTGCCGCCACTGGATTGGCCGACCGCCCCGCTGACCGGCCGCGTGCTGATCGAAGCCAGTGCGGGTACTGGCAAGACGCACACGATCGGCCTGATTTTCCTGCGGCTGTTGCTCGAGCGTGGTCTACGCATCGAGCAGATTCTCGTCGCCACGTTTACCGACCGCGCCGCGCAGGAATTGCGCGAACGTCTGCGTCTGCGTCTGGTCGAGGCCGAACGCGCACTGCATCAGGAAATCGACACCGACTCGCCGTTGCACGCGTGGCTTGCAGCAATTTGTCCCGATGCGCCGTTGCGCGAACGCGCATCGCGCCGTCTACGACTGGCGCGCGCGGACATTGATCGCGCACCGATCGGAACCATTCATGCGCTGTGCCGTCGCGTATTGCGCGACTATCCGCTGGAAAGCGGCGCACCGATGCTGGCCGATACGCTGCTCGATCAGAACGCGTTGTTGCGAGAATGCATCGAGGATTTCTGGCGGCGACGTTTTTTCGGAGAACGTGTCGACGACGAAGAAGTGCGCATCGTCGCTGAAAAGGGTATCGACGATTTATTCGCCGACGTATGCGCGTTGGTCGATGTCGATGCGAACCTGTTGCCGATCGATGACGTCGGGTCAATGCGCGAAGACATTTCGTTTATTCGCAAGTCTGAGCACGTTGTAACATTGCGCGGCCTCTGCTCCGATGCATCGCTGTTTTCGCCGAAAAAGAGAGGAGCGTTGCGGTCGCGTTTATTGGAAGTCGCGACGGCCATAGAAAGCGACGGTGACGTCGTGGTTGTCGTATCGGACAAATCCGCAGCGTGTCTGGAATCGTCCGCGATCGGTGAACATCTTTCGGCGCACGGAAATCTGGTCTTAGTACAACATCATGTCATCGTTGCGCTACAACGAATCCGTGCGTCGGCGCAATCACATAAGCGCGCGGTGCGTGGCCGCGTGATCGCCGATGCCGTCGCTTTCTGTCGCGACGAAATTCCGAAACGCGCGCGCGCGCGCGATGCGCAAACGTTCTCGATGCTGATCGGCGCCGTTCACGCGCGACTGAACACGCCGCGCGTCGGCGCGGCATTCGCCGAAACACTGTTCGACGCGTTCCCCGCCGCGCTGATCGACGAGTTTCAGGATACCGATCATCGGCAGTTCGATATTTTCGACCGGATTTATCGCGACGTCGAAGGACGGTCGCGCGGATTGCTCGCGATGATCGGCGATCCGAAGCAGGCGATTTACGGTTTTCGCGGCGGCGACATCGCCGAATATCTGCGCGCGAGAAAACAATCGAATCATCGTTTCGCGCTCACGGTCAATCAACGGTCGAGCACGCCGCTGGTCGCGGCGATAAACGCGGTTTACGCGAACAGCGGCGGCGGTTTCGCCCGCGAAGAAATTGCCTATCGCGTCGCGCAGGCCGCTGGTCGAATCGATTCGAAGCCGTTTTGTCACGACGGTACAGTCGTCGAATGTCCGCTCGCGATCCATCGTTTCGTCGAGGACAACTCAACTCATCTCGACGCGCGTGCGACCGAAGACAGCGCCAACCGCATCGTCGCGATGCTCAACGATGCGCGTTACACGATCGGCACACGGCGCGTGGTTCCGGGCGACATCGCAGTGCTCGTCTCGACGAACGCGGAAGTCGACGCCATGCGGCGATGCCTGATCGCACGCGGCGTTCCGTGCGCAGGTTCTGGCCGTGGCAACGTATTGCACGAATCGATCGCGAGCGATCTGGAACTCGTGCTGCACGCCGTGCTGGACGTCGAAGACGAAAACGCGTTGCGCGGCGCGCTGTGCACGAAGTTGCTCGGCGCGACGCTGCGCGATGTGCAGTGTTGGCGCGAGGATGCGGCATCGTTCGATCGCGAAGTCGAACGTTTCGCGGCCTGGCGCGACATCGCGCGTTCGCGCGGCGCGGCGGCGCTCGTCGAGACTATCGCCGCCCATCGCGCGGCCGCGCTGCTCGGTCACGAAGAAGGCGAGCGGTGGTTGACCGATTTGCGTCACATCGGCGAACTCATCGCGTGCGATCGCGACGCGAGTCAAGGTTTGGAAAGTGCCTGCGCGCGATTGTCGGCGTGGCGCGCCGCAACGGTCGGCGACAGTGTGGAGGTGGCGCAGACACGCCGTCCGCGACAGGCGAGCGACGTGCCGGGTGTGCAATTGCTTACGTTGCACGCCGCGAAAGGTTTGCAATTCCCCATCGTGTTCCTGCCATTTGCGTGGCGGGTACGCGAGCGCAACAAACAAAATGTGTTGAGGTTCCACGAAGCCGACGGCACGTTGTGTTTCGATGTCGGCTCGCCGCAATTCGACGAAAATTTGCCGCGCGCGCTCGACGAAGATTTGCAGGAAAGACTGCGTCTGCTTTACGTCGGCATGACGCGCGCCGAGTACGCGGTGCACGCGTACTGGACCGACCGCAATGGCGAACCGGCGTATGGAGACAGGGCGGGCGGCACCGCCGCGCTCGACATTTTGCTGCACGCCGCGTTCGCGCATGCCGGCTTGCCGCCGAAGGACGCGTCGCTCGAATCGCTGGCAACCGTCGTCGAAGGAATGCACATCGTCGGACCGTGTTCGACGCACGCGCACTTCAATGCGGAAATGGCGAAACCGATGCAGCGTGCCGCACGCACGCCGTTGCCGGCGACAAGACCGCCGTTGTGGCTGCACAGCTTCAGCAGTATCGCGCGGCACGCGGCGCTCGATGTTGCGCTGACGCCCGCCGCGGACGAGACTGAAACCGATATCGATGATTCGCGCGAAACGGGTGTGCTCGCCGAACCGCAATCGTTCGACGATCCGACGCTGCTCAGTCTGGACGCGTGGCGCGGACGCTATTTCGGCAACGCCGTGCACGCCATTCTCGAAGAAGCGGACGATGGCGATGTGTGGCCGGCACAACGCGAACTCGTGACGCACTACACGCGATCGCTGCTGGTTCGTGGCGCCGGCGACTCGATCGAACCGATCGCACGCATGATCGATCGCGTGCGCAACACCGATCTCGGTGACGGATTGCGGTTGAGCGAGGTGCCGCGCGATCACGCAATCAGCGAATTCGAATTCCAGTTTGCGGTGACGCACACGACGCTGGACGCGTTGCGCGAAGCCTGTCTGCGATTCGGATGCGGCGGCGCGATTTCGCCGACGCTAGGCGGCGCGACGTTGAACGGCATGCTCACAGGTTTCGCCGATCTGATTTTTCGTCACGACGGGCGTTTCCACGTGCTCGACTACAAGACCAACTGGCTCGGCAATCGGTTGTCGGACTATCGCGCGGCGTCGCTCGACACGGCGATGGCCGAACACCATTACGCGTTGCAGGCGTTGCTGTACACGGTTGCTCTGCATCGGTATCTGCGTGGACGTCTAAATGGCTATTCGCCGGAACATCATCTCGGCGAAAGCTGGTATCTGTTCGTGCGCGCGATCGGGATTGCGCCGGGTGCCGGCGTGTGGCGGCGGCGTTGGCCGGTCGCGCTGATAGAAGCGATCGACGACGTGTTCGCCGGAGAAACGGCATGAGCGCGACACCCGACCGCGCGGTCGATCATACGTTCGCGGCGTGGGTGCGCAAACGAACGGGTTCCGACGTTCTGTCCCGCGCGGCTTTTACGGTGTGCCGCGACGAGGGTCTTGGCCATTCCTGCGCCGCACTGTGCGACGACGAATTCGATGATACGGATTTCGACGCACTGCGACATCACGCGTGGGTGGGCGAGGGTGAGGTGTTCACGCCGTTCGTTCTAGGCTCCAATGGTAATTTGTATACATGGCGCAACTGGCGGCACGAGTCGGAACTCGCGCGCGCGTTGCGTGAGCGAGCGAATGCAAAACGACGCGTCGACGCATCGATGTTGGACTCGAGCATCGAGGAGCTTTTCGCGAACTCCGATGCGCGTGCGACCGCCTCGCAACGCGATGCCGTCGCCGCGTGCGCCGGCAAACGCGTGTTCGTGCTGACCGGCGGACCGGGCACGGGCAAAACCTCGACCGCGCTGCGCATGTTGCTGATGCAATTGCGTCACGCCGATCTGTGCGGTTTCGCGAAAACGCCCAGCATTGCGCTGGCGGCGCCGACCGGCAAAGCGGTTCAGCGGCTGGCGCAGTCGATCGCGGCGGGCAAGACGGCGTTGATGAGCGCGCTGCCTTCCGACTCGCCGTTGCGTGCATTGCTCGATCACGTGCCGCACGGTCGCGCGCAGACGTTGCATCGCCTGCTCGGTTTTCGTCCGCACGAGAACACGTTCGCGCGCGGCGCATCGTCGCCGATCGCCGCAGATATCGTGCTGGTCGACGAAACATCGATGGTCGATCTGGCGACGATGCGCCAATTGTTCGACGCCGTACGTCCGGATGCCACGCTGATTCTGCTCGGCGATGCGGGTCAGCTTTACGCCATCGAAGCTGGCTCGGTGCTCGGCGATATCGTCGGCAGCGTCGATGAGCCGGATGCGCCGCTGGCCGATCACGTCGTCGCGCTTCATCACGTATGGCGTGCGGGAGAAGGACTCGATGAATCGTTGCGCGCGCTTCGTGGCGGCGATCGCGAATGGAGCGAGCGTTTGCTGCACGACGGTGACATCGGCAATGTGCGGTGGCGACAGGCCGCCGTCGAAGCGTGCGTCGAGACGTGGATCGACGATCACGCCGTGACGTTCGAGTCGTTGGTGCGGCCCGATACGGCGCCGTCCGACGCGCTCGCCGCGTTGCGAACGTTGCAGATCCTGTGCGCGTTGCGTCAGACGCCGAACGGATCGCTCAACATCAACGCGCTCGTTACGCGGCGGCTGGATCAGCGTTTCGGTATCGACACGACTGCCGAGTGGTATCACGGTCGGCCCGTGATCGTGGCGCGCAACGATTACGCGCGCGATTTGTATAACGGCGACGTAGGCATTGCGCTGCAAGGCGCCGACGGATTGCGCGTGTGGTTCGAGACGCGCGGTCGCGACGGGGGCGCCGCGTTGCGCAGCTTGTCCGCGCGCACGTTGCCCGCGCACGATACGGCGTGGGCGATCACGATCCATCGCAGTCAGGGGTCGGAATACGACGATGTCGCGGTCGTGCTTCCGCCACAGGCCGATCACCGGATACTGAGTCGCGAATTGATCTACACGGCGATGTCGCGCGCGTCGCGTCGCGTGGAATTGTGGACATCCGCCGAATCGCTTCGCACGGCGGTGGCGCGGCCGGTGCAGCGTCGCAGCGGATTGCGCGATCGGCTGCGCTGACCGCCACGCACGTCGCGCCAGCACGGCGTCGAAGGCTGGTATGATTCGGGCGTGACCGTTGGTGCGGGAGTTCGTGCGTGCTTGAGATTCTTATTGCAGGCGGCTGGGCCATGGTGCCCATCCTGTTGTGCTCGGCCATCGCGTTGGCCATCATCCTGGAGCGTTTCTGGTCGCTGCGCCGCAGCGCGGTGATCCCGAAAGGACTCGGCACCGAAGTGCTGCAGTGGGCGCGAACGCGCAAACTCGATCCGGAACACATCGAAACCTTGCGCGCGAATTCGCCACTCGGGGAAATCCTCGCCGGTGCGCTGAGCGTGCGCAATCGTTCGCGCGAGATCATCAAGGAACGCGTCGAGGACACGGGTCGGCATGTCGTGCATCGGCTTGAGCGATTCCTCAACACGCTAGGCACGATCGCGCTGATTTCTCCCTTGCTCGGATTGCTCGGCACCGTATTTGGATTGATCGAAATGTTCTTCGCCGTGATGGTCAGCGGCGTGGGCGATCCATTGAAGATGGCCGGCGGTATCGGTCAGGCGCTGGTGTGCACGGCGACGGGTTTATGCGTCGCCATTCCCGCGTATTTTTTCCATCGCTATTTCCGTGGGCGCGTCGCTGGCTACGTCGTCGACATGGAACAGCAGACGATTCTTCTGATCGACGAACTGTCCGTGCATTCGGAAACGCCGGCGGCCGCCGTCCCGCAAGCACCGCCGGCGCGGGCGGTGCGCGGCGCGGCGCACTGACATGAAGCTCGGCAATACGCGTCAGGACGATTTCGAGATCAACGTTATCTCGCTGATCGACGTCATGCTGACGCTCTTGATGTTTTTCGTGATGACCACCACGTTCGTGCAGCATTCGGCGATGAAGGTGAGCTTGCCGGAAGCGTCCGACAATCCCGAAGTCACGCCGCGCGATCCGCTCACGATCATGATCGGCAGCGACAGCCGCTTTTATGTCGACAACAACGAAGTGCTCAATCCGAACGTCGATACATTGATGCAGGCGATTTCGCACGTGGCCGGTGACGATCGCGATCGTTCGGTGGTTTTGCGCGCCGATGGTCAAACGCCGCATCAGGCCGTCATCACCGCGATGGATGCGCTCGCGCAACTTGGATTTACGCATCTGTCCATCGCCACGGTGCGCGCCAAGGACACCGAAAGCCGGTGAAACACGTCTTCATGGGCGCGCCGCTCGTGACGATCGCGTCGCCCGGCGCGACATACCGGCGTCTGCTGGGCTATTCGGGACGCTATTGGCCGATCGCGATCGTTTCGTTCATCGGCATGGTGTTCGACGCGGGCTGTGGCGCGATGTTTACGTACCTCATCGCGCCGATGCTCGACGATCTTTTCACCGACCGCAATCCGGTGATGATCTTCTGGATGCCGATCATCATCATCGTGCTGTTCGTGGTGCGCGGCATCGCGACGTTCGCCGCCGACTACGGCGTCTCACGTATCGGTCGTGGCGTCGTGCAGACGATGCGCGAGGACGTGTTTCGCAAATACCTGCACATGCCCAGCGCGTTTTTCCATCGCGAGACCGCGGGCGGTTTGATTTCGCGTATGACGTACACCGTCGAGCAGGTCGCCAACGCGAGCACGGACGCGGTTAAGGTCGCGCTGATGGACGGTTTCATGGTGATCGGTCAGGCGTACGTGATGTTTGATCGCAGCCCCCGACTCACGCTCGTCTTGCTGCTGATGGCGCCGATGGTCGGCATCGTCGTGTATTTCGTCGGACGCCGATATCGTCGCATCGCGAAGAATATCCAGAACTCGGTCGGATCGATCACGAGCATCATCGACGAAGCGGTGACCGGTCAGCGCGAGATCAAGATCTACGGCGGCCATCGTTATGAGCGCACGCGTTTCGAAAATGTGAATGCGGCGATACGACGACTCAATATGAAGGTCGCGGCGACCAGCGCATTTTCCAGTGCGCTGATTCAGTTCGTCGCGGCGGTTGCATTGGCGCTCGTCATTTTCCTGGCGACGCGCCCCGGCATGCACGATATATCGTCGGGCACTTTCATGTCGGTAATTTCCGCGATGCTGGTGATGTTGCCGTCGCTAAAACGCCTGACCACGGTGCAGGCGAACTTGCAGCGCGGCGTCGTCGCCGCCGCCGACGTGTTCGAACTGCTCGACAGCAAGGAAGAACACGACACCGGCGGCGAATCGCTCGAAGCAAGTCGCGCCGACATCGAGTTTCGCGATGTGTCGTTCCGCTATTCCGAAACGACCGCGCCGGTTCTCGAAAACATTTCACTGCGCTGCGCGCCGGGAACGGTGACCGCGTTAGTGGGCCGGTCGGGCAGCGGCAAGACCAGCCTCGCCGGTTTGCTGCCGCGTTTCTACGATCCGCAATCCGGGACGGTTTTGCTCGACGGCAAACCGCTGTCGGCGTATTCGCTCGAGAGTTTGCGCAAGCAAATCGCGCTGGTCAGCCAGCAGGTGGTGCTGTTCAACGACACCATCGCACGCAACATTGCCTATGGCACGCTCGCTTCCAAGAGCGAAGCGGAAATCGCCGCGGCGGCCGATGCGGCGAATGCGTCGGAGTTCATTCGCAAGCTGCCTGATGGCATGCAAAGCCGCATCGGCGATGCCGGCGCGCTGCTGTCCGGTGGTCAGCGGCAGCGCATCGCGATCGCCCGCGCGATTTTGAAGGACGCGCCGATTCTTATTCTCGACGAAGCGACCAGCGCGCTCGACAGCGAATCCGAACGTCTCATCCAGGATGCGCTGAAAAAGTTGCTGGCGAATCGCACCGTGCTCGTTATCGCGCATCGTCTGTCCACGATCGAACACGCGGACCAGATCGTCGTGCTCGATGCGGGTCGCATCGTGGAAATCGGCACGCACGCCGAGTTGATTGCGCGCAACGGTCATTACGCCATGCTTCATCGCATGCAGTTCCGCGATACCGGCGGCTGAGCGTGCTGGACGCACGCGCGTTGCAGGAAGTCTGGTACGGCGGACGCGCGCCAAGCGTGATGCTCGTGCTGTTGTCGAAGGTTTTCGGTGCGGCGGGTTCGTTGCGTCGCGCACTTTATCGCGCCGGCGTGTTGAAACGAATGAACGTAGGAGTGCCGGTAATTGTCGTCGGCAACATCACCGTCGGCGGGACCGGAAAGACGCCGCTCGTCATCGCGCTGGTCGAGGCGTTGCGCGAGCGCGGATGGAAACCGGGCGTGGTGTCGCGCGGATTCGCAGGATCCGCGACCCACATAACACGCGTGGACGCGCAATCCGATCCCGCCGTCGTCGGCGACGAAGCCCGGCTCATTTTCGACGCGACGCAAGCGCCGATGATGATCGGTCGCGACCGTGTGCGTGCCGCGCGCGCGCTCAGCGAATGCGGCGTCGATGTCATCGTCAGCGACGACGGACTGCAGCATTACCGCTTGGAACGCGACGTCGAGATTTGCGTGATCGACGGCGCGCGCCGATTTGGCAACGGCCGATTGCTGCCGGCCGGTCCGCTGCGTGAACCGGTGAAGCGATTGGCCGCGATCGATTTTCGCATCTGCAACGGCGATGGCGCGCTGCCGGGCGAGACGACGATGCAGTTGGCCGGCGACGCGGCGATCGCGCTCGACGATGAAACGCAACACCTTCGTCTCGCCGATTTCCCGCGTGCGCACGCCGTCGCCGGCATCGGCAATCCGGATCGTTTCTTCCATGCGTTGCGCAGCGCGGGCATCGACGTGATCGAACATGCGTTTCCCGATCATCACGCGTTTGCGGCAGCCGATCTCGATTTCGGCGACGGCATTCCCGTCGTCATGACCGACAAGGATGCCGTGAAATGCCGTGCCTTCGCGCGACAGGATTGGTGGCGCGTGCCGGTGCGGGCCCTACTCGCCGACGGGTTCTTCGACGAAGTGGATGCGTGTCTGAAGATGAGTGGCGCTGATACCGCGATTTCGACGGACGCTGGTTTGCATTGACATCCGCGCATTGCGAGATTACCGTGCGCGCACCTTTCCATACGAGGTCGTCCTCCGTGGACCCTTGCAGTAAAAACTGCAGCGTCGCCAAGTCGAATCCGCGGAAGACCCGTTAACCACGGTCGCTTCCGCTCAGCCGGAAGCAACGGTTAGCCCGTAGCCAATCTGTCACATTCGCCCGGCACGCTGCCCGATTCGTTTCGGAGTAGCCGATGCTGGATTTTCTAAACCTGTCCATGCTCATCACGGCCAGCAGCCGCGATCGTGTGAAGAACGAGGCAGCCGCACGCACGGCTGCGGAGTTGCTGGCCGTCGCGCGCATGGAGGCCGCTGAGGTCTTGCGTCATCTCGACGCCAGTCACGAAGGCTTGAAGCCCGAGCAGGTCGAAGAGCGCCTGGAGCGCTTCGGCGCGAACGTCGTCGCGCAGGAAACCAAGCGCCATTTCCTGCTGCAAATTCTGGAGCGGTTCTACACGAATCCGATCAACATCCTGTTGACCGTGCTCGCCGTCATCACATGGACGACCGGCGAGGAGACCAGCGACAAACTCAGCGCCATTATCATGTTCGCGATGGTGGTGATGGCCGTGTTCGTCGCGCATTTCCAGGAAGCGCGCTCCGACAACGCGGTGGAAAAGCTGCGCAACATGGTGAGCAATACGGCCACCATCAAACGCGAAGTCGATGAACCCGCAGCCGGCGAAGATGAAGACGCGCCGCCGGTTCGCGTCGTAAAAAAGATCGAAGTATCGATCGATAATCTTGTGCCGGGCGATCTCGTTTTCCTCGCCGCCGGCGACATGGTTCCCGCCGACCTGCGTTTGCTCAGCGCGAAAGATTTGTTCATAAACCAGTCCGCGCTCACCGGCGAATCGATGCCTGTCGAAAAATTCTCCGGACATGATGCGAACGCGAAAATCGCGCTCGAAGCCGGCTGCTTGTGTTTCATGGGATCGAACGTCGTTTCCGGCAGCGCGACGGCGGTGATCGCAGCGACCGGCGCCAGCACCTACTTCGGTGCGCTCGCCGGATCGCTGGTCGGCCAGCGCGTGCAGACCAGTTTCGATAAAGGCATCGGCAAATTCGCGTGGCTGATGATCCGCTTCATGGCGGTGATGGCGCCATTGGTGTTCCTCATCAACGGCGTCACCAAGCACGCGTGGTACGACGCGTTGATGCTCGCCGTTTCCGTCGCCGTCGGCCTCACCCCGGAAATGCTGCCGATGATCGTCGCCATCAATCTCGCCAAAGGCGCGCTGAAGATGGCGAAGAAGGACGTCATCGTGAAGCGCCTCAACGCGATCCAGAACTTCGGCGCGATCGACGTGCTGTGCACCGACAAAACCGGCACGCTTACGCAGGATCGCGTCATCCTCGAACGCCACACGGATATCTACGGCGACGAGAACGAAAAAGTTCTTGAATTCGCCTGGCTCAACAGCTATCACCAGACAGGTTTGCGTAACCTGCTCGACGTGGCCGTGCTCGACGCCGTGAATGCGGAAACGGTGCAGCATCTTCACGCCGAATACACGCTCGTCGACGAAGTGCCGTTCGATTTCACGCGTCGCCGCATGTCGGTGATCGTGAAGAACCGCGAAGGCAAACATTTCCTGATCGCCAAAGGCGCGGTGGCCGAAACGCTGTCCGTTTGCTCGAGCCTGGCGCACGAAGATCACTATCAGGCGCTCACGCCGGCCAAGCTCGACGAAGTGAAAACCGTCGCACGCGATATGAACGACGACGGTTTCCGCGCGCTCGGACTCGGCGTGCGCGAGATCGAAGCAAAACCCGCGTATTCGCGCGACGACGAAAAAGACCTCACGATGATGGGCTTCATCGCTTTCCTCGATCCGCCGAAGGATTCCGCTGCCGACGCCATCCTGGCGCTGAACGCGAACGGCGTCGACGTGAAAATCCTCACCGGCGACAACGACATCGTCACGCGCAACGTGTGCCGTCAGGTCGGTATAAAAGTGGACAAATATCTGACCGGTCCGAAAATCGAACAGATGTCGGACGAGGAACTCATGATCGCCACGCGCGACACGCCGGTGTTCGCGCGCCTCAATCCGCAGCAGAAAGTGCGCGTGATCCAGGCGCTGCATCGTGATAATCGTGTCGTCGGTTTCCTCGGCGATGGCATCAACGACGGTCCGGCGTTGCGCGCGGCGGACGTCGGCATTTCGGTCGATACCGCGGTCGACATCGCCAAGGAATCGGCCGACATCATCCTGCTGGAAAAGAGCCTGCTCGTGCTCGAAGAAGGCGTGCTCGAGGGTCGCAAGGTATTCGGCAACATCCTCAAATACATCAAGATGACCGCCAGCTCGAACTTCGGCAACATGTTCTCGATGATCGGCGCGAGCATATTCCTACCGTTTTTCCCGATCCTTTCGGTACAGTTGCTGCTCAACAATCTGCTGTACGACTTTTCGCAGACCGCGGTGGCATCGGACGAAGTCGATCAGGAATATCTCGCGAAACCGCGACAGTGGGATTTGAAGAGCATCATGCGCTTCATGTTCTACATCGGACCGATCAGTTCTATTTTCGATTACGCGACGTTCGCGGTGCTGTGGTTCGTGATCGGCGCGAATTCGCCCGAACATGCGCGCTTGTTTCAGACGGGATGGTTCGTCGAATCGCTGCTGTCGCAGACGTTGATCGTGCATGTGATTCGCACGGGACGAATTCCGTTCGTGCAAAGCAACGCGAGTTTGCCGTTGACGATTACCGGCTTGGTGATTTGTGCGATTGGGGTCGTGTTGCCGTTTTTGCCGATTGGGGCGTGGTTTGGGTTTGTGCCGTTGCCGGGTATTTATTGGGTGTTTCTGGTTGTGATTTTGATTGCGTATATGGCGTTGACGCAGTTTGTGAAGACGCGGTTGATTCGGAGGTTTGGGTTGCTTTGATCTTGGCGCTTTTTTGGGTTTTTTTCGGAGATAGAGCTTCCGCTCGGGACGAGCGGGTAACTTTTTGTCCGGTGACAAAAAGTAAGCGTGCGAGCTCGAATTGGAGTTGTCTAAGTCATAAAGTCGTGCTTGAATGGTCGTAAGTCACTGATAAATCGATATTTTGTTGGACAAATCGATTTTCTGAGGGACAGTCGCTGCACACGCGGTGACAAAACTTTCCGGCTATGAGCCGGCTACGACTGGAGGCAGCGACAATGGCGACAACGCGTTTGACCGAAGCATTCATTGCTTCTCTTCCCGTTCCACCAGCGGGCAAGAACAAGATCTATTACGACAGCGAGGTTCGCGGCTTCGCTGTTCGTATCACGTCCAGTGGATTTCGTAGTTTCCTTGTCTGCTACACCATAGACGATCACGAAACGCGAATGCCCATCGGGGACTGGATAAAAGGCGCAGGCACCATTGCGCAGGCGCGTGAACGCGCGGCTGCTTAT
>CAZZYA010000054.1:0-16806 GCA_964658115.1 uncultured Rudaea sp. | reverse complement strand
CGCGCTCAATTCCTTGATCTCGCGATTGAGGATGCGATCGTTGTCGGCATAGTCGATCGGCACATCGATGAGATGCACGCCAGGTGTGTCGAGACATTTCTCCAGCATGGGCGCGAATTCGGCGGCAGACGATGGCCGATGTCCGTGTGCGCCATAACTCTGTGCATAGGCGACGAAATCCGGATTGCCCATGTCCATGCCGAAGTTCTCGAACTTCATGTTCGCCTGTTTCCACTTGATCATGCCGTAGGCGTTGTCGCGCAGCAGTAACACGACGAGATCGAGCTTGAGTCGCACGGCGGTTTCGAGTTCCTGCGAATTCATCATGAATCCGCCGTCACCGGCGACCGCCATGACTTTCCGATTCGGGTAGACAATCTTCGCAGCAATCGCGGAAGGCAGGCCGGCGCCCATCGTCGCGAGCGCGTTGTCGAGCAGCATCGTGTTCGGCTCGCGGCAGCGGTAGTAGCGCGCAAACCAGATTTTATACATGCCGTTGTCGAGGCAGACGATGCCATCGTTTGGCACCACACGGCGCACGTCGGCGACGAGGCGTTGCGGATACATCGGGAAGCGCGTGTCGTCTTTTCCTTCGACGAGGTGCTTGTCCAAATGTATACGCACTTTGGAAAAGTATTCGAAGTTCCAGTGCTGCTGCGGTTCGATGGCTTCCTTCAGGCGCCAGATCGAATTGGCGATATCGCCGACCAGTTCCACCTGCGGAAAATAGACCGTGTCGACTTCGGCGCTCAGGAAGTTGACGTGGATCACCGTGCGCAACCCTTTGCGCATGAAGAACGGCGGCTTCTCGATAACATCGTGACCGACATTGATGATGCAGTCGGCGTTCTCGATCGCACGATGCACGAAATCGCCGTCGGACAACGCC
This sequence comes from uncultured Rudaea sp., assembly GCA_964658115.1. Lineage (GTDB taxonomy): Bacteria > Pseudomonadota > Gammaproteobacteria > Xanthomonadales > Rhodanobacteraceae > Rudaea. Next base: position 15,917 of record CAZZYA010000054.1, on the reverse strand, counting down.
GCGTTGCCGAGCCATAGGGGATGCGTTTCGTCGACGACGCCTTTGCCCATCTGCGTCGTGAAAAACGGAATGCCGAGTTTGTCGATGAACTCGCGCAACATTTTGCTGCACAGTTTTCTGTTCGCGGCCGCGCCGATCATCAGTAACGGATGCTTGGCGTTCGTGATCGCCTCGGCGGCATGAACCAGCGCTTTTTCATCGGCGATCGGACGACGGTGGTAGCTTTCCTTGATCAGGATCGCGTCGGAATGTTCATGCGCGATATCTTCCGGCAATTCGAGATGCGTCGCACCGGGACGTTCTTCTTCGGCGCGCCGGAACGATTCGCGCACGCGCGCGGGAATGTTGTCGGCAGAAACGATCTGACGCGTGTATTTGGTCAGTGGTTTCATCATGTCGACGATGTCGACGATCTGGAAATGACCTTGTTTCGATGCTTTCACCGGTTTTTGTCCGGTGATCATAAACATCGGCATGCCGCCGAGTTGCGCGTACGCGGCGGCAGTGACGAAGTTCGTGGCGCCCGGTCCGAGTGTGGCAAGACAGACACCGGCGCGACCGGTAAGCCGTCCGTATGTCGCCGCCATGAAGCCCGCGCCTTGTTCGTGACGCGTGAGGATCAGCTTTATCGACGAGGTGCGCAGCGATTCGAGAAGATCGAGGTTTTCCTCGCCCGGAATGCCGAACACGTATTCCACGTTTTCGGCTTCGAGCGCTTTCACGAACAGATCGGATGCTTTCACGAACGTCTCCCCACGCCGTCGAATCAGCGATTGTCGGTGCGCCACTCGGGCACGTCAAATGGACGGCTGTTTAGCGTGATCAGGCGACAGCGCCGAACAGTTTACCGAGCGCGGCGGTAACGGCCATCGCGAGCGCGCCCCAGAACAAAACGCGGATCGCGCCGAGTCCGATCTTCGCGCCGCCGGATTTCGCCGCCACCGCGCCGAGGATTGCCAGCTCGATCAGCGATACGACGGCAACGCAAGCGATCAATGCGGATGCCGGTGCGATGAAAACGGTCAGCAGCGGCAAAACCGCACCGCCTGCATAGCTGATCGCCGATGCGGACGCCGCCTGCAGCGGCCGCGGTTTCGACATCTCCGAAATGCCCAGTTCATCGCGAAGATGCGCATCGAGAGCGTCGTGCGCCATGAGTTGATTGGCGACTTCGTCGGCGAGCTCGCGTTTCAGTCCACGTTTGATGTAGATGTTCGCAAGCTCTTGCCGTTCGCCCGCGTCGTCCTCCGCCAGCTCGCGGCGTTCGACTTCGATTTCGGCAGCTTCGAGATCCGCTTGCGAACTCACCGAAACATATTCGCCAGCGGCCATCGACATCGCGCCGGCGACGAGACTCGCGAATCCTGCGGTCGCAATCGCGCCAGGTGTGCCGTGCGCCGTCGCGACGCCGAGGATCAAGCTCGCAGTGGAGACGACGCCATCGTTCGCGCCGAGTACCGCCGCGCGCAACCAGGCGACACGTTTGCCCACATGATGTTCGCTATGCCGTCGCGAGCTGCGCATGTCAATGTTCCTTGTCGTGACGAAGCGCGATGTCGCCGTCGACGAACCGGGCGATGAAATGCGTCGCCGTCTCCGCCTGTACTACCGATTTCACGACGGCGCCTGTTTTCGCGTCGAGCACAATCGCGTAACCGCGCCGCAATGTCGCCAGCGGACTGACAGCATTGAGCGCGCGGCAAAGTTCATCGACTTTTCCGGCGCGCCGACGCAGCGATGTCGTCATGCACGTCGCGAGATGTCGTCTGAGTCGAATCAGATGATCGCTTCGCCGCTGCAATGCAGTCGATGGACGCTGCCGCAAAAGACGCGCGCGCAATTGATTCAATCGTTGCCGTCCGAGACGGAGCCGCAAACGCGGATGTTGCGTGCGCAATCGACCGACGAGGTGATCAAGTGTTTGGTTCGCCGAAATCAATCGTCGGCGCAACGCTTGATCGAGGCGATGCGCGTGGTGCCGCAGTGCATTGCCGATCGCGAGTACATCCGGGACGAGCAATTCCGCCGCGGCCGACGGCGTTGCTGCACGCAAATCCGCGACGAAATCGGCGATGGTGAAATCGATTTCGTGTCCGATCGCCGACACGACCGGAATGGTGCTGGCGCGAATCGCTCGGGCGAGTGCTTCGTCGTTGAACGACCATAGATCTTCCAGCGAGCCACCGCCGCGCGTCAGCAGCAGCACGTCGTGACGCTGCGCGACCGATGCCGCCGTCAGCATGGCAATGATCGCGGGCGCGGCTTCGCGGCCTTGCACCGGCACTGGCAAAATTTCGACGTCGACAAGTGGATAACGCCGCGCGATCACGCTCAGCACATCGCGAATCGCCGCGCCGGTGGGCGAGGTGATCACACCGATGCGTCGCGGGACGAGCGGCAGCGCGCGCTTGAGCGCGACATCGAACAAACCTTCGGCGGCGAGTCGTGTCTTGAGTTCCTGCAGCAAGCGCAACAGCGCGCCTTCGCCGGATTCCTCCATGTGCTCGACGATGAGCTGGAACTCGCCGCGCGCTTCGTAAAGCCCCACGCGAACGCGCGCGAGCACGCGCATGCCGTCGGCGGGTCGAAAACGCAGAAAGGTACTTTTCGGCTTGAACATCGCGCAGCGGATTTGCGCGTTCGCATCCTTCAAACTGAAATAAAAATGGCCAGACGCCGGCTTGGAGAAATTGGAAATCTCGCCCTCGACCCACAGCAGCGGGAAATTTCCTTCCAGCAACGCGCGCGCCTCGCGGACGAGGGCGCTCGGAGAGAATACTTGCCGCTCCGCCACGTAGGCGGTATTGGAATCGGTCATGGGAAGTGTCGAATCTACTCCGCATTCCTTGCGCGGGGAAGCAGCAGCGACAACCGCTTCAGACGATCGATTGGTTCGATGGTTTCGGTTTGCTGGACTTCCTTCGCACGCGCATATAACCCGCGACGAGATTGAAGCCGATCCACACGATGATCAACGAAAGCGGCCATGCGAGAACCCGCGGCCAGATCGCGGTGACGAAAGCGAACGCGATCAGCAACGTTCCCGCGATGAGCAAAATGCCCGCTTCGGATCGGTTGAGCACGCGTTTGTTACCCAATGCGGCGCCGACGGTGTTGACCAATCGCAATGTCCCCGCCGCCGCGCGGCTGGTGCTGCCCGCGCCGCGCATCGGTCGTCGCGCGCGTGGTGGCGCGTTCGGTACTTTCGCGATGCGCTTGTTCGACAGCACGATCTCCGTCGCGTTCTCCAGATCTTTTTCATATTGCCGCGCGAGGCATTGCGCGAAACATTCATCCTCGACCGCGACATCGATCTCGGCATTCGCGAACCAGCTCGACATGTTCATATTGCTCGATCCGACGCGCGCCCAACGCTCGTCGGCAACCGCTGTTTTCGCGTGCAGCATCGGTCCGTTCCATTCGAACACGCGCACGCCGGATTCGAGCAACGGCCGATAGCCCGCGCGGGAAAGCCGCGCAACGAGCGGCAAATCACTGCTTCCCGGCACGAGCAGGCGAACGTCGACACCGTCCGACGCAGCCGCGCCGAGCGACTGCACATACGGCGCGAGTCCGACGAAGTACGCATCGGAAATCCACAACGTTTTGCGCGCCATCGCGGCGATGAGCTGATCGGTACGGAAAATGCCGGCGCTGCGCGGTTGTGTCGCGATCACGCGCAGCGCAACGTCGCCGACGCGCGCCGGCATCGGGCCGACGTCGAAATCCGACGAATCGCCGAGCGCCGACCAGTTGCCGCAGAACGCGACGGACATGTCGTGACACGCCGGTCCGCGCACGGCGACACCGGTGTCACGCCACGGATCGAGATGTTTCGACGGACGGCCGAGCCATTTCGCGTCGACGCAAATACCCGAAATGAAACCGAGATCGCCGTCGACGATGATCAGCTTGCGATGATTGCGCGAGAGCCACGCAAGAGGGCGGTCGAACCGGGGCGGGTTGTAGACGCGCACGAATCCACCGGCTTCGATCAGTGGCTTCCAGAACGAAGCGCGCGAACTGCCGAGACAGCCGAGCCAATCGTAGATGACGAGCACTTTCACACCGCGAGATACGGCTTCGATAAAAGCCGTGCGGAATTCGCGGCCGATTTCGTCGTCGCTGAAAATGTAGTTCTCGAACAGGATGCTGCGCTGCGCGCCGCGAATCGCCGCCAGCCACGCATCGAAATTCTGCCGCGCGTCGATCAGCAGTTCGATCGTGTTGCCTTCGCTCAGCGCCGTTCCGCCGGCACGGCTGAGAGCGCGCTCGATGAGTTGCGCGGCGGGATTGGTTTGAGCGGTGAGCGCCTCTGCGGTTTGTGCCATGCGCAGAGTCTAGCCGAATGCGATGTCAGTGTTGCGGCTTGGCCGGCGGCACGCTGCTGTTCGACATCTCGCGCAGAATGCGCCATTTCTTGTCGTCATCGCATTGCCACACGATGAGGTATTTCCCGTGATCGGCCACGGCCGCCGCGCCGCCAGTGCGCGTCGTGAATGTATACAGTCCCGTCTCGTACGCCGTGTGCGCGGTGACGGCGACATCCTGCGTGAGCGCGCTGGCTTCGTCGATCGTTTTGCTCGCGACCATCGCGGCGAAATATTTGGAAATCTGATCGCGTCCGTGCAGTGCGTCGGCACCCGCCGGCAGCAGGATCGCGTCGGGTTCGAACGCTTCGCCGAGTGCTTTGCTGTCTTTCTTTTTCAGCGCGACGATGAAGTCCTGATTAGCCGTTTCGATCGCTTTGCGTGAAGCGACTGGATCGAGCGGCGTTTCGTTGGCGGTCTTGATCTTGCCCACGCTTTTGACCTGACGCGCCTGGGCGGCGCCCGCGCAAGCCAGCATCGCTGCGATCAAAACGGTGCGAGTCAACATGCAAACTCCTGTCTGGAACGGGCGCTATTCGCCACCTGGCGGACCGTAGAATACGACCCATGTCGTGAAGTCGGTCGAAAAATTTTCGAAACGATGCTCGACGCCAGCCGCGACGAAAAAGGCGTCGCCTTTCTGGAAACGCGACCGTTCGCCGGCGATCACGAACTCGCCGTAGCCCGACACGACGAAGTACACCTCGTCGCGATCGTGCGGCGTCTGTGGATCGGCGCGGGCCGGCGCGTAGAGTTCCACCACAAGACTTCCATGAGCGAACGCTTCGACGAATCGTTCGCCGTCAGGCCATCGCTCGGTTTTGGGGCCGGGCAGACGTGCCATCATCTCGGCGATGGATGCTTTCATGATGGGATTTCGTTCGTGAGGATCATTCATCCGCGCCGGCTCAGTCGCCGCCGCCGCAACCACCGCAGCCTCCGCCGCCGCCACTGCAACCGCTGCTGCTGGACGAATCGCCGCCGCTCTGCGGCTGTCGGAATTGATGGTAAGCGTCGTACGGTGTGCCGGCCAGCACGGCGGTGCCGGCGAGAGCGACGGCGAGCGGCAGATCCTCACTGCGTGGCGCGCGTGCGCTGTGCGCATGTCGCTCTTTCAGTTTTTCGAGCGCGCGGTCGCCGGCGAGCGAACGGGCTGGTGCACGGAATGCCCACAACAGCGTGCCGAGCGCGAGAATGATCATCATGACGACGAGGATCGAGACAGGCTTGTCGCGCGACAATCCGATCGTCGTCTTCGCCGCGCCGAACAACAACAGAGCGGCGGGTAGCAATGTCGGGAGCCACGCGGCCCGGGCTTTCGCGTCAGCATCGAGCAGTAATCCGCGCGTGCTCAATTTGTCGTGGATGCGTGCGAGTTCAGGTCCGAGACGCTTCGCGAGCTGACGCGGACTGCCTTCGATGATCAGATGACGCGCGATCCGATCGAGCAGCGGATCGTCGATCGGTGTTTGGTCGGTCATCCGCAAACTTTTCTTGCTGGCGTCCCACACGACGCGGTTGTCGTTCATCAGTCTCGCAACGGCCGAGTCCAACACACGCTCGGTGCCGCCAGCGAGGTAGGCGATGTCCCACGTATCGAGCGCGCTGTCACCGCCGAGCGCGCCGTTCTCGCGCAGATGACGTCGCCACGCGAACATCGACACGATGCAAATGAGCGCGAACACCAGGTAGAAAATAATGAATTCGCCGCCCGTCCATTCAAGCGGATTGGCGGATGAGGCGAGTACCGAACGTGCGCCGACGAGTAAAGCAAGCGTCGCGAACAACGCGGCGATGCGACGCCATCCCGGTAGATGCGGACGTGGCAAGACGAAATAGCGATCGGAATCGACGCGTTGGTAACGCGCAGGATGGCGAAAGCGCTGACGCGTCGATGGCCAGAATGTGGCGGATGGCGGACCAAACGCGTCGAAGTACGCGGCGAGCGTAGCGGCGTAGCGTTCGGCGAGACGCTTCGCGTCATCTGCGCGCGCGCGCGAGGGCTGGTGGTGCAAATCGCAGCCGAGCACGTCGGGGCAGAATGCCGTCCAGTAATTGCGTGTGTAGGTGAGGTGCAGATGCCACACCTGATCGACGTCGTCGCTCGGCACCATCTCGTGGCCGACGGTGACAGCGAGAAAACAATCGCGACGGTATTCATCGATGGCCGCGCGTGCGTAGCGTGGCGCCCATCCCTGTTCGCGCGCCAGCTTGCTCAGGAAATCGACGCCATCATCCGCGCATTCGAACGCATGATTACGAATGCGCTGCCACAACGCCGCGTGCGCAGGCGACATGTCGCCGCCCGCGCCGTTTTTCAGCGACGCTTTGCCGTTGCGGCGATCATTGCGCGGTGACGGCTCCATGCGCCTCGGGTCTTGGGGTCTTGTCGTCGGTCACCGTGCGACGATCGCTGCGCCATCCGTTGACGTCGACGAACCACGGCGTGCCGTCCTTGTGCAGGAACAGGTTCTGCATTTCGTCGAGATGGAACGGGCGTGAACCGATACGACCGAAGATGGCGATCTGGTTGCCCGATTCGTCCACGGCGCGATCACGCTCCAGACCGCGCGACAACGACAGCGCCGCGTTTTTGGTCGGATACCACGCGATCATCTGTGGTTTCGGGTCCGGCGAGAAACCGTAGAACTTCGGCTGCGATTCCGGACTCGTGAGCTGCAATACCTTCAATCCGTTCTTGCCGTCGGCGACGTATGCATACAGCGATGCGTTCGTGGTCGCGACGACGATGTCGTGCGCGTCGTTGATCTTTCCGTCGCCGTTGAACATCTGATAGACGAAGGGCTTTTCCGGATTGGTCACGTCGATGATGGCGACGCCATCGGTTCCGTCCGCGACGTAGGCGTATGTGCGCGCGACGTGCAGCTTATGTCCATCGCGAAGCGGAATATGCGCGGAAGCCACTTCATGCGCTTTCGCGGGCACTGTGATGTCGACGACGTGCAATCCATCTTTCGCGCTGACAAACAGATAGCGGAACTGCGCTTGCGAAGCCTGCGCATCGGCAATCGCGACGGTGGTGAGATAGACCGGCTTGAGCGGGTCGGTCATATCGAGCACGACGACGCCGCGATCGGTCGACACGTAGAACGTGTTGCCCGCGATGTGCACATGACGCGCGCCGGTCAGTACGCTGTTTTCGTTCCACGTCATGTCGCGCTTGAAGAAATTGTTCTGCGAGTCGCGGTCTTGCAGCGTGACGATATCGGTAGCGATAAGGCCTTCATCGGCATCGGTGATGTAGGCATATTTATAGATGCCGTTCATCACCTGTTCCTGGTTCGCACCCTGCATCAGCTCGCTCTGGTTGCGTCCGGGATCGACCGGTTGCGTCGTCGCGAGCGCGACGCACGTCGCGTTCTTGGAGCCGATGTGGGTGTTCTGGCCGAGCGGCGAGAAGGGCGCCGTGATGATCTTTTCCGACACGCCTTTGTTGCCGATGCTCGCGACGTCATAGACGCGCATGCCCTTGGCGCCTTCGGCGACATAGAGATATTCACCACGAAGCTGGATGCAGTTGGCCGTGCCCGCTCTGTGTTCTTCGGCGTTCGCCAGTTGTTGACCGCGATCCTGATGCTGCTTGTACCAATCCGGAAACGCGTAGCGGTGCAGGTAGCTGCCGATCACGGCTTGCGGTTCGTCCCACTCGGTGACTTGCACCGCGCCGACGCCGCCGTCTTCGCCGACCCACGCGTGCCACCCTATGAAGTCGATGAACTTCGTGCCGAGCAATAACGTCTGCGCCATGATTGCGTTGTTGTCGTTATTCTTGGACACGTGGCAGTCGTCGCAATCCTTGGTTTCGGTGCGACGTTCCGTATGCGGGTAGTGGGGTGCGAATGCCTGCGACGAATAACCGGCCGAGGAAATCGGCGGCTGCTGCGTATAAATCTTCTCGCGGTTGATATTCGTCGACGAAAGAATAAGCGCCGAGGACGATCGCACCGGGGCGATCTTATGATCCTTGATTTCGCCGTGCACGCCGAGGAAGAACATGTCGTCGCGCGCGACTTGCGGGTTATAGGTTGCGAAGTTGCGCGTCTCGCCGCCTTCGTACTTATGGCGTTCGGTTTTCCAGTTGGCCTGAATCGGCAAATGACATCCGCCGCAGCTCGTCGTCCACGAGGTATGGCACGTGTAGCAGAGCATCTTGTCTTCGTTGTGCGCGCGCTGTTCTTTCGGCACGCTCGCACCCCAGTCTTGCGTGTCCGGGTTCATCGATACCGTATGCGCACGCACCGCTTTCGCATCGTAGCCGGGCGAGCCGGGGAGCGAATCGTCCTTCAACAGTGCCATCGTCCATTCCAGACCCGGCGTGACTGCCGAGCGCTGAATCAACTTGCCACCGATCCACTCGAAACGTTTCTTGCCGTCCGGATTACGGATGAGTTGCAAGTCGCGGCCGTATTGGGATGCGGCCGGACCCGATGTTTTCAGCGAGGGATACTTGTCGACCGTGCCGTGACAGTCCTGACACTGGATCTCGACCGCGCCCATGACTTCGGCTTTGATGTAACCGTCGCCGTGATTGTCCTGCGCGTAATGGCAATCGACGCACTGCATACCGACGTCGACATGGATCGATTGCAGATGAACCGCTTTCGTCCACTTGTCCGGATCGTTGTCGTCGACGATCTGTTTGTTCTTGTCGAGCAGATCGCCTTTGCGGTCGCGCGAATAGACACCACGGAAATTCCAGCCGTGGCCGTGATAGTCGGCGAACTGCGTATCTTTCAATTGCGGATTGAGCAGCGAGACGTCCTTCATGAAATCGAAGTCGCCCCATTTGCCGCGGATAGCCGCTTCTTCGGGATTGCGATCGAGAATCTTGCGCTGTTCGGCGTCGGTCGGATATTTCTGTTTTTCCGGCCACATGAACGGCGCGTCGGACTCGTAATCCCACATCGTGTAGCCGACCATCGTATTGATGAACATGTTCGGCTGATGCATGTGGCAGATCATGCATTGGCTGGTCGGAATTTCGCGCGTGAATTCATGCTTCAGGGGATGCCCGGATTCGCCATGCGGAATGGTCGGATCGGCTTCCTGCGACATGCCGAGATTGCCGTACTGCGCGTATTGCGCCGAATGGAACGGATCGCGATCGTTGGCGTAAACGACGTGGCAACCCGAGCAACCCGACGAACGATAGTCACCCGGATTGTCATTGGTTCCCATCATCCAGATGAACGGATCGTTCAAACGCGTCTTGGTGATGTTCAGCACCGGAATCGAAATGCGGCTGCCGGTTCCGGAACCGCGATTGGATTGCTTGATATCGGGCCGACCCGGTTCTTCCAGTCGCTGGATTTTTCCGGATTCGTCGGGCAAACCGATTTCCGGAAACAGCGTGCCGATGTTGCGGCCGCCCGGTTCGAACACGCGGAAGATATCAGCGACGGGCGTGGTTTCCCATGTCGGCAACGGATTGACCTTCGGCAGGATGCCGTGCGCGATCATGTTCGCGTCGGGCGTGATCTGCGAATCGGTCGCGGCGGGCTGGCCGTCTTTCGTGTACGCCTCGCCAAGGATGGAATGTTTGTACGGCAAAATGCCGTTGTTGTACGACGCGGCGCCCCAGAACATCGCGGCGTTCGCCATCAGGCTTTTCTTGTTCGCTTCGACGATCGGCAGATGACACGCGCTGCAGGCTTCGTCGGCCACGCGCAAATCGCCGGGATTGACGAAACGTACGAACTCGGTTGATTCCTTGAGCAGCCACGTATAGCTGCGGACCGGATTCGCGCTGGTTTTCCAATGCTCCGGATACCGCGGCAACACATGCGCTTTTTCCATGGCGCCCGTATAAGACGCAGACCATTGACGCAGCGTGCTCTTGTCGTCGGCGGAATACGTTTCGCCGGGCGGCGACGAAATGGATGCATCGCCGCCGTGGCAGTCCGTGCAGCCGAGCACGACGGCCTCGTTTGCATGCATGGTTTTGCGGTCGGACTTGGTGTGGCACGTCACGCAGCCTACGGACTTCTTGTCGGCCTCGTCCCAGCTCTGAAAAGCTGGAGCGGGCGGGGCGGTGACGTAATTGCGTTCGACCGGTTGTTCTTCTTCGCTTGCGATGGCGAATATCGACAACGCAACGGCGGCCAGCGTCAGCAGTATTAATGTGGATTTGTGGAGAATGCGGCGTCGCAAGCTCTGACGGAAGATTGTCATATCGGCATTCTCAATAGGTCAGAGTCATATCGGCGAGCACAGAATAATATTGGCTGTGTTCGGTTCCGTAGAGATTCTTGAAACCGGTACCCGGCAGCAGCATCGAGCCGGATAACCGAAACACGATGTTCTGCGAGAAGAGCGGCCGGAAAATCCACGCCAACGACGCATCGGTACCGATGTTGCGGTCGATCGGCGAAGCCGCGCGCAGCGCTTCGAGCACGGACGTGTTGTCGAACCAGAGTTCGTTGACGTTCGCGGATAAACGGTTCTTCGGCGTCAGATCGAAATCGGCGCCGATGCCGACGAGACGCAAGCCGGGATTGTCGAAATTCGCCTGACCTTGTTCCTTGCTGGAACGCAAATCCGGAATCAAGCTATTGTCGCCGTGCAGAACGATGCCGCCGCCGCCGATCAGCGGAATGCCCTGGCTGATCCAGTAGCTCGTATCGGCGCCGGCGAAAATGGGATTCTCGAACACTGAATCGAAGCCGGTCGATTTATCATCGTACGGATTCTTGTCGCCGCTCGCGTACGCCACCGAGACGCGCGGGCGAATCCAGTCCAAATCCATCGACGCTTCCGCCGCGGCGAAGCCGGCGCGAATCTGATCGGACTTGTCGACGAAGATGCTCTTGTCCTGATGTCCGAACACGCCGTACAGCGACGCGGTGAGATTCAGCCGGCCGAAATGTCCGTCACCGTTGTAGCCGACATACGCGACATCGAACTTGCGCAGCTGCTCCAGGCCGACTGCCGCCGGGCGCTCGAGGAAACCATCCGAATCGTAAAACTTCGAATCGCGGTTGTGGTCGAGCAGGATGATCCCTTGCGAGGTGAAACCCTGGATCGGCAAATCCTGCCGATAGACGTTGAACAGAAGAATGTCTTCGTGACGCGGCGCCTTTGTGACGTCGTTCAAGCCGGAGTTCAGATCTTTTTCCAGCGGACGGAAATAGGCGATGTTGTACTGCCAGCGATTGTTGTCGCGGTTGCCGAAGAAGCGCACGCCCGGTTCGCTGTCCTGAAACAGAAAGCCGCGGAAGTCGCTCGAGAACGGCTGGATTCCGACGCGCACTTCGTCGAAGTCGAAACGTTCGTCGAGCGTGCGCAGGTCTTTCAGGAAAAACAGTTCCTGCACGCCGATGAAGCCATCGTCGCGCGTTTCGCCCAGGCGCGGATCGATTTGTGTGGCGCGCACCTGCTGTACGTCGACGCGGTTGTAGTTGAACGCAAGTGTCGCCTTGAATTCGTATTCGGGCGGTTTGAACGTGGTGTCGCCTTTGTAGTAATCGGCGCTGGCGATGGCCGTCTGCGAAAATACGTTCTGGTTGATGCGCCCAAGCACGTCGTTCTGGCCGGCCTGCGACGGCGACTGTGGGCCCACCGGTGTCGGCACGCTGCGCGCGTTGTCGACGGTTTCGGAAATGAAGTTCAGCGCGAGGAAATGATCCTTGCCGTCGATCGGCTTGTCGCCTTTCCAGATGTTCTGATCGTATGGGTCGTACCACGGAAACTTGTAGCCCAGCGTTTCCATGATGCGCCAGCGATTCGGCACCGGAATGAAGGAGCCGGCCTGATCGATCGGCGCTGGCGGAACGCCATTGGGATTCTGGACCGTGAATTCCGGCGGCGGCTCGTACGGATGACCGGGGCGACGGCGCGGAATCTGCGATTCGCTCGGATCGTACGTCGGACCCGGCACGATGCCGAACAGCTCCAGCACGTCGGTCGCCATCTGCACCTGTTGCGCGTGGATATTTCCACAAATCCACAATGTCGAAATTCCTATCGACGCGGCGGCGAGGGCGCTCAGGTGAGGAAAGCGTCGCTTGTGTTCGGCGTTCTCCATGTCACATGCCCTCGCAGACGTTGGCATCGTTGGTGTCGATGAAAGGCGCCTGCGGGCACTGCACATAGAGCAGGCGGGCATTGACCGGCGCGAGCGTATCGGCGCGGATGTTCGCCGGCGCTTGCTCGATGCCGGTGTTGAGCGCAGCGGCGCCGTTCGACAAGCCGAGGAAGGCGACCAGGTCACTTTGATCAGAACCATCGCCCGACGCGCCGATGCCGCCGACGAGAACGCCGTTGCGATAGATCGGGAAACTGCCGGGAAACAGAGTGATTCCGTTCGGTATACGCGACAATCCGGTGCACGAACCGGGCAGCACGTCGGGCAGCGGTGCCGGCGTCGCGGTGGTCGGCGCGGGCGCGATCGTGACGCCGTCGAGGTTAATGGCCAATCCATCCTGATTGAGGATGTAGGCGATCGACAGCAGAATCTGGTTGTACGAAAGATCCAGTTCGAGACCGGTCTGGAACGGACTCCACTGGTTGAACGGCAACGACAGCGGACCGTTCGGCGCGCCCGGCACGCCGCTCGGATAGAACGGTTGCGACAGCAGACCGACGGCGCGGTCGGAGTAGGCAATGGCGCCGTCTGCGAGCGCGTTCGGTTGATTGAGGAATGAACGCAAGGCAGACACATATTTCGCGGGCGAACTTTTCCCGATGGTGGTGATGTTGAGCGCGCCGTTGGCAACCGTATCGGCGAAGTAGTTCGCAGGCGGAACGGACTGGATGTCGCCCGCCGCGTACGCGCCGGAGAAAAACGCGGCGGTGCGCGCTTTCTGCGTGGTCACGTCGATCGCATCGACCAGCGCATCGCGCGTGCGGCCGATGCCGAGCACGACACCGTTCGTATCGCTGATAACGATCGTCTCGCCGGCGGGCGATCCGAGTGGCCGGCGAACCTGGGCGCGAGTGCGATGCGCGATCTTGATGGCCTCACCGATGATGGTGCGCACTTCGCTCGCGGTGAGTGCGCTGGCGCCATCGGTTCCGTCGCGCGGCGGAAAACGGTTCTGGTTGTTCTTGTCGACCACGACGAACGCGTCGAGTCCTGGCCACTGATCCGTATCGGCGCGAATGCCGGATTCCGGCTGGCCGAACGCGGTGCCGCGCAGGATCGTCGCGTCCGCATACGCCGGCACGGCGATGAGACCGCCGAGCGTGGCGAGCGTCGAATACGCCGGCGCGCTCGCCGGATTGGTGGCGAGATCGCTGAAGCTTTCGTTGGTGTATTGCAGGACGAGTCCGCCCGCCGTGATCTGATCGGCGCGACGATCGGCTGGCGCGACGAAGCCATAGCTGCCGGCGACGGCGACCATCTCGTCCATGTCGATTTCTTTGACTTCCGCGTTGTCGTCGAGCGTATAGACCGGCTTGGCACCGGACACGCCGACTGCGCCGACAGGCACGCCGGCTTTGTAGAGCGAGATGCCGCCCGGATCCGGCGACAGACCGAGCGGCGCGCTGTGCGTGCCCGGGCTTGTGCCGCCCGTGAAGCGTTGGTTGATGTCGGAGCAACGCAAGTTGGAAATCTGCACGCCAAACAATGGACCGGCGGGCGCGGTCGCATCACCCGGATTGAAATGTTCCTGCGCGACTTGTCCGGCAGTCCGAGAGGTGAACGCGTTGCCTTCGGACGAAAAATAGACGGCGGTGATGGCTTTGGAAATCGCGCCGAGTTCGGGCGGGACGTTGAGTCCTTCGAGACCGCCCACGACGGTGCGCGGATCGCGAATGGTGATCGTCGGCGGCGCGCCGTTCATGCGGTACACGCCGAGGACGTTGCCGACGCGATCGACCACGGTTACGACGACGTTCTTGCTTTGTGCCTTCGCCTCGGTCACCGCCTGCGCGATGATCTGCTCGACATCGGTTTCGGTGAGATAGGAATTCGCGTTGGCGCAGGAGCCGGTGCAGCCGGAATCCGGAGTACTTTGCGGGGGCGGGGGCGACGTGCCGACGGAACTGCCGGAGTTGCTGCCGCCGCCGCACGCCGTCAACGCCAGCGTTGCGACAAAGCTCAGCCAACGAAACCGATTCCCCATCGCGACTCCTCCCCGAGTGCGGCGTGACTTGCCGTGATTATGCCGAAATCGATGCCGATTCCAGCGGCGTTTCTTAAATAAAGATCATAACCCACTCAACATGCGTAAGGTACCATGCGGACAGGGGTTTTAGGTTGCAGCGGGGCTACGCGGAAAGGAATCGGACAACTATGCAGACGGTAAAACTGGGAAGTCAGGGTGCGGTCGTGTCGCGAATGGGACTCGGCTGCATGGGCATGAGCGAATTCTATGGCGAGCGCGACGATCAGGAATCCACCGCTACGCTGCTTCGCGCGCTCGATCTCGGCATTAATTTTTGGGACACGGCCGACACCTACGGCATCGGCGACAACGAAGAGTTGATCGCTAAGACGCTGAAGGGTCGTCGCGACAAGATTTTCCTCGCGACCAAGTTCGCCAATCAGCGTACCAAGGAAAATCCTGGCGTTTGGAAAATCAGTGGCCGGCCGGAATACGTGCGTGAGGCATGCGATGCATCGCTCAAGCGTCTCGGCAGCGACTACATCGATCTGTATTACCAGCATCGTGTGGATCCTGATGTCGCAATAGAAGAAACCGTCGGCGCGATGGCGGATCTGGTGAAAGCGGGCAAGGTGAAGTACCTCGGATTATCCGAAGCCGCCGCCGAAACGATTCGCCGTGCGCACAAGGTTCATCCGATCACCGCGCTGCAATCGGAATATTCGTTGTGGGAGCGCAGTGTCGAGGAAAATATTTTGCCGACCGTGCGCGAACTCGGCATTGGATTCGTACCGTACAGTCCGCTCGGCCGCGGTTTTCTTACCGGCGCGTACAAACAGGTGTCCGACTTCCCGAAGAACGACAGTCGGTCGGAGCGTTATCCGCGCTTCAAGGGCGAGGCGTTCGACAAGAATGTCGTTTTGGTTGAGCGCGTGAATGAGATCGCCAAATCGAAAGGCGCGACCGCCGGACAACTCGCTTTGGCGTGGGTGCTAGCGAAGGGTGATGACATTGTCCCGATTCCGGGTACGAAGCGACGCAAATACCTTGACGAGAACGCGAAGGCGGTCGACGTTCGACTGTCGGCGCTCGATGTCGATGCGCTCGAGGCGGCGATGCCGGCGGATCAAGTCGTGGGGGATCGGTATGCCCCGGCGGGGATGCAGGCGGTTAATCGCTAGATTGTTTTTTTTGAAGCAAAGCTTCCGCTCGGGACGAGCGGGTAACTTTTTGCTCAACGGCGGAAGTCACCAAAAAACGTTTTGGTTTTCTCCCCTAGGTTCTGTGCGCGAATGGCCAACCCTGGCCATGCGCGGACCGCGCGCGTCCTGCGCGCGATCACCCTCGCAACAAGCCTGTACACGCCAGGTAAAAAGAGTTTCGTCTGGCTGCACTGCACGCAGCCAAGGGCGGTGAGGCTGTAAGAGTAATTTTGAAGCGCAATCACAAAGTCGCAGCAACTCTTATAAGGCACGAC
>CAZZYA010000053.1:0-16841 GCA_964658115.1 uncultured Rudaea sp. | reverse complement strand
GTTCGGCGTCACGCCGTCACCACCGAGATCGATGCCGAGGCCGCTGTTGTCGTAAAACTGCGAACTGACGATCTTGTTGTGCACTGTTCCAACATCTTCGATCACGACCCCGCCCTGCAGGTTGTCGGCGATGATGTTGAACGACAGATTGTTGTCATGCGCGCCGTTGAACAACTTGATGCCGAGATTGGTGCCAGCAGCCGCGCCATTTCCATCGATGCCGATGCGGTTTCCGGTTATGGTGTTGTCGTGTGCGTCGGTTGTCTTCAGCAATATTCCGAAACCGGCGGCGTTGCCGATCACGTTATTCGTCACCGAGTTGCCCGGTCCGCTGATCGACAGCGCGTTGAACGCTATCGGCGCTGCAGACTGCACGCCGTTGGCGAAGGTGAAACCGAAATAGTTGTTGGTGACCTGCGTGTTGCTCGCCGGTTTCGTCGAGCCGCTGCGCGGAGCGATGAATACACCGTCGATAGTCAGATCGCTGAAAAGATTCCTCGCCCCGCTCGGACCACCGCCGATGGTGACATCGTGCACACCGGGATCGACGTTGACGGCCGTGCCCACGGGCGCGAGCGCGAGCGAGCCCAGCCTGCCGCCGAAACGATTACCAACCACGACATGTTCGCTACCGCCTTGCAATTCGAGTGCGACGCTCGAAAAACCGCTGAACGCGATGCCCTGCACTTCGAGCGACGTTGCGTCGGCGACGCCAGCCGGCACGGTGATCGCGGTGCTGAGATTCGCGGCGCTTCCATCCAGAACGATGCACTGCGCGGAGTTGTCGCCGATCGCGAGCGTGTTCACCGTCGAACCGGTTTGCGAGTAACCAAAAATTTCGGCGTTGTGCGTGATGCCCGGCAGGCGCGACTGCACTGCGATCATGTGCGGACACGCGCCGGCGATGGCGAACTGCACCACCGTTTGCGCGTACGTGTATGCATTGATGCTGTCGATCGCCGCGCGCAATGAACCGGGGCCGCTGTCGTTCGTATTGATGACGAGTTGACTGGCGCTGTCGCTGATGCCCGACTCGTACGCGCCGAGATCGGGCTTGCTGCCGACTTGCCGGTCGTCGCCGACGATGTCGGTACTCGGCAACCCGTCGATCACGCTGGCGGTGCCGTAGTTGATCACCGGTGAGAGCGGCGCTTCGATCGGGCGGAAATTCGCGTCGAGTTTCGGATCGCCGCGCAAGGTGTTCACGAAGGCTTGCCCGGTTCCGACGAGATAGGTGCCGATGTCGTTGTTATAAAGATAACCCTGCGAACCGTCCTTGAAAAACACGTCGAGCGACGCGCTTCCGTAGAAAATATTGTTGTAGGCGTAAATTTGTGTCGGTACCTCGTTGAGCACGTAGAACGCGCCGAGCGTTCCGTTGCTGTCAACGACCGTGTTGTTGACCGCTTCGATTTTCGGTGCGCCTTGCAGCACGCGAAACGTGATCGCGCCCGTGCCGTTATTGATGCCACCATCGGTGTTGCCGAAAAAAAGACTGTTCGCGACGCGTAATGTCGCCGAGGTCGTGGTCGGCTCGCGCCAATCGAAGAACAAAGGAATGTTGCTCGTTGTGCCGTGGAATATGCTGTTCTGGACCGTCAACGTCGAAAAGTTCGCGATGCTCTCGGTCTTGATGGTGAAACCGCCCGGGATCGTGAACGTCAGGTTGTCGAAGGTAGCGTTGCCAAGAACGTTGACCTCGGAATAAAAATTGCCCGAGTTGGCGAAAACCGTCGCAGCCGGATTGTCGGATCGCGACAGACACGAACGGCCATAGCCACCGGTGATGCTCGAACCGCTGAACAGATCGGCGATAGCGACACCATTCGTGCTCCAGATCGTCGTCGTCAGATCGTATGTTCCTGAGATCACTTCGATCTGCGTTGCCGCTGTCTGTGCCTGCGACAGCGCGGCGGCCAGTTCCGCGTTACTGCCCACGCAAACCGTAGCGCCAAAAGCCGAAGCGCTGACGGCACACATCAGTACGGCCGTAAGCGCGCCGCGCGCCCATGAAATCGCCCACAACACTGTCAGTTTCATAACGTCTCCGGAAAAGAAATCGGTTTCAATTCCGGAAACGGAAAGACCTGACACGTTCTGCCATACAAATGCTTACAACTCGGATGAACCGGCTTATTCGCCCCAATCGGCGATCGCTATCTTCGAATTCATGACCGTACGAAATAGGAAGTGGATTATGTCGAGCGCGCGCCTATAATCCGGACGGGTCTGTGCAATTCGTAGGGGAAAAAAATATGCTGCCTTCATCTCGCACCTCGCGTGTTCGCGCGAGCTGGACAAACGTTATTCGTATCGTCGGCAGCTCCGTCGTTCTGACGTTGCTGTGCGGATTCGCCTTCGCGACGTCGGGCTCGTCCGGCGCAGGCGCGAAGCCTCCGGCTGGCGGCGCGCAGTTCATCAATCCACCGACACTCAATATCCTTCCGATCGCCCGCGTGACGCAAACGGTCGACAACCGCAAACGCAGCACCATCAACGGCCAGACGTCGCCGCTGATCGGAAGCGGAAGCGATCTCGGTCGTCTGAACGCCAGCACACAACTCGACCACATGATCATGGTGCTGCAAGCGAGCACGGAGCAGGATCATGCGTTGATGACGCTGATCGATCAGCAGCTGGATTCTGGCCACGCGAATTTTCATCACTGGATCACGCCGGACCAGTTCGGCGCCGCACTCGGCGTTGCCGACTCGGATATCCGGCAGATCACCGATTGGCTGTCGAGCGAAGGCTTCACCGTCGAGCAGGTTGCTCCGGGCAAACGCTTCATTCAATTCAGCGGCAGCGCCGGCCAAGTGGAATCGGCCTTCCAGACCGAGATGCACCGTTACTCGATCAACGGCGACAGTCATATCGCCAACTCAACGGACATCACGGTTCCCGACGCGTTGCGTCCGGTCATCGCTGGCGTACCGACATTGAATGACTTCTTCAAGACCAGCGACATGAAAGGTGCGCGCAAGACGACGTTACGTACGGCTCCGGCGACCGGTAATGCGCCTATGTTCGACGCCTCCAACATTGTGTTCAGCGCGCCCGATTACACCAATGGCACCACGCATTTCGTCGGCGCTGGCGACTTCGCCGCGATCTACAACACGGTACCGCTGCTGACAGCGGGCAACGATGGAACCGGCGTTACCGTGGGCATCATCGGTCGTACCGACATCAACATCGCGGACGTCCAGATCTACCGCGAATTTTTCGGGCTCAAGAACAACGACCCCATCTTCGTCGTCGCCGGCGAGGATCCCGGCGTCGTACCCGGTGACGATGGCGAGTCGTATCTCGACGTCGAAGTTTCCGGCGGCGCAGCTCCAGGTGCGACGATCGAATTCATCACCTCGCGCGCAACGCTGGTAACCGACGGCGTCGACCTTTCCGCGATGTACGCGGTGCAGAACAACCTCACGGACATCATCAGCGAAAGCTACGGGCAATGCGAAGCCAACTTCTCACAAGCGGCGGATTCGTTTTACGTGAACCTTTGGGCGCAGGCCGCCGCGCAGGGTCAGTCGGTGTTCGTTTCTTCTGGCGACAACGGCCCAGCGGGTTGCGACAGCTCGAACAGCAATTTTTCGACGTCCGGCTACGCGGTCAGCGCACTCGCATCGACGCCGTATAACGTGGCCGTCGGCGGCACCATCTTCGCGGAAGGCGGTGGCTCTTATTGGGGAACGGCAGCAACCGCCACGCCGCCGTTCGCGTCCGCGTTGGGATACATCCCCGAAACTCCGTGGAACGAAGCCAAAGGCAGCGGCGCGACCGGAGCGGCAGGCTTGTGGTCAGGAAGCGGCGGTGTCAGCGCGTATGTCGCGACGCCATCGTGGCAAAGCGGATTCGGTGTCCCCGTTACCGACCCGGCCTATCCGAACGGATTCAAGAGCGACCCGGCCGCGCCGTTCACCCCGGGCCCTCACCGTTACATGCCTGACGTCGCGTTGGCCGCCGCGGCCGATCACGATGGTACGCTTTATTGTGGTGAGGGCATCTGCCAACTAAGTTCCAGCGGGACGATTGTCAACGCGGGTATCGTCGGCGGCACGTCGGTCGCCGCGCCTTCAATGGCCGGCATCCAGGCACTGGTAAACCAATACAACGGCGGTCGTCAAGGCCAACCCAATTACGTCTACTACGCGCTGGCCGATGCGCAGCACACAGCCGGACTGACGTGCCAGTCCAACAGCACCAGTCTCGATTCCAATTGCGCGTTTCACGACATCACCGCCGGCAACACGCTCATCTGCGGCGATTCCAGTTGCACGGCTGGCAATAAGCTCGGTTGGACAGCCACTCCCGGATATGACTTGGCCACCGGTCTCGGCTCGCCGAACGCGGATTCGCTGGCAAAACTATGGGCCACGGTCACGTTCCGCAGCACCACGACGACGCTCGCTCTATCGCAGACATCGTCAATCGATCACGGTCAAACTGTCACAGCGACGGGCACGGTCGCGCCGGGATCCGGCGGTGGTGTGCCGAGCGGCCAAGTGGCCTTCCTCGTGTCGAGCGGAGCACTCGGAAATCCGATGAATCCGGAAACCGGAGGATTTCTCAACAACGTTCCGGTGGCGACGCTCGACGGCAGCGGCAACTACTCGATCGATCTTTCGAATCTTCCCGGCGGTATGTATACCGTCTTCGCCCGCTATAGCGGGGATACGACGTTCGCGGCGAGCACGTCCGCTCCCGTCCAGGTGAGCGTGAGTTCGGAAACGCCCACCGTAACCATTGCGCCGAACGCGTTTAACTGCACCACCGGTGAAAGTCCACAAACCACGTTCAACTACGGTGCTTATGTGTGGACCGATGTGACCGTCACTGGCGCTTCCGGACAAGGTGTGCCGACGGGTACTGTCACGATCACCGACAACGGCAGCACGCTACAAACGAGCACGCTTAACGCGAACGGCCAAGCGCATTTCCTGTCAGGCGCGATTCCGACGTCGTCATGCGTCTACGGCTACACGTTCCAGGATACGTCGCCGCTTACCGGCGGAACTCATGTCCTCGGCGCAACGTATTCGGGCGACGCGAGTTTTGCCACCGCGACGGCCGCGCCGGTAACCGTCACTATCGGCCAAACGACACTCGCGGGCGCACTCACAACAGGCTCGACGAATATCAGCAGCGGCGATTCCGTTGTTCTGAGCCTCACGTTGGCCGGAATCAGCAGTGCGGGACCTGGCACGGCGAGCCCGACGGGAACCGTCACGTTCCTCGATACGACGACTTCGACTGTTCTCGGCACGGCAACCTTGAGCGGCACCAGCACGTTCGGCGGAGTCGCAACGCTGACGACCACCGGAATCACCGCCAGCGGTGCGAATTCCATCCAGGCAAGCTGGCCGGGTGACAGCAACTACAGCGCGCTCACATCTGCCGCGCAAACAGTGACTGTGCAAGCAGGCACGGCGACCAGCGTAGCTCTCACCTCAAGCAGCAATCCGTCGGTTATCGGTGGTCGTCCGACATTCACCGCGACGATGACGCCTGCCACCGTTACGGCCGGCACGGTGAAGTTCTACGATTCGTTCTCCGGCCAGCCGGTGTTGCTCGGCGTCGGTAGTGTTGGTGCGGCGCATACGGCGACGTTCCGTCCGGCTACCGCCGTCAACTTGCCGGCCGGCGTGCATCAGATCACGGCTGTTTACGCCGGAAATGCTACGTTCGACGCCAGTACGTCGGCGCCGTTCGCGCAGACATTCTCACCACTGGCCACAACCTTGCAGCTTACGGTTCTGGGGAGCGGAACGTGCTCTCAGCTGTTTGCTCTTCAGGCTACGTTGGCTACCAGCCCAGTGATCATCGCCTCCACGCCGCCAAGCGGAATCGTGACGTTCTTTGACGGCGGCACGCAGATCGCAACGGCGCGGTTCACGACGGTAAGCACGAGTTCTGATGGCTACGGTCTCTTCACGGCGCAGGCGGATGTCACCGTGATGCCGGGAAGCCACACCATCACCGCGACGCTGAGCGATCCGAACTACTCCTCGCCGACATCGAACTCGCAGATCATCAATTCGTCTTGTACGGTGCCGTCGATCGCTAGTTCGTTCACGCCCTCGATCATCCCGATCGGAGGCACGAGCACGCTGGCGTTCACGCTCAGCAATCCGAACGTCGGTCCGATGACGGGCGTAACGTTCACCGACACGCTGCCGGCCGGAGTGGTCATCGCGTCGCCGAACAATGTGACGAACACGTGCGGCGGTTCGGTCAGTGCGGTCGCAGGTTCGGCAACGATCTCGCTGACTGGCGGTTCGATCGCGAGCAGCAAGCAGTGCGCGATCACGGTGGACGTGAAAGGTGTGACTGTTGGTTCAAAGGCCAACACGACCAGCGCCGTGTCCGCGGATGACAGCGGTCCCGGCGATTCGACAACAGCTTCGGTAACGGTGCTCGCGCCGGTTCTGTCCGAGTCGTTCGATGTGCCGAGCATGCCGCTAGGTGGCTCGACCACGCTTTCGTTCACCGTACGGAATCCATTCCCGGCAACGACGCTGACCGGACTTGCATTCACCGATACGCTTCCCGCGGGTCTCGTCGTCGCCACGCCGAACGGATTGAGTTCCGGCACTGGCGATTGTCAGTCGGACGGCGGCACCGTGGTTGCGGTTGCTGGCAGCGCCTCCATCAGTCTAAGTGGCGCTACGTTGAATGCGTCGGATTCGTGCACGTTCAGCGTCGTCGTTACGGCCATCCAGTCGGGTATGCAGACCAACGTCACCGGCAACATCACGTCCGATGAAGCGTCGCCGGGCAACTCCGCCTCCGCGTCTGTAACGGTGTTCGTTGCAGGCGCGCTGTCGGGCACCGGCACAGCCGTGCCGAACTCCGGCATCGTCGGCGCTACTACGCAACTCAACGTTACGGTGATGAGTGGTACGAATCCGGTCAGCACCGGCATTACGGTAACGGCCGATCTGACCAGCATCGGCGGAAGTAATGCGGCGACGTTCACGGATAACGGCAGCGGCAAATTTGTGTTCAACGCAACCGTCGGCCCGACTGCGATGGTGGGAACGCAATCGATCCCCGTGACCATCACCGATGCACAAGGCCGCACGGCAACGACGAACATCGAGTTCACCGTACTCGCGCCGGGAACGTTGTCCGGCACGGGCATCGCGGCGCCGAGCGCGGTCGCGGCAGGTCAATCCACCGTCGTATTGCTGATGGTTTCGGTCAATCCGGCCAACAACCCGCCGAGCACCGGCATCGTTGTCACCGTCGACCTGAGCTCGATCGGCGGTAGCGCGACGCAGCAGTTCTACGACGACGGCACGAACGGCGATCAGACGGCGAACGATGGCATTTACACCCTCGCGACGAGAATCCCCGCCGATGTCGCGCTTGGCACCAAGTCGCTGCCGGTGACGATCACGGATGGTCAATCGCGCACGGCCAGCACCACGATTCAACTTGATATCGACGACGTGATCTTCGCGGATGGATTCGAAAGTCTGTAAGGTTCCGCGACATCGATAAAAAAGGGCGCTTCGGCGCCCTTTTTTTTGCGAGTAGACCATCAGCGATTCGCCCGAGGATGTCGTACAGAAACGCGCGTGCGCATCGCCAGTCACGATTCAACGTGGGCACATCGACGTCGCTCAACGCAGCGATTTCCGGAAACGAAAGTTCCGCAAAATAATGCAAGGCGACCAGACGCGCAGCGCGCTGATCTTTGTTTCGAGCCGTCGTACGGCATCGTCGAGTTCCTGCATGCGTTCAGCCGCCTCATCTGTAATCGACCGCGCGTCGTCGGCAGCATCGCGGACAAAACATACGACGGTGAGAACGTGCTTGGTTTCAAGAAATGACGCTGAATTTCGTCCCGCAGAAAATGTCTTAGCCGCCCGCTTCGAACCCGTTGCAAAAAATCGTGTCGGAAACGATGCACGTGATCGAGCCGTCCGATTGAAGTTCGTATGCGCCAATATCCATCGGTCCAAAGTTGTTGGGTATCGTCGGCAGATCGACGATGCGCGGATTGCGATCGAGGTCCGTTTTGTTCGGCAGTGTGTTGTCCTCCGGCGCGGAATCCACGCCGAGCGATCCAGGCGCGAGGTGATAGTCGCCGGCCGCAGCATTGACGAACGTGGGTTCGCCCTGCTCGATGTAATCGATGTCCGGCAGTGACGTGCGGTCATTGGTGAGAACGTACGCGGCATTATTGGTGTCCGTCACAGAAGGATCGACCGTGCCGCGACCCGGCTGATCGACGATGGTGTCGAATATGGTGAAGCCACCGGGTGCGAGGATCGTATACGGCGCCCCGACGACATTGCCCGCCAGCGTGCACGATTTGATGTCGAGTTTCGCGTGCGTGCCGCCGGTCTCGGCCAACACCTCCTGCGTGAACGTGTTGTCGGCCACGAGACAGTTGCTGAGGATTGCATCGCCTTCCGTAGGGTCGGGATCCCCGAGCGTTCCCGTGTCTCCGATCTGGCGCAGGAAATGCGCACCCGAATTCTGGCGTGCGGCGAACCTGTCGCCATACACTTCGCCCCAATCCTGCACCAGAATCGTGGCGCCATCGGTCGGCTGGGAGTTTGAATCTTCGGCTTTGTTTTTCGAGAATGTATTGCACGTAACACCTTGTGCGCATGCCACCGCACCCAACGCCGTCGGCGTCTCGGTTCGAACACAAAATTGCGCGAAACCATTACTGAAAAGAGGATTCGTGTTTAACGCGATGCTACCGCCTCGCGCTTGATCGAGTGAATAATCTGAGTCCGAATAGATCGCCGTGCCCTCTTGCGCCGCATTGTTGTCGATTCGGAAATCGTACGCACAGAACGCCGCGAATGCGGAGCTGTCCAATCCAAACAGCGGCTTCATGTACACCGCGCCACCGGTATGCGACGCGAAGTTGTCGGAAATTTGCACCGGATTATTCGCATCGGTCGTGAACACGCGCACGATGGCGTCTTCGCTGTCGTTTACAGCGAGGATGTCCATGCCTCCGCCATACGCGGCATCGTTGCTGGAAATAACGCCCAGGCCGTTGAATCCGGGCGACCCGATGTCGGCGCGCGCCGGTCCCAGCACTTCGATGCCACCGCCGTAACCGTTCAATGCCTTGTTGTAGCCGATCAGCGTGTGAGGCTTGAGCGCATACAGTCGCGCGTTGCCTTCGAGGCGGATACCGCCGCCCGATACGTCGGCGGTGTTGACGAGAATCTCCGAATAATCGTCCAGCGTAAGTGTGGCCGCACCACCGTCGCCGTTGATGTTGATACCCGCGCCATACCCGGCGTGATTGAGGCTGACGGTGGTGCTCGTCAGCGTCACTGCTCCGGTGCCATCGAAATAGATGCCGCCGCCTTTTTGGTCCGATCCAACGTCGCCACCTGTGATCGTGAGATTCAACAGCGAAAGGTTACTGTTGCCGTCGACGTGGATGACACTGCTCCCACTGCCACCTGAAATGGTCACCAACGGATTGCTCGCCGCCGGCGGTAGCGAGCATCCGAACAGGGAACAATAATCGGCTTTTATAAATGCGCATGTCGCCCCATCGCCCCATCCGGCGAGGGTGATATTCCGGCTGTTGTTGATGACCAGCGCCTGGTTCGTATAAAGATGCTCACGTGTCACGTGCACGGTCGTGTGGCATTGGTTATTCGTGAACGCCGAATCGATCGCGGATTGCAAATCGTTGTAGTCGCACGACGGATCACCCGCCGTGTCGCCGACGAAGACATCGCGCGATGGCTCGACGCATTGCGGTGGCAGGAAATCGCTGCCAGGTGCTCCGATTGCCGTCGTCCCCGGGCATAAAATGCCTAACAGCAACAATCCACTCGACAGCGCGCTCGTCGTGAATGTGTTCACTTGCGTTCCTCCACCAATCAGCCTGTTGGGTAGAACGCCGTTTTCTAAAATCTTGGACATTCATCTAGCGCGGTTCGCATTGGACGGGCGGTACTGATGAAAATCGTGGAATC
Source organism: uncultured Rudaea sp. (assembly GCA_964658115.1). Classification (GTDB taxonomy): domain Bacteria; phylum Pseudomonadota; class Gammaproteobacteria; order Xanthomonadales; family Rhodanobacteraceae; genus Rudaea. The sequence goes on along the minus strand of CAZZYA010000053.1, from coordinate 6,867 downwards.
GCTACCGGACATCGCACCCGGTAGACTGCACGTCTCGTTCTGGGAACCGGCGATGGTCGAGCCGCACGCGGAAATGACCGATCGAATGGGCAAGGCGCCGCAGGAAATGATGGCGGCGCTTTACGATCGTCTGAAAACGCTCGCTCATCGACAGCTCTCGCGCGGCGCGCGCAAAACGCTGGACACCACCGAACTCGTGCACGAACTGTACTTGCGAGTCATCGGCGGGAAAGAGCTGTCGTTCGAACATCCCGCGCAGTTCTACTCCTATGCGGCGCAAGCGATGCGTCACATTTTGTCCGACCGCGCGCGCGATCGCATGCGCCAGAAAGCGGAGGGCGAATGGATCAAGATCACGCTGACATCCAACGAAGATCTGCTGCCGGCCATCGAGACCGCCGAACAGGCACTCGCTCTCGAAGAGGCGCTGCAACAATTGGAAGCGATGGATCCGCGTTCGGCGCGAATCGTCGAACTGCGCTGGTTCGCAGGCGTGTCGCCGGAGGACATCGCGGAACTGTTCGGACTGACGCGCCGTACCGTCGACAGAGACTGGCGCTTCGCTCGGGCGTTTTTGCATTCCGCGCTGACGTGATGTCCATCTTTTACGGCAAACGGCGTTAACCGATGTGACGAAACCGCCGCGCAAGATCCATTGATGAATTCGCCAAACACGCTGCGCGACCTGTTCGAAAGCGCGCTCGCGTTGCCGGCTGCATCGCGCGCGACATACCTGGCGCAACATTGTGCCGACGATCGGCAACGCGCGGTGGTCGAACGCATGCTAGCCGCCGACGCCGAAGCCGAAGGTCCTCTGCTCGACCGGCCGATGAACGCTGCGCTTGATCGCATCGGCGAACCCAACACCACGCCCGCGCTCGCCTTCGGCACGACGGTCGGTCCTTTTTCGATTCTCGAAAAACTCGGCGAAGGCGGCTCTTCGATCGTCTTTCGCGCCACGCGCGAACAGTCCGGCGTCACGCAACTCGTCGCGCTCAAGCTTTTGCGCCGCGGCGTTTATTCGAGCGATGAACAACGCCAGTTTAGGCACGAACGGCATGCGCTCGCGCAACTGCGTCACCCGGGAATCGCGCGACTCATCGAAGGCGGGATCACGAGCGCCGGCGTTCCCTACATCGCGCTCGAACTCGTCGACGGCGTTCCGGTTACCGACTACGTGCGCGTGCATAAACTGGATTTGCGTCGTCGTCTGGAAATTTTCGTCGCCATCTGCAGCGCGGTCGAAGCGGCGCATCGCGCACTGATCGTGCATCGCGATCTGAAACCATCCAACGTGCTGGTGACGACGGATGGCAACATCAAGCTTCTGGATTTCGGTATCGCAAAACTGCTCGACGCGGGCGTCGAAGACCCCACCCGAACGCAGCACGGCGCGCTGACGCCGGCATACGCGGCGCCGGAACAATTCGAGCGCGGTCTGATCACGACGGCGACTGATGTCTACGCACTCGGAATTCTGCTGAATGAAATCGTCACCGGAAATCGTCGCGGCGCCGACGATGCCGCGACGCCGTCCTCGCGCGTCAGCGACAAATCTTCCCACGACATGTTGCCGGCATCGCCTCGAATAACGCGCCGATTGCTGCGCGGCGATCTCGACAACATCATCATGAAGGCCACGCAGCTCGTTCCCGATTCGCGCTATTCGTCGGCCGGAACGTTCGCTGAAGATATAACGCACTACCTCGACGGCCGACCCGTTGTCGCACATCCGCCGTCGACGCGGTATCGAACGCGCAAGTTCGTCGCGCGGCATTGGGCGGTCGTGTCGACTTCCGCGGCGTTTCTTCTGATCGTTTTTTTGGTGCTGGCGTTGGCGCTCTGGCAAGCGGGAATCGCGCGACAGGAAGCGGCGCGCGCAAATACGGTGCGCGACTTCGTCGTCTCAGTTTTCCAGTCCGCCGGCGCCGATTTGCCGAAAGACAAACGCCCCACCGCCGAGGATCTCGTCGAACAAGCCACGAAGCGCTTGATGGATCAGGGACATCTGTCCGACGCGACACGCGCCGATCTGCTTCTCGCGCTCGCAAAAGTTTCCGCCACGTTGGGCGCCTTCGACCAAGCACTGGCGCTACTCGATCGCGCGCAGCCTCTCATCGACAAAGTATACGATCCGAACGACGATCGCTGGCTCGACACGCGCGTGACGCGCGCGTCGGCGCTCGATGGAAAAAACGAAAGTGCGACGATCATCGCGTTGCTCGAGCCACTAACCGCGCGCATGCTGGCGCGTCGCGACGACATCGGTTTCAGCGGGCTGGGATTTCTGGCGATAGCGATCGGTCGCAACGATTCGGCGCAAATTGATCGGTCGCTGAACCTGTTCCGGCAAGCGCGCGATGCAGCCGCGACCGATCCGATCAGACTGGCGAACCTATCGCTGACGCTCACGATTCAAGAAGCGAATTTTCTATTCGATGTCCGCCGATTTCGGGAAGGACTCGATCTCGCCAACGTCGCCGTCGAACTTTGGCAACAGCAAGGATCGCCGATCAATCCTCACATCGCCGAACTTTACGGCGCCATCGCACTGGGGGCGGAAGCGATCGGCGACATTCCGCGCGCCGAAGCCGCCTACAAGCAAGCCATCGCGCTCGATCAGCGATTCTTCGACAAACCCAATCCTCGATCCGCGTGGGACATCGGTATCTACGGCACGTTTCTGGTGTCGCAGGGACGTTACGCCGAAGCCGAACCGTTTCTACGCGACGGTTTGGAATTACGAAAAACTGTCTTCGGCGAGAACGATTCGCGCACATTGTACGCACTCTCCGGAATGGGAAAATTGTTCGCGGGCGAGAATCGTTTCGACCAAGCCGAGCAGTGGTTCGGACAAGGTGTCGCCATCTGCCAGCGCGAGCAAATCAGCAACAATGTTTGCGCCCAGCTTCAATCGCTGCGTGGCTACGCGCGCGGCGCAGCGGGCCGTTTCGACGACGCCGAGCAGGATTTACGCGAGGCGATGGATGCGCAACGCAAACTGAGCGGCGAAAACAGTCCGTTGTTCGGATACGCATTGAATGTGCTCGCGACGGTACAAGTGCGCCGGGGCAAATATGTTGAAGCCATCGCGACCGCCGATCAGGTTTTGGCGATCAACAAAAACGCGCAAGGCGGTATGCTCCAGGCGGATCTCAACACGCGCTACTGGCGAGCGCGCGCGCTGTACGGATTGAAAAGAAACGACGAAGCGTTGAGCGAGATTCTCGATGTGGAAAGCAAATATTCCACGCTGTTTCCCAACGCCGGATCGCGTTTCGGCATGATGCTGCTCAAGGCGCGTGCGCTCGAAACCGCCAACCGATTGCCCGAGGCCGCGACTGCCGCGCAGAATGCGCTCGCGCTGCCCAAAAAACCGACGGTGGTGGAAGCCGGATCGTTCGACGATCTGAAAAGAATCGCCGCACTTAAAGCGCGCTAAGATGCGTATCAAAGTGAGTCTATTTGCGCTCTCCTTCGCATATGAATTTGGCCATCCATCGACATCTCATTGTTCTGTTCGCCCTGCTCGCATGCGGACGCACGTTCGCCGTCGATGCGCCCTCAGCTGATTCGATCGATCGCGAAACGATTCATTACCTGAGCGGCGACAAGGAACTCATCGGTTTTCTCTATAAACCAAAGGGTGATGGACCGTTCCCGGTTTTTCTCTGGAATCACGGCAGCGAACGCGAACCCAAAACTGGCGCAGCGTTTTCGAAATTCTGGGTGCCACAGGGTTTCGTCGTGTTTGCGCCGATCCGCAGCGGCCACGGCAGCAATCCGGGCGAATGGATCATGGATCAGCAGAAACACGTGCGGAATCCGGATTCCCGCGAAGGTTTCCATCAACTGCTCGCGCTTCACGAGCGCGCGAACAATGACGTCGTCGCCGCCTATCGATGGATTGCGACGCAGCCGTTCGTGGATTCGAAACGCATCGTCGTCGCTGGCGGTTCATTCGGCGGTATCCAGACGCTGCTCACCGCCGAACGCGACAGCACCGAGCATCTCGGCGTGAAATGTTTCGTGGCAATGGCGCCGGCGGCGCAGTCGTGGAGAAATCCAAACTGGGCATCAACGTTGAGTTCGGCAGTGGACAAAGCGCGCGCGCCAATTTTCATCTTGCAAGCGCAAAACGATTACGACTTGGGCCCGAGCGAAAAGCTGGGTCCGCGTCTAACCGCGAAAGTATTCCCCAACCGCTACAAGATTTTTCCGGCGCACGGTGATCCGAACGACCACCAGCAAGGTCACGCGGGTTTCTATACTGATCCGGAGGCCTGGGGTGATGACGTGCGATCGTTCTTGCACGACTGTGGCGCGGATTGAAATAAGCCGACGCTTCTAGTTGTGTTGCGACGGTAGTTTCTCATGCGTGGCATTCGCCACGTCGACGCGAAGTTCGGCCAGTTCGCGCAACAACGTTTCGATGTTGACTTCGTTTTTCAAGTTCACTTTGAAATCCGTATCCGCACGCGCACGGTCTTTCTTCGCCTGACGATTCTGACTCATGACGATCAGGGGGCCTTGCAGGCCGACAAGAATCCCCAGCGCCAGATTGTAGAGTTGATACGGATACGGATCCGGTGGCGACTCCATCGATATGCCGGTATTGATCACGCACCAGATCGCGGTCAATGCGATGAGGATGAAAATAAACTTCCAACTGCCGTTGAATTCCGCGACGACGTCGGCGAGTCGATCGCTCCACGTCAGCTTTTTGTCCAACTCCGCGTCGACGTCCCTCGCGACACGACCGGACAACATCGCGTTCGTTTCGCGTAACCGCTTGGCCAACGTCTGGAGAAACGCCATCGCGGCGCGCGGCCGGCTTTCCAGATATTTTCCCAGCGCTTCGTGATCGAGCTCCAGAAGCTCGACATCGGTCGCAGCCAGTGCCGTCGCGCTGCGCGGTTCTTCGTCGAACAACGCGAGTTCACCGAAAAACTCGCCGTGAGAAAGATCGGCGAGCGACACGCGCCGCGACGCCTCGCCCGGCAGATGAATATTCACGTCGCCGCGTTCGATGATGTACATCGCGTTGCCTGCCGCGCCCTGGACGAAGATCACCTGCCCCGCATTCCAGCGACGCCGTTTCAGATTAACGGCGAGCGCTTGCAAGTCGTCGTCGCCAAGCCCGTCAAACAGTGCGATCGATCGAAGGAGTGGTGCAGTGTCCATTGTCATTTTCCGTTTGAAGCACGGACGTAATTCCGCCAACAGGCGAGCAATGCCGGCGTTGATCCGGCGTTGCCCGATCGGCGTGCCTCAATCATCGCATACGCCGTGTTCGACGATGCGGAAATGACAAACTGCCATGAGCTCTTAGTCGATGGGCGGACCCAGAACGCGCACAGGAGTGTTCGAAAATTGCCGCGTGTGCGAACTGACGACGACTATTGCATCATGCGCTCGGCTCGACGCCGAACGTCATCGAGCGGAAGTCGAACGTGACCACGCTATGCGCGAACAGCGCATTGCCGACGGTCGCTTCGAAAAGTCCATCCGGCTGATGCACCGGATTTTTGCCTTCGCCGACAAAATACAGCGTCGGCGCTTCCAGCTTGAATTGTGTTTTGTCGAAGCCGAGCGACATCGCCGTCGAAGCGAGCATGTTCACACCGCCATCGGTGTCGGCAAAATATTTCGGCGTGCCGCTTTTTTTCAGATGGAGTTTAGCGACGGCATCGTCATAAACCAGTAGCGTGCCGGTGTAACACGTATCGATCTGCGCGTGCACAGGTTTGCCGTTCACCGTAAACGGCGATCCAACCACGATCGGTGGTCCGTTTTTTCCGAACGTGATCAATTCGAGTTTGCCCGGCAACGCGGCGTTTGACGCGTCGGACAAGCGCACCGTGTGGTGCACGTAGTCGATCGTCACGCGACGATCCTTGAAAAAAGTATACGCGAGCGATCCGTCCACGGGCACCGGATCGTCGCCAAGCAAACTGCGGTCGAGAACGAGGAATTTTCCGGAAATTTTCGCATCGCCGAACGCTACGCTGTGTTCGCCGCCGCGCTGGATTCCCGCCATCGGTTTTCCGTCCCGCTCGATGGCTTCCGTTTTCCAGCCGAGCGACTTCGCGACATCTGCCGCCATCGTGGAATTGACGTTGCCGGTGTCGAGCAGAAACGCGCGCGGTTTCGATCCGTCGACGGACACGTCGAGGCAAATCATCCCGCGACAATCGCGAAACGGAATATCAGCCGCCGAACAACAGGCGGCCACTGCGAACAATGCAAACGATGCAATCAGACGATTCATGATATCTCCACGATGTATGCGCCGAGTACACCGCAATACGTGTCGTATCGAATGGGCAGAACGTCATGCAATGACGCGTTATCGCGACGAAAGGAGTGCCCACCGCGACGGGCCGAAGGACAGATCAGCCCCTCGCCCGCTTGGTCAGACCGTAAGTCCGCTTCAGTTCGGCGACACACAACGCATGGCGATCCTTCGCTTTTTGCAACTCTTCACTGTTCACCGGCGATTCCTTTTCCAATGCTGCCACGTGTGCGCGATAGTTCACTTCGAGAAACGCCGCAAGATCCCTGCGCAGTTCGAGCGCGAGCTCGGGCGTGAGCGACGGGCTTGTGGCCGTCGGTGAAATCGCATCGGCTTCGCGCTCCACGCGCTGGGCTTCGGCGTCTCGGCCGTCGAGTCGATACAACAGCGCGAGGTCGTTCATTGCGGCGGCGAGGCGCGCGCCACCGTCGAGATTTTTTCGTTGCGCGACGATCTTTTCCCATGTCGTGGCGGCAAGGCGGAACGTGACGAGCTTGGCGTCGATCAGCGTTTCGTCAAACACGGCTCGCACGTAATCCGCCGATGCTTCGTGTGCGGGGTCGACCTCGAGC
>CAZZYA010000052.1:0-17245 GCA_964658115.1 uncultured Rudaea sp. | reverse complement strand
GCGGGTATTGCGCGTTGGTGGAGTTGCCGTCCGCACCGTGACAGGCCGCGCACGACTTCGACAATTCCTCCGCATTTTTGCCCGGTGCGGCGCCTTCGGCAGCGAAAGCGGAGTTGGCGAAACCGCAGGTGAGCGCGGCAATGACGAAAATCGACTTCATGGGACGCGTCCTTACGGGTTGATGCTGGAAAGATAGGCAGCGATGTTCCGGATGTCTTCCTCGGACAGACTCTCACCCTGGGCACGCATCGTCGGATGCGCACGCTCGCCTTTCTTGTATTCGGTCAGGGCGTTGATCAGATAGTCGTAGTTCTGACCGCCAATCCGCGGAACACGATAGTTCGGATACGCGTTTCGATACCCGGTCACACCGTGGCAGCCGCCGCAGGTGTAAACAAGCGCGTGGCCAGCGTTTGGATCGCCCTTGGCGTCGTCGGCGAGAGCAGGGGTGGCAAAGCAAAGTGCCGACAACAAAATTGCGGCGCAACGGGCAGGAAAAAGTCTCGGCATGGGTCGGTCCGGCGATCCAGAAAGTGAAGGGCTAAAAACTCGTGAAGTATAACGTGGCGGGATTCGGCACCGCCAGATTTGCGCCACGCGCGTGACACATCGCTGAAGTACATCATTGCACCTAGCAAATCGCCGTGACGCAACTATTTTGGCGCGTTGCGCATCCAATGCGAGTTCACGTGAACTTTTGTATATCGCCATGACTACCGGCTCTGTTGGCCTGCCGAAAGCCGATAGAGAATGCCGCCTCAAGGGCATGGTTGAAAGTTTACTATGATGGTGATATAGTTAACTATAACACCGAATCAATAGCCACCTTCGCTCACGAGCAACCATGGCCAACTCCTTGATAAAACTTAAAACTCTTGCGCTCGCGAGCGCCATTCCGGTTGCATCGCTAATACTTTCAGCGTGCGGCACGGATGGAAAAGCCGCGCAAAGCAAGCAACCGACAGTCGATGCTGTGCCGGTAGAAGTCGCTGCGGCCGCACGCACGCCGATTAGCGCCAACTACAGCGGAACCGCCTCACTCGTGGCCGATCACGAAGCGCAGGTCGTGGCGAAGACGATCGGCGTGTTGAAGAAAATCTACGTCGAAGAAGGCGACTCCGTGAAGTCCGGCCAGTTGCTCGCTGAAATCGACGATGCCGACGCGCGCAGCAAACTCAACTCGGCCGAAGCGCAGATGCACAAATCGGAAGCGACCTTCGCCCACGCCGAAGCGGCGATACCTAAACAGCTTATTCCGCAATTCGAATACGAGCAGGATAAGTTCGATCTGCAGGACAAGCGCGCCGCGCTCGAAACCGCGCGGCTTCAACTGGAGTATACACGTATACTCGCACCGGTCGACGGCATCATCGCCGAGCGCTCGGTGAAAGTCGGCAACATGATGCAGACGAATCAAAACGTGTTCCGCATCGTCGGAATGGATCCGCTGCAAGCGGTGCTGAACGTGCCGGAACGTCAGCTAGGTATTTTGAAAGCGAGTCAGGCAGTCGACCTCGAAGCCGACGCGCTTCCCGGCAAGAAATTCAGCGGAACGATCCTGCGTATCGCGCCGGTGGTCGATTCCACCAGCGGGACGTTCCGCGTCACGACGCAATTCCACGACAAAACCGGAATGCTCAAGCCCGGCATGTTCGCGCGCATCGATATCGTCTATGACCATCGCGACAACGCACTCACCGTTCCACGTTCGGCACTGATCGAGGAAGACGGCGAAACGGCTGTATTCGTCGTCGAGAAAGCGGCGCCCGCCGATGCGGCAAAAAACGCGCCCGCGAAACCCGACGCAAAGACGGATGGCAAGACCGACACGAAGACCGCCGCGCTGCCGCCGGACACGCTCGTTGCGCATCGCCGACTGGTGAAGATCGGCTACAGCGATGGCGATCACGTCGAAATTCGCGGCGGCGTCGACGAAGGCGCGCGCGTGATCACGGTCGGCCGTAACGCAGTACGTGACGGCACCGCTGTACAAGTGATTGGCGACCCACCTGCCAAGCCGCAAGCATTGGCCGACAACAAGCAGCCCGGAGCCAAGGGGTGAACATCGTCGAGGCTGCCACGCGCCGGCGCGTCACCGTCGGCATGGTCACACTCACGTTTGTTTTGTTCGGTCTCATCGCACTGTTTAGTTTGAAGGTCAATCTGCTACCGGATTTGACCTATCCGACGCTGACCGTGCGCACCGAATACGAAGGTGCCGCGCCGCTGGAAATCGAGAATCTGATCTCGCAGCCGGTGGAAGAGGCGATCGGCGTCGTCAAGAATCTGCGCAAGATCCACTCGGTGTCGCGCACCGGTCAGTCCGACGTGATCCTCGAATTCGCGTGGGGCACGAACATGGACCAGGCCGGTCTCGACGTGCGCGACAAACTCGACGTCCTCCAGCTTCCGCTCGACGCGAAAAAGCCGGTGCTGCTGCGTTTCAATCCGTCGACCGACCCGATCATGCGTCTGTCGCTCAGCGGAACGAGTGCCGCGCAAGGCGACATGAGCGAAGCGGAATTGAAACAGCTTCGCCGTTTTGCCGACGACGAATTGCGCAAACGTCTCGAACCAACCCCGGGTGTGGCCGCGGTGAAAGTCGGCGGCGGTCTGGAAGATCAGATCGATGTCGAGATCGACCAGCAACGGCTGCAGCAGTTGAACCTTAATGTCGCTGACGTAACCAAGCGTTTGTCCGACGAAAACGTCAACGTGTCCGGCGGCCGCATCGACAACGGTTCGCAGCGTTATCTCGTGCGTACCGTGAATCAGTTTGGCAATCTCGACGAGATGCGCGATCTGCTCATCAAGGTCGACAACAACGTTCCGGTGCGCCTGAAAGATATCGCCGACGTCCACCAAGGTTATAAGGATCGCGAAGGCATCGTTCGCGTAGACGGCCACGAAGCGATCGAATTGGCCGTCTACAAAGAAGGCGATTCGAACACGGTGAGCGTCGCCGCCGCGGTTCGCAAGCAGCTCGACAAACTGCAATCGCTGCTGCCGCCGTATGCAAAGCTCAACACCATCGACGATCAGTCGATCTTCATCCAGAGCTCGCTCGACGACGTACGCAACGATGCCATCATCGGCGGCGTGCTGGCGGTGCTGATCATCTTTTTCTTCCTCGCCGATTCGTGGAGCACGTTCATCATTTCGCTGTCGTTGCCGATCTCGCTGATCGCGACGTTCTTCTTCATGGGTCAGGCCGGCGTGAGCCTCAACGTGATGTCGCTCGGCGGTCTCGCGCTCGCGACCGGCATGGTGGTGGACGATTCGATCGTCGTGCTCGAAAACATCGCGCGTCTGCGCGAACACGGCTTCAGCATCGTCGATGCGGCAGTCAAAGGCGCGCGCGAAGTTTCGATGGCGGTAATCGCTTCGACGCTGACGACCGTCGCCGTATTTTTTCCGCTCGTATTCGTGCAAGGCGTCGCGGGCCAGCTGTTCCGCGATCAGGCGCTGACAGTCACTTTCGCGATGCTGATTTCGCTCGTCGTCGCGATGACGCTGATTCCGATGCTGGCTTCGCTGCGAGGTCGTTCGCCGATCGCGTACAAAGATGAAGAACCTTCGTCGGGCTGGCAGCCAACGAGCAAAGCCGGACGTGGTGTCAAAAGTGTCGTGTCGCCGGTATCAAGGACAGTTTTCCGCGGCGTTCCGACAAGCATGGCGATTGCTGTGTTCTTCGTTTTCAGCCGGATCGGAGGTTACATCGGCAAGATTCTGCGCGCCGTAGGCCGCGTCGTGCTTATGCCGTACAACGCCGCGGCGCGCGCTTATCATGCGTTTCTTCCGAAAGCGCTGGAACGACCATACGCCGTGCTCGCATTCGCGGCGCTCGCATTTATCGGCAGCGTGCTTTTGATTCCGACGCTTGGACTCGATCTTATTCCGTCGCTCGCGCAAGGTCGTTTCGAGATGACCGTGAAGCAGCCGCCAGGCACCGCGCTCGTCGACACCGACAAGCTCGTCGCGGAATTGCAGCGCAAGAACGCGGACGATCCCAACATCGCATTGATCTACGGCGTAAGTGGAACCGGCACGCGGCTCGACGCCACGCCGACCGAATCCGGCGAGAACATCGCGCGTCTGCTGGTCGTTCTCAAATCCGGCGTCGGCGATCGTGGCGAACGTGAAGCGACCGAAGCCTTGCGTACGACGATGGGGACGCACCCGGGCACGGAAGTAAAGTTCGCACGGCCACAGCTTTTCAGTTTCGCCACACCGCTGGAAATCGAATTACGCGGTTACGATTTGTCGTCGCTTGAGAAAGCGGGCAAAAAGCTGTCGCAACTGATGAACGCCTCGCCGCGATTCGCGGATGTGAAATCCACCGTCGAGGGTGGTTATCCGGAAATTCAGATCAAGTTCGATCAAGATCGCGCAGCCGCACTCGGTCTGACGACAAAACAGATTTCCGATCAGGTCGTGAACAAGGTCAAGGGGTCGGTGGCGACACGTTACAGCTTCCGCGACCGCAAGATCGATGTGCTCGTACGCACGCAGGCCGATCAGCGCGCTTCGGTGGACGACATCCGCAATCTGATCGTCGGTTATTCTGCTCAAACCGCCGCGAACTCGACCGGCACTTCCGCCAGTTCAACGGCGTCGACCAGCGCATCGACCGCGACATCGTCGTCCAGCAACTCAACGAATACCTCGACGACCGGACGTCCGATTCGCCTTTCAGCCGTCGCCGATGTGATCTCGAGTCAGGGACCGAGCGAAATCCATCGTATCAGCCAGGAACGCGTCGCCATCGTTTCGTCGAATCTGCATTACGGCGATCTGGGCAGTGCGGTAAAAGAGGTGCAACAGCTTATCCGCGACAATCCACTCGCCGCGGGCGTGACCGCGCATATCGGCGGTCAGAGCGAAGAACTCGACGCATCGGTGACATCGCTGATCTTCGCGTTGTCGCTGGCGATATTCCTCGTCTATCTGGTGATGGCTTCGCAGTTCGAATCGCTGCTGCATCCGTTCGTGATCATGTTCTCGATTCCGCTGGCGCTGGTCGGCGCCGTGCTCGCGTTGAAACTGACGGTGACCCCGCTGAGCGTGGTCGTGTTCATCGGCCTGATCATGCTGGCCGGAATCGTCGTGAAGAACGCAATCGTGCTCATCGATCGCGTCAACCAGTTGCGCGAAGAAGGCGTCGACAAAATCGGCGCGATCGTTCAGGCGGCCGAATCGCGCTTGCGTCCGATCTCGATGACCACGCTGTGTACGCTGCTTGGCTTCATGCCGCTCGCGATCGGCGTCGGCGACGGCAACGAAGTGCGCGCGCCGATGGCGATCACGGTCATCGGCGGCTTGCTCGTCTCGACGCTACTGACGCTGGTCGTAATCCCGGTCGTATATACATTGCTCGATCGGCGCGGCGACGAGGTCTATCGCGAACGCGGCGAACGCAAACGTAAAGCGGTGCTCGACGCCGCCAAACTGCACGCCGAAGGTGCGATGGTATGACGCTCGCCGAACTCAGCCTCAAGCGTCCCGTGACGGTCATCATGGCATTCGTGTCGATGACGGTGATCGGCCTGATCGCTGCGTTTCGTCTGCCGCTGGAATCCATGCCGGATATCCAGTTCCCGTTTCTCGAAGTGAGTTTGCCGTATCAGGGATCGACGCCCTCGGAAGTCGAGCGCACCGTCACGCGACCTGTCGAAGAAGCGTTGTCGACGCTGACCGGTGTACAGCATATGTTTTCGCTGACGCGTGCCGACGGCGTCAACATCGACATGCAATTCAAATGGGGACAAGACACCGCGGTGAAAGCGGTCGAGGCGCGCGAAAAGATCGAAGCGATTCGCGCCGATCTGCCGAGTGATCTCACACGTTACAACATATTCAAGGGATCGACCGCCGATCAGCCGGTGCTGAATCTGCGCGTGTCGGGCGATCATGACCTCACCAATGCCTACGAGTTGCTCGACCGCGAAGTGAAGCGTCCACTCGAACGCATTCCCGGCGTGGCTCGCGTCAGTATCGAAGGCGTCGCGCCGCGCGAAGTGCAGATCGAAGTCGATTCCGATCGCTTGAGCGCCGCAGGTGTCGGTCTCAACGATTTATACGAACGATTGAAGGACGCGAACTTTTCCTCATCGGGTGGGCTGATCAAGGATGGCGCAACGCGTTTCCACGTCCAACCTGTCGGTGAGTGGCACAGCATCGAGGAAATCCGCGCGCTCGCTGTCAACGACAAAGGACTCAAGCTCGGCGATATCGCCGACGTGAACGTAAAGCCGGGGCGGCTGACCTACGCGCGCCATCTCGACCAGCGCCCCGCGGTCGCCATCGATATTTCGAAAGAACGCAGCGCGAATCTCGTCGAAGTGGGCAAGGCGGTGATGGCCGAAGTCGATCGTATTCGCCAGCAGCCGGAACTCAAAGGCATCCAGATCTACGCACTTGGCGATCAGGCGACTTCCGTGCAGGAAAGTTTGCGCCAGCTCGGTCAGGCGGGGCTCGAAGGCACGCTGCTGTCGATCGTCGTGCTGTTCTTTTTCCTGCGCGACTGGCCATCGACGTTGATGGTTTCGCTGGCGATTCCGATTTGCTTCATCATCACGCTCGGCTGTCTGCAGATGTTCGGCATGACGCTGAACATTTTGTCGATGATGGGCCTCCTGCTCGCGGTCGGCATGTTGGTCGACAACGCAGTCGTCGTCGTCGAAAGTATCTATCACTATCGCGAACGATATCCGGACAAACCGTGGTATTGCGCCGTGCAAGGTACGCAAGTCGTCGGCGTCGCGATCGCGGCGGGAACGCTGTCGAGCATCATCGTGTTCTTGCCCATGGTGTTTGGCGAGAAAGACAACATCAGCATTTTCCTGACGCAAGTCGCGATCTCAATGGCGATCGCCCATCTGGCATCGTGGCTCGTCGCGGTGAGTCTCGTTCCCATGCTTTCGGCGCGTTTGCCGCCGCCGAAATTCATCGGGCGCAAAAATATCATCACGCGCGTGCAGGATATTTACGAACGCTTTGTCGGCTGGACGTTGCACCATCGCCGCTGGACGATGATCGGACTGCTCGCGCTCATGATCATCAGCGTGATCGGACCGGCGATGCACACCAAGATGGACATGTTTCCGTCGGGCGAAAACGATCGTCTGTTCATCGGTTACCGTCTCAACGCGATGTATCCGCTGAAAGAGTTGCAAGCGTCGGTCGACAAGATCGAAGGTTATCTCAACGAACATCGCGCCGAACTTCATATCGCCAATATCTACAGCCGTTACGCCGAAGACGCGACCGACACATTCACTTCGATCCTGTTCGAAAAAGAAGATCCGAACCGTTCGCCGTTCACGTGCAAATATTTGGGCTGGCTGCTTAGCGGTTATTGTCGTCCCGACACACATGATGTGCTCGACAAACTGCGTGCAGGTCTTCCGAAAGTGCCGATCGGCGAAATCGTTTTCGATTTCAACGGCGGCAACAACAATAACGATAACGCGATCAATCTCAGTCTGACCGGCGATTCGGGTCAGCATTTGCGCGACTTGTCGGTATCGGTCATCAATGCGCTGAAGAACTTGCCATCGCTGAAGGATGTCAGCGCGAATCAGGACAGCGGAAATCGCGAATTATCGGTTCGCGTCGACCGCGAAAAAGCGAAAGAGTACGGTTTCTCGGCGAACGATGTCGCGCAATTCATCGCCATCGCGTTGCGCGGCATGCAACTAAAAGATTTCCACGGACAAGACAGTCAGTTGCCCGTGTGGATCCGTTTCCGTGGCTCCGATGCGCAAAGTCTCGACCAGTTGAGCGACTACAAAATCCGCCGTCCGGACGGCAGCCAGATTCCGCTGCTCTCCGTCGTGACTATCGATACGCGCAACGCCGCGTCGGTTATCGAACGCGACAGCCGTCAGATATCGCTGGGCATCAAGGCGAATCTCGCCGACGGCGCAACGACGGACGATGCGCGCAAGCAAGTCGCCAGCGTACTCAACGGAATGCAGTTCGATGCGGGTTACAAATGGACGTTCGGCGAAAACTTCAATCGCGACGACAACGCGGGCAACAAGATGCTGTTCAACTTGCTCATCGCGCTCGTGCTCGTCTACGTGGTGATGTGCGCGATGTTCGAATCGCTGATTTATCCGGCGGCAATCCTCACCACTTTCGTCTTCTCGATTTTTGGCGTGTTCTGGTTGTTCTGGCTCACCGGCACCACGTATTCGATCATGGCCTCGATCGGCGTGCTCATTCTGATGGGCGTTGTGGTCAACAACGGCATCGTGATGATCGTGCACATCAATCAGTTGCGACATCAAGGTTTGATGCGGCGCGAAGCGTTGATACAAGGTGCGCGCGATCGGTTGCGACCGATTCTGATGACGATGGGAACCGCGATCCTCGGCATGGTTCCACTGTGCATCTCGAACGCGTCGATCGGCGGCGATGGTCCACCGTACTATCCGATGGCGCGCGCGATTGCGGGCGGCCTCGTGTTCTCGACGCTGGTCAGCGTTTTGGTTTTGCCAACCATCTATTCGCTGCTCGACGATTCGAGCCTGTGGGCGAAACGGATCGTTCGCGACGCGATGGCGGCCATCCGCCGCAAACCGACGGTAGCGTCTTAGGCATCAAGGCAAGCTATCGATTGCGGTCTGCGTGGCGCGATCGAAGCGCTCGTCGAATGTTGCATCGTCGACCGGCCCGAGCGCAAACCATTCGTCGATGAGCGTGCTCAGTTCGGTTTCCGTATCCTGATTTGCGCCGCCGCGCATGCGGCTCGACAGACGGCGCACCTGCAAATCCATGCGCCGCTGACGATCGGAAACGGGTGAATCGAGACCCGCGAGCGTTTCTAGCCGAACGAGTATGTCCGCTGCATCCTCGTAACTCGCATTATTTTCTGTTGGGTGATCGAATCGCGATTGAAGTTTCGCATCGAAGTCGGGCTGAGCCTTTCCAATGCCCGACCACGCATCGGCGACTGATTCACGCGTCGAGTGCGCGAGCTCCAGCGACCGGAGCAGTTTGTATTTGCGCAACGCAAGCGTGAAGCGACGCAAACGCTTTCTGCGCGCCGCATCTTTCACGACTCGGGATATCGCATCCCGCGCTTCTCGAAAACGCGGTTCGAGCGCGCGATCGGCGTTTGTTTGCCACTGAGTTTCGGCTTCGCGCAACGCGGCGCGAAGCACGTCGGGCTCCGCATCGGTAGCGGCGGCGTTCTCAAGACGTTCGACGATCGCCGATGCGTGCGCTCGCTGTGTCGCGATCGTTTCCTCGCGTTCTTTGCGTTGCTCGGCAAGCTTGCCGAATGCGGTGTCGCATGCTGCGCGAAACAGCCGCCACTGTTTTTGATCGGTCGAGCGCCGCCCGCTGCCCAAGGCCGTCCATTGTGTCTGCAGGTCGCGCGCCTGTTTTGCGACTTCGCGCGAATCGGCGGCAGCGGCGAGTTTTTCCGCCCGTTCGATGAGTCGAGTCTTCGATTGCTCGACCTCTCCATCGTGCGCGGCGATGCGTTGACCGAGGGTGTCGATTTGTTTCTTGATGCGTTTGGCAAACGCCGAACGCTCGCGCGGCTCGACGCGATCAAGTGCGCGCAACGCCGTACTCAATTCCGTGCGCAGCGCGAGCATCGCTTTCCAATCGTCGCTTTGCGCGAGCGCGTCGGCGCGGCCGAGCAGAACATTCATTTCATCGCTGTGCGTGCGGCGCACTTCTTCGCGCTTCTCGAAGTAAGGGCGCGCGACACGCAACAGACGATTCGCCACATGCTGGAAGCGTTGTTCGAGCGCGGCAGGCGCCGCGGTCGACGCGGACAAACGTTGCCACTCGTCGCGCAGTTCGCGCACGCGTGTGGCGAGCGCATCGGGATGACTGCCGGACAAGGCTTCGATCTCGCTGCAGATCGCCTTGCGGCGCCGGTTGTTCGACCAATGCAGCCATCGCTGCAATTCGGATTCACGCTCGCGAGCGGGCGCAAGCGTTGATCGAAGCGATGCAGGCACCGCGCCGATTTCGGCGACGAGCGCATCGATTTCCACGTGGATATTGGCAGCGGCGATGGTGTCGCCGGACTCGACGGCCACCTGGAAACGAGCGATGCACGCGGACAAATCGCGCGTCTTCGCTTCGGCTTGCTCACGTCGTCGCTTGGCTTCTTCCGCGGCGAGCACCACGGCTGCGTCGAAACGCGGCGCAGAAACCACGGGCTCAACCGGCATCGCCGCTGCGATTTCTGGTACATCGACGATAATTTTTTCTTCGCGTTTCGGCGGCGGCGCAAAAATCACGGCCCGCGCACCCTCGTAACGCCGCGCGAGATCGGCCGGTATCGATGTGCCGAGACGCTGCCACTCCGCATCGACCGCCGCGACGGTTTCGAGATCGCGCGACGACGTGCGCATCAGCGCGTCCATTTGCTCGCACAATCGACGTGCGCGCTCGGCGATCGCGCCGGCGTCGCCGCGCTCGACGCGCAACGCGTCGGCCAGTTCTTTCGCGCGGCGGCTGATGACTTTGTCGCTTTTGCGCGCCCGTTCGGCAGCGCGATCGAGCAGGGCGGCATCATCGATTCGGTGCAATGCTTCCAGACGCAACGTGGCATCGCTATCGTTCAGTGCGCGGTCGAGAAAAAGCGACGGCTTGCGCAAACGTTTGAGCGCATCCGCACGCAATTCGCGCCACGTCGCCGTGGTTGCGACACGTTCGAGTTCGTCGTCGGATAGCGTTTCCAATTCCGCGATGCGCCGCGTGAGCGCAGGGCCGCCGGGCAAGTCCGCGCAAAATTGATACAGGTAAGCTGCGCGCGCGGTATTGCGCAATGCGTGATCGCTGTCGCCGGTCGAGCGTTCGCGCCAGAATTCATAGTCGTTCACCCGTTTGAGCGCGGCGAGTCGAACGCTGGCATCGGGATCGGATCGCAATAATTCCGGCAAGGCCGCTAACAATTCGGCATCGTTATCGTTGGAAACAGCGACGCGGCGTATTGCAGCGTCCCTGTCCTGCCATTTCGGTTTGAACAACAGCTTGCCGATTTTCATGTCACAACAACCGATGCAGGATGCGAATGCCCGCCATATATTCGCCGATCATCATGCCGATGTTCGTAAGCATGAAAACCAGGAGCGTGCGAGACACGCGATTGCGCCACCATCCGCGCCAATCGAGCACGTCGTCGCGCAGCGATTCGAAATCGGCGACGCGCGGACGGCGCAGCCATATTTCCATGCCCGCGCTGAACGCACCCGACGGTACGATGGGTCGAAACGGTTTCAGTGGCGCGATGACGAACGCGGTGATGATACTGAGGATGTGTCCGCCGCCGAGCGCCGCGCCCAATGCTGCAAAGCAGCCGGTAAACAGAATCCAATCGCGCAACGCGACGGCGCCGAATGCGGTGCCGCGCGTAAACGAAAACACGATCGCCGCGACGATGAGCGCAAGAATGCCGAGCGCGAGCCATTTTGGCCAGCTCGACGGCGGCGGCATGGTTTTAAGATCGGCGAGCAATGTCGGCGGATCGGTTTGCTGCGTCGTGAGCTCGCGCTCGACGCCGGCGAGATGGCCGGCGCCAAGAACGGCGAGAACGCGCTGCACTGGATTTTTCGCCGCCTCTTCGCGCAGTCGCGCCGCCATGAACGTATCGCGTTCGGCGATCAAGGTGCGAAACAACGGTTCGGATTGCGCGGCAAATTCGCTGAAAGCGCTTTGCAGAATGTCGCCTTCCTTCAGTTTTTCGATTTCTTCTTCCGAAACATTGCCTCGCTCGAACAGGCTTGCGATCAATCCGGAAACGATTGCCATTCGATCCATGAATTTCACGCTGCGGTACGCGCGTTTGAGCGTCACGCTTATTTCGCGGTCGATAATCCACAGCGGCGTTGCGTGCTGCTCGGCGAGATCGGCCGCCGTTTTCATTTCGGCGCCCGGTTCGATTCCGAACTGTTCGGCGAGCCGGCGTTGATAGGCCGACAGCGCGAGGTTCGCGGCGACCATGCCGGCTTTGCCTTCGCGGATCACTTGCCACAAATCGAGATTGCGCCAGGCTTCGCGGTCGCGCAGCGCGCGAAAGCGGGTGTCGCACAATTCGATCGCGATGGCATCGAAATGGCCAGTTTCGATCAGGTGCTGGACGGCGGCGACGCTCGCTCGCGAGACATGCGCAGTCCCCAGCAACGTGTATTCGACGCCATCGCGCGCAATCCGTTTGATCGGCTGTTTTTCGATCACGTCGGCGCCGGCGAGATCGGGAAGGGTTTCGGTCGTGGTGTTTTCCATAAGAGAACGGCGTTCGCAATCAGTCGCGAAAACGCTTGAGAAGATCCTGATAGGCGTCGATGCGGCGGTCGCGCAGGAACGGCCAGATGCGGCGCACGGCTTCGCTGCGCGCAAGGTCGATGTCGACGATCATCAATTCGCGTTTGTCCGTCGACGCTTGCGCGATGAATTCGCCTTGCGGTCCGGCGACGAAACTCGAACCCCAAAACTCGATGCCTTTGCCGCCGTCCGGCGATGGCTCGAAACCGGTGCGGTTACACGCGAGCAGGGGAAGTCCGTTCGCAACAGCGTGCCCGCGCTGAACCGTAATCCATGCGTCGCGTTGACGTTCTTTTTCGGCGTTTTCATCGGATGGATCCCAACCAATTGCGGTCGGATAGAGCAGCAGTTCCGCGCCGGCGAGCGCCATCAGGCGTGCGGCTTCCGGATACCACTGATCCCAACACACCAGTACGCCGAGTTTGCCGATCGATGTCTGGCACGGTTCGAAGCCGAGATCGCCCGGCGTGAAATAAAATTTTTCGTAATACGCCGGATCGTCCGGAATGTGCATTTTGCGATATTTGCCGCAAATTTCATTTTTACAGTCGAACACGACCGCAGTATTGTGATAAATGCCGGCAGCGCGGCGTTCGAAAATGGACGCGACGACGACGAGTCTCAATTCCTCTGCCAGTTTCCCGATTCGGTGCGTCGACGGTCCGGGAATGGATTCGGCGCGATCGAATTCCTGCGTGCTTTCGTGCTGACAAAAATACGGACCGTTGTGCAGTTCCTGCAGCAACACGAGCTTCGCGCCTTTTTGCGCGGCTTCGCGCAGGGCGATCTCGATGGCGTGCAGATTTTCGTCACGTCCGCCGCGATTCGTTTCCTGCAACAGCGCGACGCGTAAGGTACCGCTCATGCCAGTATTCCTTCGGGCAGTTGCATCGTCATGCAATGCAGGCTGCCGTTCTGCCAGATCAAGGGTCGGCAGGGTACCGCAATTATTTGGCGATGCGGATGCGCACGGCTGATGACGTGTGCTGCCGCGGCGTCCGCCGGATCGTCGTAGGTGGGAATCAGCACAGCATCGTTGACGATCAGATAGTTTGCATAGGAAGCTGCGAGTCGGCGCCCGTCGTCGAGAATTGGCCGTGCCCACGGCAACGCATGCAAGGTATATGGGCGTCCGTCGGTCGTGCGCAAGGCGGCGAGTTCATCGCGCATTGCGGCAAGTTCGTCGTGATGCGCATCGTGCGGATCGTTGCACGCCTGAAACACGATCGCGTCGTCCGGCGCGAAACGGGCGAGGGTGTCGATGTGAGCGTCGGTGTCGTCGCCCTGCAGATATCCGCGTTCGAGCCAAAGTACGCGGTCGGCCGAAAGGCTGTCCGAAAGTTGCCGCGTCATCTGTTCGCGACTCAGTTCCGGGTGCCGCTGATGCAGACAACGCCACGTCGTGAGGATCGTGCCTCTGCCGTCGGACTCGATAGCTCCGCCTTCGAGCGCCCAGTCGACGCGACGATGTTCGGCATGACGGAAAAGTTCGCGCGCGGCCAAACCTTCGATCAACCGATCATCGCGTGCGGCGGCGAACTTGCCGCCCCAGCCGGTGAAGCGGAAGTCGAGCAAGCGGAACGAAGTACTTGCTCGTAGCGAAATCGGCCCCGAATCGCGGAGCCAGGTATCGTCGTATTCGATATCGATGAATTGCACGCGAGCCAGGTCGGCGCCCGCACTTTGCAACAACGATGATGCCCGCTCGCGCACCTCATCGTCGCCGACGCACAAAAGCACGCGTTCGAATCGCGCGATGGCGGCGACGAGTTCAGTGCAGGTGGTTTCGACATCGGCGAGACGCTCGGCCCAGTCGGTGTCGGCGTGTGGCCAGGCGAGCAGCACGCCTGCCTGCGGTTCCCACTCCGCGGGCAGGCGGAAGGCATGGGTCATCTCAGTCGGAAGTAGATGGCGTGGTCTTGACGCCCAACTCGCTCGGCGTGGCGCGTTGCGCGACGCTGTTGATCACGTGATTGCGCTCGAAATACACGATGTAATTGGGATACACCCAGCGATTGATCGGCGGGTGAAGCGCCGTATCGCCGCCAGCGGTTGGCATCTTGTCCGTCGGCGCGCCGTAGTTGCGCTCGACTTGCGCCATGGTCATGCCGCGGCGTGGCGTAGCCATCGAGCGCTCTTCCTTCACGCGATCGACGAGTAGCGTGTCGGCTTTCGCCGGGGCGGCATGAAAACCGGCCGCGGAAACCAAAATTCCGATCGATACGAGAAAACGCGTATTCATAGCGGACTCCTTCAGCGGCGTCGCCGCGGACTCGCGGGCGGATTCGATTGCGTTTTGTAGCAGATTTGTTCCGCCATTTCCACGACGAAACCCGCGAACGTTATCGAACTTCGTAAAACACGAAGGCCGCTTACGCGGCCTTTTTGAAGTGCTTTCTAGGTCGTGACGCCTCAGCGCTGACGCGCTTTGAAACGCGGATTGCTCTTGCAGATCACGAACACCTTGCCGCGACGACGGACGATTTTGCAATCGCGATGGCGCTGTTTAGCGGACTTGAGCGAGGACAGAACTTTCATGGCGGCAATCAGGGTTATGGATTGGGTAGCCGCCTATTCTAATCCATTGGGCGGACTAGGAAAAGCCCTACCCCGGTAAAAACCGGACGGCCTAAACCCCCCGGCCGCCGCAATCAGGGCTCGCTGCCCTCGCCGAAGATCTGGTCGGTGGGTGGCGCATCGTAAACGTAGACCGATCCGGGCCCGGATTCAGGACGTTCCAGCGCGGTCACCACCAGCGTCTTGCCGTCGCTGGATACGTCGAATCCGAATTGATCGCCGTCCGCCGATGTCGGAACCATGAAGGACGACGTGTGCGTCCAACCGGGTGCGGCGCTGTTGTAGACATGCACGTGACCGCCGGTACCGCCGTTGGGTTCGCCGACGAACACCGTGTTGCCCACGCTGGCCAGCGATTGCCCGAAGAAGGTATCGGTCTCGGCCGTCGCAGGCATCAGTACGTCGGCGAGCGAAAGCTCTCCGCCACTGCCATCGTATGCGAACGCGGCACCGAGCGAACCATCGGCATCCGTCGCGCCGTTGGTGGCGCTGCCGGCGACGAGACGCAACTGCTGGAACGCGAGCGCGGAAGGAAAGCTGTCATAGGCTTGCGGGTGCGGGGAGGTCAGCATCGAGCGTTGCACCCAGTCGCCGTCCGAAGATTCGAACGTATAGACAATACCCGCGCTGTCGCCGATGCCATCCAGGTTCGCGTCATTGGCACCGACGGCGAGCATTCCGTTGGAAGCGGCGAGACTCGATCCGAAGTTCGCGTACGCGACGGAGGTGTCGGGAAGAATTTGCATGACATAAGTCGCGGGTAATCCGGCACTGAGGTCGAATACCTCAACGTCGCCGTAAACGACGGGATCGGACATCGGCGCATAGCCCGTGTAACCGATAAATAACCGGTCGCCTGAGACGGCGAGTGAAGCGCCGAATCCCGGATTGCCGTAAAAGCCGGTTGCGCTCGAGATCGTTTGCGCGGGTTGCCACTGTCCGCCCGACTGCGCGTAGACGACAACCACGCCCATATATACGCCGTGTTCCTGATCGAACGCACGCGGACACGAAACGAACAGCAGATCGCCGCTCATCGCCATCGAGTCCGAACACGACTCCGCATCCGGCGGCGCCAACGATTGCGCATAGTCCCACTGCTTGCCGACGTGGTGATAGAGCATCACCTGTCCGCCGCCCTCGAATCCGCTGGATCGATCGAAGACCGCAATCCAGTCACCGCTGACGACCGCGCCGGAGATGGCGACTTTAGGCGACGAAAAAGCCGGCGGCGGACGCAGCCGCTGCGCTTGCATGCTCATGCTCGCCGATGCGACGGCCGGCAGAATGCTCGCGAGCGCACACGCTGCATAAGTGACGCGCTTGAGTATACGTGTATACATTTCCGACCCCTGTTTCGTGAGATGGCATCTCACATATCGGCCGGGAAGGCCGGGAATTGAGGTCGTTTCGGGGTCGGAGATGAGACGTGTGTCTCACTTCGCGAAAGAAGCAGGATCAGTCGAGCGGCAAGCGCGCGAGAACGATGCTGCCGATGCCGGGTGAGGAAATGAATTCGCAGCGCCCACCGACGAGTGCAGCGCGTTCATTCATGCTGATGAGGCCCAGACTCGAACCGCTCGTCGCATTCGTGAGCGCTTCGGTTGCCACGCAGCCGCTGCCGTTGTCGCTGATGCGAATCACCAGATCCGACGAACTCGTCTTCAGCGATACGTCGACGAACGCGGCCTTGGCGTGACGCACGATGTTGGTGACCGCTTCCTGCACCAGACGGAACGCGGTGATTTCGATCTGCGTCTTGAGCCGCCGTGTGTGACCTTCGCTCGAGAACGTCATCTCGAATTTTCCGGCCGCGGCCTGACGTTCGAGATAGGCGCGCAGTGCGTTGTCGAGACCGGCTTCGTCGAGCAGGGGCGGACGCAACTGCAATGATATGTCGCGTATTTCGGCGAGTGCGCGCTTGACCGAGGCGAGTACCTGTTCGACTTCTTCCGGCGGCACGCCTTTGCCGCGCCAGAATTCGAGATCGAGAACCGCGGCGGTCAGCGTTTGGCCGGTTTGGTCATGCAATTCCCGCGCAATGTGGCGACGCTCACTTTCCTGCGAATTGATGAGCCGGATGGACATGTCCTGCAGCTCGCGCGTAACGCGTTCGAGCTGATTGCGCTGTTCGAGCAGTTCGCGTTCGGCGAACTTGAGTGCATCGATGTCACTCAGGGTGCCTGCCATCGACAATGCCATGCCATTTTCATCGCGGCACGTTTCGGCCATGGCGCGGAACCAGCGGTAACGGCCATTCGCATCGCGCAGGCGATAGTCGATGTCGTAGCGCACGTTATCGCTGATGTGGCGGCGGCGCACGCGTTCCTCGGCAATTACATCGTCGGGATGCAATAGCTTGGCGAAACCGTTC
>CAZZYA010000051.1:1562-17254 GCA_964658115.1 uncultured Rudaea sp. | reverse complement strand
CTCTCCGACCGATCGCCATGCCCGTCATCGAATCGCAGCTCGACACGAAATCGCCGGAGTTTCAGGCCAACGTCGCGCACATGCGCAGTGTCGTCGACGACTTGAAATCGCAGCTCGACACCGCCGCACTCGGCGGCGGCGAAAAAGCGCGCACCAAACATACCGAACGTGGAAAGCTGCTGCCGCGCGAACGCATCCGCGCACTGCTCGATGCCGGTTCGCCGTTTCTGGAATTTTCACCGCTCGCCGCGCACGGCATGTACGACAACCAAGCACCCTGCGCTGGCATCGTCACCGGCATCGGTCGGGTGAAAGGCGTCGAAGTCGTCATCGTCGCCAACGACGCGACCGTGAAAGGCGGCACGTATTTTCCGATCACCGTGAAAAAGCATTTACGCGCTCAGGAAATCGCGCTCGAAAATCGACTGCCGTGTTTGTATCTCGTCGATTCCGGCGGCGCATTCCTGCCGCTGCAGGACGAAGTATTTCCCGACCGCGAACATTTCGGCCGTATTTTTTACAACCAGGCGCGATTGAGTTCGCTAAACATCCCACAAATCGCCGTGGTGATGGGATCGTGCACCGCCGGCGGCGCGTATGTGCCGGCAATGAGCGACGAAACCGTCATCGTCAAAGAGCAAGGCACGATTTTTCTCGGCGGTCCGCCGCTGGTGAAGGCCGCGACCGGCGAAGTGGTCGACGCCGAATCACTCGGCGGCGCCGATGTGCATACGTCCATCTCGGGTGTCGCCGATCATTTCGCCGAGAACGATCAGCACGCACTCGCCATCGCGCGCGACATCGTCGCCACGCTGAACCGACGAAAATCGTTGCCTGTCGCGATTCGCGAACTCGAAGAGCCGCGCTATCCGAGCGGCGATCTCTACGGCGTTATCCCGCAAGACACGCGCCGTCCCTTCGACATTCGCGAAATCATCGCGCGCATCGTCGACGGTTCCGAATTCCAGGAATTCAAAGCGCGCTACGGCAAGACGCTCGTCTGCGGATTCAGCCATTTATACGGCTATCCGGTCGGCATCGTCGCCAACAACGGGATTCTGTTCGCCGAGTCCGCGCTGAAAGGCGCGCATTTCATCGAGCTGTGCAATCAGCGCCATATTCCGCTGGTCTTTTTGCAGAACATTACCGGATTCATGGTCGGCAAAAATACGAAAACGCCGGCATCGCGAAGGACGGCGCAAAAATGGTGACGGCCGTTGCCTGCTCGCACGTGCCGAAGTTCACCGTGATCATTGGAGGGAGTTTCGGCGCCGGCAATTACGCGATGTGCGGACGCGGTTATCAGCCGCGATTCCTCTGGATGTGGCCAAATGCGCGCATTTCGGTGATGGGTGGAGAACAGGCCGCGTCGGTGCTGGCCACGGTGCGACGCGATGGGCTTGAGTCATCCGGCAAGACGTGGACGAAAGAAGAGGAAGAAGCGTTCAAGGCACCGATTCGCGATCAGTACGAACGGCAGGGGCATCCGTATTACGCGACGGCGCGGCTTTGGGATGATGGAGTGATTGATCCGGCGGATACGCGGCGCGTGTTGGGGTTGGCGATTTCTGCGGCGCTTAATGCGCCGATTGAGCGGGGGCGGTTTGGGGTGTTTCGGATGTGACCGCGCGCACTTGTTAGCTTGCTTTTTTGAGAGTTTGATAAGCGCGGAGCTTCCGCTCGGGAACGCGCTAAGCGCCCGCAACAACTCGTGGCGAAGTCTTCACCCCACCCCAAACCCTCATCCCAATCGCGATAGCACCCGCAGTAACCGCATAAAACAAAAGCTGCATCCCGGCAGGCTGCGCGTCATACCCAATGAGTGTATGCAACGTCTTCCCCACCAGCGACGTATTCGTCAGCAAAAACGACGAATCCCACACGCGATTCCCAAATGCCGGCAACACATCGGCCTGAATCAGGAAACCCGCCGCCTGCGATGCCAATCCCGCCGCCAGCAGCAGCATCAACCAATTCGTCGCCGAGAAAAAATATCGCATCGGAATGCCGAGCAATCCAAAATACAGCAGAAACCCGACCGCCACTCCGCACGCAACTCCGATCGCAATTCCGCCGGCGATCGCCAGCGGACTCGCCCCGCTCGCGGCTTGTCCATACAGAAACAGCACGATTTCCGAACCTTCGCGCAACACCGCGATCGCAACGACGATCAGCAACGCCGACAACGGCCGGCTGCCCGACTGAACTTCGCTACCGACGGCTTTCATCTGAGTTGCCAGTTCGCGGCCGTGACTCGACATCCAGATCGCATGCCACGCGATCATCACGACGGCCGCGAGCAGCACGGTCGCGTTAAACAATTCCTGTCCGATGCCGCTCACCGCTTGCGCGATCACATCCGCGAACAGCGCAACGAGAATCGCGCCGATCACGCCGGACGCGATGCCGATCGCGATCCACTTTCCGCGATGTGGAACGCCGCGCGTCGCCGCGCAGACGATGCTGACTATCAGCGCCGCCTCGAGCACTTCGCGAAAAACAAGAAGACCGGTTCCAAGCATGCGTGTATCTACTTGACGAGAAGATCGCCTTGCGCGGTTTCCTGATGGAAATCGCCGAAGAAATGATATTTGCCGGCATCGAGCGGACCGAGGATCACCGTGATGCTGTTGTTGCCGGTGACGACTTTTTCGCGATTGAGATCGGCGCTCTCGAATTCCTCGGGCGTCGCATCCTGGTTCTGCACCAGAAGTTTGATCTTCGTGTTGGCCGGCACACTCAGTTGCGCCGGCTCGAACTTGTGATCCTTGATCGCGAGTTTGGCTTCGTACTCCTGCGCGTTCGCCGAAGCAGCCGCGCTCAACAGAACAACCGGAATCAGCCAACGCACCATATAGTCCTGCCGACGTGAAACGTCATCGAAATGATAATGGTTCTCATTTGCTGACGCAACTGGACGAGACGGCGCGCGCGACTTCGCTATCATCAGGGCATGTCCAGATTTATCGAAATTTCCGTTGATCGTCGTGTGGCGCGCATCGCACTGAACAAACCCGATGTCCACAACGCCTTCGATGACGAACTGATCGTCGAACTCACCGATGCACTGACCAAGTTCGATCACGATGCGGAGATCCGCGCCGTCATGCTTACCGGCAATGGTGCGTCGTTTTCCGCCGGCGCCGATCTGAACTGGATGCGCCGCATGGCGAGCCTGTCGGAAGACGACAACCGCACCGATTCGCAACGTCTCGCCAAGCTCATGCGCACGTTGAACGATTTGTCGAAACCGACGATCGCGCGCGTGCACGGCGCGGCGTATGGCGGTGGCGTCGGCTTGATCGCGTGCTGCGACATCGTGATCGCCTCTGACGCCGCGAAGTTCGGGCTTACCGAAGTGAAGCTCGGACTCGTGCCTGCGGTTATCTCGCCCTATGTCGTTTCCGCGATCGGCGCGCGGCAGGCGCGGCGGCTATTTCTCACCGCCGAAATTTTCGATGCCGTCGAAGCGCATCGCATCGGACTGGTGCATCACTGCGTGCCTGCCGCGCAACTCGACTCGCGCATCGATGAGACGCTCGCGCTGCTGCGCAACGGCGGACCGCTCGCGCAAACGCAAGCGAAAAAACTGGTCGCGCGCATCGCTACCACGTCCGACTTGTCGGCAGCCGGCGTGGACGCGGACAATGCAGCGCTCATCGCGCGCCTTCGCGTTTCAGCTGAAGGACAAGAAGGCATCGGCGCATTTCTGTCCAAACGCAAGGCGCAGTGGAACGGCTGATTCAAGGAGAAAAAAGTGATCGATCATGTCGGTTTTGCGGTCAAGGATTACAAACACAGTGTCGAGTTCTACAAGCGCGCTCTGATGCCGCTCGGCATCACGTTGATGATGGAAGTGACACCGGAACAATCCGGCGCAGAAGCGCACGCGGGATTCGGTAAAGCCGGAAAGCCGTACTTCTGGATCGGAACCGGCGAGCCTGTCAAAGGTCGCGTGCATTTCGCGTTCAACGCACCCACGCGCGCTTCCGTGCGCGAGTTCTATAAGCACGCGATCGAAGGCGGAGCAAGAGACAACGGCGCACCCGGTGTGCGGCCGCATTTTCACCAGGATTATTACGCGGCTTTCGTGATCTGTCCGAACGGACACAACCTCGAAGCGGTTTGTCACCAGCCCGAAAAAGACCTCGGTTGATGGCGCGTCGTATCGTCAATGTGGACGCGCTGGAATTCACGTCGCGTCCGAAAGCGTACGCGGCGCCCGACGACGCGAAACAGAATTTCGACGCGCGCGTGGCCGAAATCGCACCGACACTCGGCGCGAAGAAGCTCGGTTATAACGTGACGGAGATTCCGCCCGGCGCGGCGGCATTTCCGTTTCACAGCCATTGCGTCAACGAAGAAATGTTTTTCGTTCTCGAAGGAGTTGGCGAAGTTCGTTTTGCCGACGCACGTCTGCCGTTGCGCGCGGGCGACGTCGTTTCCTGTCCGTCCGGCGACGAAACCACGGCGCACCAGATCATCAACACCGGCGACGCTCCACTGCGTTTTCTTGCCGTGAGCACGATGATCAATCCCGAAATCTGCCAATATCCGGATTCGAAGAAGTTCTCCGTTTCCGAAAAACAACGCAATGCGGACGGAACCTCGGAGGGTTTCCGTCATGTCGGCCGACTGCGCGACAAAGCCGATTATTGGGAAGGCGAATGATGTTCACGCGTGTGCTCATCGCGAACCGCGGCGAAATCGCCTGCCGCATCATTCGGACGTGTAGACGTTTAGGCATCCATACCGTCGCGGTCTATTCCGAAGCCGATGCCGGCGCGCAACACGTGCGCCTCGCTGACGAAGCGTGGCCGATTGGCGGTCCGCGCCCCTCCGATTCGTATCTGCGCGGCGACGTGATCATCGACGTCGCCAAAAAATCCGGCGCGCAAGCCATTCATCCCGGCTACGGATTCCTTTCCGAGAATGCGGATTTCGTCGAAGCGGTCGAACGCGCGGGCATCGTTTTCATCGGGCCGTCCGCCGATTCGATGAAAAAAATGGGTTCCAAAGCCGGCGCAAAAGATTTGATGAGCGCGCACAAGGTGCCGGTCGTTCCGGGCTTCACCGGCGAAGATCAGAATCCGCAGACGCTCGCGCACGAAGCGCAGCGCATCGGTTTTCCGCTGATGATCAAAGCGGCGCACGGCGGCGGCGGCAAAGGCATGCGCATCGTGCGCTCGATCGATGAATTCGGCGCGTCGCTCGAATCGTGTCAACGCGAAGCAAAGAACGCCTTCGGCCGCGATCGCGTGTTGCTCGAACGTTACATCGAGACCCCGCGCCACATCGAATTCCAGATTTTCGGCGACAAGCACGGCCACATCGTTCATCTCAACGAGCGCGAATGTTCCGCGCAGCGGCGCTACCAGAAAGTGCTGGAGGAAACGCCCTCGCCGTTCGTCACGCCCGATCTGCGCGCGCGCATGGGCGATGCGGCGATCGCAGCCGGACGCGCGTTGAATTACGTCAATGCCGGCACGGTTGAATTCATCGTCGCGCCGAACGGCGAATTCTTTTTCATGGAGATCAACACGCGATTGCAGGTGGAGCATCCGGTTACCGAGATGACGCTGCATCTTGATCTGGTGGAACTGCAACTCCGCGTCGCCGCCGGCGACGCATTGCCGGAGTCGCTGTTGCGCACCAAACCGCTGGCGGCCGACGGTCATGCGATCGAATTGCGTCTTTACGCCGAAGATCCGCAGAAAAATTTCCTGCCCGATTCCGGCAAATTGCGCGAGCTGCGTTTGCCGGCGCCGAGCGAACACGTGCGCATCGATGCCGGCGTCGTCGAAGGCGACACCGTGACGATCTTCTACGATCCGATGATCGCCAAACTGATCGTGTGGGACCACTCGCGCGCCGACGCGTTGCAGCGTATGCGCGAAGCGCTTGCGCAGTGCGATATCGTCGGCCTCAAATCCAATATCGAATTCCTCGAGCGGCTCGTGCGCCATCCCGCCGTCGTCGAAGGTCGCATCGACACCGGTTATCTCGATCGGCATCTCGATGAGTTTTTGCCGACCGCCGAGACGAAGCAGATCGCTTCACTGTTCGCTGCGGCGCTGGCGGTGTTGCTTTCGGATGCGGCGAGCCCCGCTTCATCGCCCGACGATCCACACTCGCCATGGTCGATCCGCGATACGTGGCGCATGGGCCATCCGGGCCGTCGCGTGATTGCTTTCCAGCGCGACGGCGAACGCATCGATGTCGTCGCCATCGGCAACCCGAGTGATTACGCGCTGACGATCGGCGATCAGCGCTGCTCGGTGAAGCGCGCGAAGAAAACAGGTGACGCGATCAGCGGTGAATTCAATGGCGTCGGTCGGCGTTTCCGCGCGCACGTATCGCGCGATCGCGTTCTGCTTCACGATGGCGAAAACCGCACGAACCTGCAGCGCGTCGATGCGTATGCATTCACGAAAACCGCGCTCCGCAATGACGATCGGCTGACCGCGCCAATGCCCGGACGCATCGTCGTCGTGCGCGCGAAATCCGGCGACGAAGTCGCAGCGGGCCAGGAATTGCTCGTGATGGAAGCGATGAAAATGGAAATCGCGCTGAAGGCGCCGCACGCGGGCATCATCGCGAGTGTCAATGCGGCGGCGGGCGATTTCGTCGAAGCCGATACCGTTCTGGTGAAGTTCACCGATGCGCACTAATCGGCTTGCTGCGACTGCATTGCTCGCATTGATTTTGTCGGGCTGCGACGAAACGCGTTTCGAATCGCCGCTCGGCGACAACATCGAAACCTGCGACGCGCACTGGAAAGGTTTGTGGTCGTTCGAGGAGTCACCGTCCGATAAACCCGGCGCATTCTGGATCGATCAGGACTGCAAATTCACGGTGCTCGATCAACCGGAAATCGGCGCGCCGTTCAAGCAGATCCACGTGCCCGTGAATTACGTCCACGACAAAGGCAAGGATTATCTGGTCGTCGCGGATACAGCGTTGAAAGGGCTCGTCGAACTCAAAACTCCGTATGGCATCAGTCCGACGCCGCAGAAGTCGTTTTTTTTCGCTCGCTACAGCGCGCACGGCAATAGGATCGAGGTGAGCAGCGTCGATGACAAGGCCGTCGCCAAACTCGTCGTCGACGGAAAACTCGAAGGAACCGTGAGCAAAACCGCCAGCGAGCTCCACGTTTTCGTTCGCGGCGACCGCGCCGCCATGCTGGAAATCGTCCGCGGTGACGCCATATTCACCGTCAAGCCCGGCATGGTGCTGAACCGCGTGAACCAGACGCCGGCCGAATACGAGCAGACCGTGATCCAGTCGCAGCACAACGCGAAAAAGAACCCATGACGAAATTGCCGGGCCATGTCCGCATCGTCGAAGTCGGTCCGCGCGACGGCTTGCAGAACGAAAAAGCAATCGTGCCGACGCCGGTGAAGATCGAGTTGATCGATCGCCTGTCCGATACCGGCTTGCAGACCATCGAAGCGACCAGTTTCGTCAGCCCGAAATGGGTGCCGCAACTCGCCGACGCAACGGACGTATATACGGCCATCCGCAAAAAACCCGGTGTGCGCTATCCGGTGCTGGTGCCGAACCTGCAAGGTTACGAGCGTGCACGCGCTGTTGGTGTGACTGAAATCGCCGTGTTCACCGCTGCCAGCGAAGCGTTTAACCGCAAGAACATCAATGCGTCGATCGACGAATCGATCGAACGCTTCACGCCGGTCATGGAACGCGCGAAGGCCGATGGCGTCGCGGTTCGCGGTTATGTGTCGACGGTGCTCGGTTGTCCGTATCAAGGCGATGTGCCGGTGAAGGATGTCGTACGCGTCGCGAAGCGTTTGCACGACCTGGGGTGCTATGAAATTTCCCTTGGCGACACGATCGGCATCGGCACGCCCGCGAAAGCGAACGCGATGCTGGCCGCGGTTGCCGGCGCAGTGCCCATCGGCGATCTCGCCGTGCATTTCCACGACACGCGCGGACAGGCGTTGGCGAACATTCTCGCGTGTCTCGAACTCGGCGTAGCCGTCGTCGACTCCGCCGTTTCCGGCACGGGCGGTTGTCCATACGCGAAGGGTGCGAGCGGCAATGTCGCGACCGAAGACGTCGTCTATATGTTGCACGGCATGGGCATCGCGACCGGCATCGATCTCGATCGTCTCGTCGCCACAGGCCAATGGCTCAGCGCGCAGCTTCAGCGCGACAACGGCAGCAAAGTCGGGAAAGCCGCGGCGTGACGCTCGCCCGCGCGCGCGCCGCGTTCGCGCGCGGCGACTTCGAGGCAACGCTGACCTTCGCCGCGGACGCTCTCGAAACCGACGAGGCAAGAATGCTGCGCGTCAACGCGGCGCTGAAACTTGAGCACTGGCACGTCGCCGCCGATGATCTGCGCTGGCTGCTCGATCGGCGCGGTGCGAATCCGAAACTCGCGCAAACGCTCTCGGAGTGCTGGGTACGCATCGGTAACGAAAACAAATCGACGAATCCCGAGATAGCGCTTTCCGCGTATCGAAACGCGATCGAAG
This sequence comes from uncultured Rudaea sp., assembly GCA_964658115.1. Classification (GTDB taxonomy): domain Bacteria; phylum Pseudomonadota; class Gammaproteobacteria; order Xanthomonadales; family Rhodanobacteraceae; genus Rudaea. Next base: position 8,759 of record CAZZYA010000051.1, on the reverse strand, counting down.
CGAATCCGAAAAATCCGTCCGCGCGCTTCAATATGGGACTGGTGCTGGCCGCGAACGGTCGTCCGCATGAGGCGATCGTAGCGCTCGAGGCAGCGCTGACGATCGATCCGCGCGATCTCGCAGCGACATTGCTTCTCGCCGAACAATTGATCGCCGTCGGCAACGATGACAAGGCCGTCGCAAGACTCACCGCGATCGCAAGTTCCGGCGACAACGAACAACGACAACGCGCGTCAATGCTGCTCGTCGAGGCGGGCGCATCGCAGGACGCGATGGCAATCGCTCGCCGCATCGATCGCCCGAGCGCGGACTGGACACTCGCGTTCGCCGCGAAATTGCGCGCGTTCGGCGCGATGGAATTTTCCGATCAATGGCTGATGCGCGCGAAGACGTCGGAACGCGTCGCGGCGCACGAACTTCGACTCGCGTTGTCGCACGCGCTCGCGTTGCCGTCGGCCTATGCATCGTCACACGCGATCGCACCGATACGGAATCGATTCGCCGATCGATTGCACACGTTGGTCGAACGCTATCCACCGACCACGATCGCGGGGGAAAACGTCGACGCCGATGCGTTGCTCTGGAGCAATTTCTATCTCGCGTACCAGGGCGAAAACGATCGGACGTTGCAACGCGAATTCGGAACGTGGTGGTCGCAATCGCTCAACGCCGCGGCGCCAAAAAAAGCGTCGACGACGCGTCATTCGCGACGGATCGCATTTGTGTCGAGTCTGTTTCATCAATGCACGGTGGGTTCCTATTTTTCGGCGTGGATCGAACACATCGCCGCGCGCGATTGGGATGTCGTCCTCGTCAACATTGGCGATCGTCGTGATGAACTCACCGAACGCCTGAGTCGCGCCTCGAGCAGCGAACTCACGTTAAACGGTTCGGTGTCGCAGAATGTGCGAGCGTTGCACGACGTCGGCGCCGACATCATCGTGTATCCCGAACTCGGTCTGGATTATCGAACCGCCGCGCTCGCCGCATTCCGACTCGCCCCAGTGCAGATTTGTGGTTGGGGCCATCCAGTCACGAGCGGTCTGCCGACCATCGATGTTTTTCTCTCATGTGCAGCGATGGAGCCTGCGTCGGCGCATGATCATTACAGCGAACGATTGATGACCTTGCCTGGGCTAGGCACGCGTTACCTGTCGCCGCCGATTCCAGCGGCATCGTCGCGCGACGCACTCGGATTGCCGATATCCGGACCGCTGTATCTGGTGCCTCATTCGTTGTTCAAACTGCACCCCGACAACGACGCGGTCTATGCGGGCGTACTCACCAGGGACCCGCGCGCAACCCTGATTTTTTTCGACGGCGTCGACAGCGGCGCGCGCCGCATCGTGCGGCAGCGACTGGCGCTGCATTTCTCCGAACATGGACTCGATTTCGCGGCGCGCACACGCTTCCTGCCGATGCGATCGCGCGAAGCATTCCTGCAAGTGCTGCTCGCGGGCGACGTCGTGCTCGACAGCCTGCGCTTCTCCGGCGGCAACGTCAGTCTCGATGCCCTGCATTGCGGTTTACCGGTCGTCACGCATCCCGGCGAATTCATGCGCGGCCGGCAAACGATGGGCATGTTGCAACAGATCGGCGGCGGCGAGCTAATATGCGATTCCATCGCATCGATGATCGAAACGGCGGTCGACGTGGCTAACGACTCCACACGCAAACGCACGCTCGGCGCGATGCTTCGCGAAAATTTGCCTGCGCTGACGCAATCCGATGCACCGTTGCACGCCCTCGACGCTACGTTGAACGCCTTGCTGGAATCGCACTGACATGCCCGCACGCCTCGCCCCCGATCAGTCCCGCGGTTATCTCATCGCCATCGGTACAACCGTGCGCAGCGCCGGCGAGACCGGTATCTACAAACGCATCATCGGACTGCTCGGCGATCGCGCGAACATCGTGCTCATCAGCGCCGCGCCGGATGATTCGACCATCGATGACGTCGATGCGCGGCTGGCGGGAAACGGCGCGCATCAGATCCATCGCGTGCGCCTGAGCAAGCGCTCCGATTGCGAAGCGCCGTCGGTTTCCGCGATCATCGAACAGGCCGACCTCGTACTGTTGTGCGCGGATCAGGCGTTGCGCATGTCCACGATCGTCGGCGGCACGCCGCTCGCGCGCCTGCTGCGCAAGCGCAATGCGGAAGGCATGGCCGTGGGCGCTGTCGGTGCGGCAGCGCCGATTCTCGCCGAACATATGCTCGCCGGTGGTGCCCAAGGCGCGACGCCGCGCATGGGTAACGTCAATCTCGCGCCGGGGCTCGGGCTTTCCAACCGTCTCGTCATCGATCAGGGCGGCGCGAGTGCGGATCGTCTCGGCCGTCTGCTCGGTGCGCTCGCGCTGAATCCGTTCGCGCTGGGCATCGGAATCGATGCGGACACCGCGGCGCTGATCGGTCCGGATAACGTGATGGATGTCGTCGGCAGCGGCGGCATCACCGTCGTGGATCCGACCGACGTCGGTCATTCCAATGTCGCCGACGCGGACCCGAGCGGGCCGATCAGCATCACGAATCTGCGCGTACATGTGCTGGTTCACGGCTCGCGCTACGACCTCGATTTCCGTCGCCCGCTGTGATCGGCGCGTCGTGAATTTCTCGATCCGTCCAATAGCGCCGGCGGACAACGCGGCGATGGCGAACATCATCCGAATCGTGATGACGGAGTTCGGCGCATCGGGTCCGGGTTTCGCGATCCACGATGCGGAAGTCGATGCGATGGCCGAGGCCTACGCGCGACCGCGCCATGCGTATTTTGTCATCGAACGCAACGGCGTCGTTTGTGGAGGCGCCGGCATCGCGCCGCTCGTCGACGACATCTGCGAACTGCGCAAAATGTATTTCCTGCCGGCGTTGCGCGGTCTCGGTGCGGGCGGTGCGGCGATCGAGCATTGCATGAACGCCGCGCGCGCGCTCGGTTACGCGCAGTGCTATCTCGAAACGCTCACCGGCATGGATGCCGCGCAGCATCTGTACGCCCGGCACGGATTCAAAAATATTCCCGCGGCGATCGGCAGCACGGGCCATTTCAGTTGCGATCGATTCTTTCTGCGCGATTTGTAGTGTCAACCGATGCAACGTGCGCGCGTTGATTGCGCTCCGAGCAGTTGAAGAAGACCGGTCTTTCGAATGCTTGATGGGCGCGCGGATTTCTCCGCGCGCGACTCGACACGTTCGGGAGGTTGGTCATGTTCATTCGTTGCGTCCGCCGTTTCGGCGGCTTGGTTCCGCTTTATCTTTTCGCCGCGCTGTTAGCTCTATTCGCGCTGCCCGCCGCGGCTTACGATCTCATCTTCCAAGGTAATTTCCAGGTCGTCGCCGATGCGCCGGCAAGCGATGCCGCCGCCGCCCGCTTCCTCACGATGGCGACATTCGGGCCGACGCAGGCCGAGATCACACGGCTGCGCGGCATCGGCGTCGGTCAGTGGATCGAGCAACAATTGTCGATGCCGACGACGCTCGAGCGTCCGTACGTCGAAGCGCTCGATGCGGACAACAGCAAGCCGGGACAGAAGGACCGGATGCAGATCTGGTTCAAGAATTCCGTGACGGGCACGGATCAGTTGCGTCAGCGCGTGGCGTGGGAATTGAGCCAGATCATGGTCGCGTCCGATCAGGGCAACCGGCTCGCTGGCGATCCGGTGTCGCTGTCGGAATATTACGACGTGCTCGCCCGCGACGCCTTCGGCTACTACGACGACGACGACGCCTTTCACGGCGGCACGATCAACACGCTTCTCACCGACGTCACTTACAGCCCGGCGATGGGCAAGATGCTGACGTACATCCACAACGAAGGGCAGTTCCCGCAAGGTTCGGGATTGTCGCCCGACGAAAACTACGCGCGCGAAGTGATGCAGCTTTTTTCGATCGGTCTGATCGAACGCAATCCGGATTTTTCGCCCGTGATCGTCGATGGCAATCCGGTGCCGACGTATCCACCGAGTGTGATCACAGCCAACGCGCGCACGTTCACGGGTCTGAGCTGGAATTTCATCGTTCCAAACGGCTGGACCGCCACCGTGAACACCGGGCCGCATTATTCGCCGGCGATGTGGATGCCGATGTCGTGCTACGAAGGTCATCACGACGAAAACCCGAAGACGACGGTCGACGGTATCGTCATCGACAATCCAACGCCGAACTGCGATCAGGTCGATCCGGATTCCGTCGGCGACATCAAGCAGCTCGTCAACATTCTCGCCAATCATCACAACACCGCGCCGTTCATTTCGCGGCAATTGATCCAGAGACTCGTGACGAGCAATCCGTCGCCGCAATACATCGAGCGCGTGGTGGATGTGTTCGACGACAACGGTCACGGCGTGTACGGCGATCTCGGTGCGGTAGTCACGGCGATTCTCACCGACACCGAAGCCACGACCGGCGTCACCGGCAATTCGCTCGTGTTCGGCAAGTTGCGCGAACCGCTGACTAAATTGACGGCGTTATGGCGTTACTACGGCGCCACGGCGACGGACGGAATCTATGCCATTCCGTCGCCGTCGCAACGTTACGGGCAGGCACCGCTGGATGCGCCGTCGGTATTCAACTTCTATCTGCCCGACTATTTGCCGCCCGGAGAGATGGCCGATGCGGGATTGTTCGGCCCGGAGTTCCAGATTTCCGGCGAAAGCAGCGTGGTCGCCGTCGCGAACGATTTGAACCTGCGTGCCAACCAATACCTCGGCGCGAGTGGCAACGACGACAGCACGGTCGCGATCGACATTTCTTCGCTCGTCGCGATCGCCGCGACACCGAGCGCGCTGGTCGATCAGCTCAGTCACGATCTCATGTACGGAAGCATGAGCGCGGCAATGCGCGCGACGATGATCAACCTCGTCACCAATGTGTCGACCGATCCCACCAAACGCGTGACGAGTGCGCTGCAGGTGCTGCTCGCCTCGCCCGAATTTTCGATCCAGAAGTGAGGCTGCCATGAAACGTCGCGAATTCCTCCGCAACACCTTGTGCTCGACGCTCGCCTGCTCGACCGGCACCGCGTTCCTCACGCAGATGGGAATGGTCAACGCCGCGTTGGCGCAAACATGCCCAAGCTATCCGCCCGTCGACGACTACAAAGCGCTCGTCTGCATTTTCCTGCTCGGTGGCAACGACTCGTACAATCTGCTGATTCCGAGCGATACCTCGCGCTTCAACACGTACATCGCCTCGCGCGGACATCAGAACGCGGGCGGTGTCGGCATCGAGAAAGCGGATCTGGTTTCGATCACCGAAAAGAATCCGCTCGTGCACGGCCAAACCTACGGCGTGCACCCGCAGGCATCCGCGCTGGCGGATCTGTTCAATGCGGGCAATCTCGCATTCGTCGCCAACACCGGCACGCTGGTTCAGCCCACGACGAAGAATCAGTACAACACCGCCGGCTATCCGTTGCCGCCGCAGTTGTTCTCGCATGCCGACCAGCAAGGCCAATGGCAATACGGTCAACCAGCGGAGAACGGCATCGTCGGCTGGGGCGGACTCGTCGCCGATCGACTGAGCGTGCTCAATCCCGGCATGACGATTCCGATGTCACTCTCGCTCGGCGGCCAGAACCGTTTTCAGGCGGGACAGAACGTGCAGCCATACACGGTGACACCGGGCGGTCCGGCGCAACTGCAGAATTACGGCGGCGCGGCCGGCACCACGCGAATGAACGCGCTGATGGATCTGCTCAATCAGACATACGCCGATCCATTGTCGCGCACGTACGCCAAGACGCTGTCGAATTCGATCGATTGGTACAACTCGCTCAGCACCGCACTCGGTGGCGCGACCGACGTGTCGAGTTATTTTCCCGCGCCCGGCACGAATCCCGTTGCCGATTCGTTGCAGGAAATCGCGAAGATCATCTCCGTGCAAAGCACGCTCAAAGCGAAACGTCAGATTTTCTTCCTTAACTTCGGCAGCTTCGACACGCACGACGGCCAGCTCGATCCGGACACGGGACAACCGTTCCTGTTTTCGACGATCGCCGACGCGGTGCAGTCGTTCTACAACGCAACGAAAGCCATCGGCATGGACAAATCGGTGACGACGTTCACGCTCAGCGAATTCGCGCGCACGCTCAACTCCAACGGCGGCGGCACCGATCACGCGTGGGGCGGAATCCAGTTCGCCGTCGGTGGCGCGGTGAATGGTCAGGCGATTTATGGCGCACCGTGCGCGAGCGGCGGCATCTTCCCGGACCAGACACTCGACGGACCCGATTGCCTTGCCCGCGGCCAGATGATTCCATCGGTTTCGGTCGACGCCTATTCCGCGACATTCGCCAAATGGCTCGGCGTGAACAGCTGCGACATCGACACCATTTTCCCGTTCGTGCACAGCTTCCCAACGTCCGATCTCGGCTTCCTCGCCGCGTAGCCCAACCCTCCGGGACAAACGCGAGGGCGCGCACTAAACTACGCGCCCTCGCAGCACGGAGCGTTTCATGCAATTGGATCAGGTCAAGGCGATCGTCACCGGTGGCGTTTCGGGCTTGGGCTTTGCCGTCGCCAAATTCCTCGTGGCGAACGGCGGAAAAGTCTGCCTGCTCGACATCAACGATGAAAAATCGCAGTCCGCCGTCGCCGAGATCGGTGAAAAAAGCGCGCGTTATTTCCGCACCGATGTCACCAACGAAGACGGCGTCGCCGCGACGCTGCAACACGCCGCCGACCACTTAAGCGGAATCAACGTCGCGATCAACTGCGCCGGTATTCTCGGCGCGGGCCGCGTGCTCGGCAAAGAAGGCCCCATGCCGCTGAAGACCTTTCAGACGACGGTGATGGTGAACCTGATCGGCAGTTTCAACGTCGCCAAGTCCGCGGCGAATCTGATGCAGACGAATACGCCCGGCGACGATGGCGAACGTGGCGTGATCATCAATACCGCTTCGATCGCCGCTTACGAAGGACAGATCGGACAAGCCGCGTATTCGGCCTCGAAAGGCGGCGTCATCGGCATGACGTTACCGATGGCGCGCGAATTCGCCCGCATCGGCGTGCGCGTGATGACAATCGCGCCGGGCGTGTTCCACACACCGATGGTCGACGGAATGCCGCCGAATGTATACGAATCGCTTTGTGCACAAGTACCGTATCCGTCGCGCCTCGGAACGTCGGCGGAATTCGCCGATGCCTGCGGATTCATTCTCGGCAACCGCTACATGAATGGCAGCGTCATCCGCGTCGACGGGG
>CAZZYA010000051.1:0-1552 GCA_964658115.1 uncultured Rudaea sp. | reverse complement strand
TCCGGCTCGCACCGAAATAACGCACTGAGATTGCTGGCTGCGTCGATCGCTATGAATGCCCACGCCGAAACAGCAATACCGCGACGCATCGACTATCGCCACGTCGATGGCCGAACGCTGGGCGCATACGTGTATTCGCCGGACATCGGACGTTTAACCGCGCCGCCTCCAGCCGTGCTGATGTTCCACGGCGGCGGCTGGGTCGTCGGCGAACCCGCTTGGGTCGATGACGCCGCGCGCAAATTTGCAGCACTCGGCTTAGCGGCAATTTCGATCGAATACCGCTTGGCCAATGGGCACGCGACGCCTGCGGATTCACTCGACGATGCGTGTGCCTCGCTTGTGTGGATTCACGAGCAGGCCGACGCGCTCGATATTGACGCGCAACGCATCGCCGGCTACGGCGTGTCGGCCGGTGCGCAACTTCTGACGATGGCCTCGATGCGCTGCAAAACCGGTGCGCCGAAAGCGTTGCTGCTCGTTTCGCCCGCGCTCGAACTTTCCGGCAACGGTTATTTCGCCGAATTGCTGCGTGGCCACGGCGACGCTGAATCCTATTCGCCAATATCGCATATCGATGACGACACGCCACCGACGCTCATCATCCAGGGCGACAAGGATTCCGTGACGCCCACGGCCGCCGCACGCCGCTTCTGCGCGACGATGCACGAACATCGTCGCCACTGCGAATTAGCCGTCTACGAAAACCTCGGTCACGTGCTCACGCGAAACCTGCACGACGAACTAGCCGGCCTCGACACCGACGAAACCGCGCTTTTCGACAGCGAAACGCGCATGCAGCGATTCCTGCAAACCCATGGCATCATTCCAGTGAGCAATCCAACGGATCCGAAATGAAAGCTTCCGAAGTCAAACGCGGCAACGTCGTCGAGTACAACGGCAAGGTCTATCAAGTGCGCACGGTCGATCGCAGCTCGCCGACGGCGCGCGGCGGCAACGTTACGTTCCGTTTCACGTTGTACAGCGTGCCGGGCGCGCAGAAGCTCGATATTTCGATGCGCGCCGAAGACGATCTGAAAGAAACCGAAGTCGCGCGCCGCGCGTCGAACTTTTCTTATAAGGAAGGCGACGTGTTCGTATTCATGGATGCCGAAGACTACACGCAGTACACGCTCGGTCCGGAGATCGTCGGCGACAACGCCGGCTTCATCACCGACGGACTCGAAGGCTGTTACGTGCAATTGATCGACGACGCGCCGGTCGGATTGCAACTGCCGCCGACGGTGACGCTCGAGGTGATCGAAACCGCGCCCGAACTCAAAGGCGCCACGGCGACCAAACGTCCGAAGCCGGCCAAGTTGAACACAGGCATCGAAATTCCGGTTCCGGAATACATCACGAACGGCGAAAAAATTCTCGTCAGCACTCTGACGGGTGAATTCGGCGGTCGCGCTTAGCGACAGTTGCCGCCCGTGTGGCCGTCGCGTAAGGTAAGCCCTTCCGCGCCGCGAGCGCATTAGTAGAGCCCTTTAAGGGCCAAACCACCGGGGAGATTCACTGAATGATTTTCTGGCGCGTCAAGCCGCTCGAC
>CAZZYA010000050.1:0-17392 GCA_964658115.1 uncultured Rudaea sp. | reverse complement strand
GTTCTTTTCGCCGGCCATCACGACGCGCGCGAGGAATTCGAGATTCACCTGATGCACGATGCCCGTCCGCGGCGGCACGACTTTGAAATTGTTGAACGCTTTCTGTCCCCAGCGCAGAAAGCCGTAGCGTTCCTTGTTGCGATCGAATTCGATCTTGACGTTCGCATCGAGCGAACCGGCGGTGCCGAACACGTCGACCTGTACGGAGTGATCGATGACCAGTTCCGATGGAATCAACGGATTGATGCGTTTGGCATCGCCGCCCAGGCGCACGATCGCATCGCGCATCGCGGCCAGATCGACGACGCATGGAACGCCGGTGAAATCCTGCAGCACCACGCGCGCCGGCATGAAGGCGATTTCCGTGTCCGGTTCTTTCGTCGCATCCCAATTCGCAACGGCTTCGATTTCTTTCGCCGTGACATTCAACCCATCCTCGTGACGCAACAGGTTCTCGAGCAGTATTTTCATCGAGTAGGGCAAACGCTTGATGTCGAACTTCTCGCCGAGCCGCGTCAGGCTCGAATATTTATAGCGTTTGCCATCGACCTCGAGGGTCGTCTGCGTCGAGAACGAATCGGTCATGACTGGCTCCTGGGATGCGAATCCGTAGCTGGCTGGGCGCGCTGTGCGCCGAGTTGGGAAATAGCGGGCTCTCTATTATCGCGCAACGCAGCAAAAGAGTCAGTGGCGGCGTTTCAGGTGCGGTCGAGCGTGCATCCGGCGCACAACCCACGCGCCAGCATGGCGTACTCTCGCTGACGAAACAGCATGCGCCACGGACTGCCGCCGAGCTGACGCCAAAGCACGGCGGCGCGGATGGCAGCAAGCAGCAGCGCGCGTATCTGGTTGACCTGGGTCGACTGCTGCAGAAAATTGGAATTGCCCTCGACCATGATGCGTGGCCGCAGCGCCGAGATGTTCTCCGTATACAGTTTCGCCAGCCGCGCGCAAAGATCGACGTTGCCCGCTTCGAGCTGCTCGATCATCGGCGCCATATCTTCGAGTCCGGCGCGCAACGCGTTCTTCACGGAAGTCCGCTTGGAAACACTTCGTTCCAGTCGCAGTACGCTGACCGCCATCCGCGTGAGTGAGAGATCGCGTTTCGATCCGCGGTCGAACTGGCTCATCAGCGTTTCGAGACCGAGTTTCAGGTTGCCGATTCCACCATACACGGCTTCGGGCGTTTCCGCGTCGATGCGCAACGTGCTGGCGAGACTGGCGCGCATCTGGGTGAAATCGCAACTGCCCCGCATCGCGATCGAACGCACCAGTGCGAGCGCCTGCATGACGCCTGCGAGTGCGATAACGCGGCCTTCTCTCATGAGACGCCGCCGCCAAACGCTGCGTCCGTCGCATCGATAACGCCGCCGCCGAGGCATTCGTCGCCGCGATAGAAAACGATCGATTGGCCCGGCGTGACGGCGCGCTGAGCATCATCGAATTCGACCATGCACTCGTTCTCGCGCATCGTCACGCGGCAACTCTGATCGGTTTGGCGATAACGCGTTTTCGCGGTGCAGGTGAATTCATCCTCAGGCGCGGCGCCGGCCACCCAACTCAGCTCGCTTGCCGTCAGTTTTGTCGAGTGCAGCCACTTCGTTTCGTTGCCTTGCGCGACGAACAGGATGTTTTTCGCGACATCCTTGCCGACGACATACCACGCTTCGCTCGACGCGTTCTTGCGTCCGCCAATGCCCAAACCATTGCGTTGGCCGAGCGTGTAGTACATCACGCCGTCGTGCTCGCCGATGAGTTCGCCATCCGGCGTTTGCAACTCGCCGTTGCGCGCCGGAATGTACTGTCCTAGGAATTCGCGGAAATCGCGTTCGCCGATGAAGCATATGCCGGTCGAATCTTTTTTTGCATGTGTGGGCAGTTCGGCATCGCGTGCGATCTGGCGGACGTCGGGTTTCGGTAACTCGCCGACCGGAAACAGCGTGTGCGAAAGCTGCTCCTGTTGAAGCGTGTAGAGAAAATAGCTTTGATCCTTGTTCGGATCCTTTCCGCGCAGCAAGCGATGGCGACCGCCGACTTCATCCGTCCGCGCGTAATGGCCCGTGGCGATCTTGTCGGCGCCGAGCGCGCGCGCATGGTCGAGAAACGTTTTGAATTTGATCTCGCGATTGCACAGCACATCCGGGTTCGGCGTGCGTCCCGCGCGATATTCGTCGAGAAAATGCGCGAACACGCGATCCCAGTATTCCTCCGCGAAATTGCGCGCATGAAACGGAATATCGAGCTTTCCGCATACGCGGATCGCATCGACGCGATCTTCTTCCGCGCGACAATCGCTCAGGCGATCGTCTTCTTCCCAGTTCTGCATGAACATTCCGGCGATATCGGCGCCGGATTTTTTCAGCAGCAGCGCGGCGACCGATGAATCCACGCCGCCCGACACGCCGACGACGATGTTCGGCGATCCGCTCATGCCGAATGCCCGTTCGAGATCGCAACGACGGTATCGAGCGGCAGACGTCGGCCCGCCAGAAAATCGTCGACGCCACGAAGCACCATCGGACTGCGCAATTCGGTCGATCGCGCTGCGATCTCTTCCCGCGTCAGCCAGCAAGCGCGCACGATGCCGCTGTCGAGCGCCCGTGCTGCGTCGTGCGCGAGCGGTTTTCCGATGAAGGTGAAACGCACGAAATGCCCGGTGCCCGTGGCATTCGACCATTGGTAGACGGCAACGAAACCGGTGAGTTCGACCGTCCAGCCGGTTTCTTCCAGCGTTTCCCGGCACGCGGCTTCGTGCAGCGATTCGTTGTGCTCAAGATGACCTGCGGGCTGATTCAGCACGTGCCGCCCCTGCACGATTTCCTCGACGAGCAGAAATGCGCCATCGCGCGGCACGATCGTGGCGACCGTGACGTCGGGCCGCCAAATCTCCGTCGCGTTGGGCGTGTTTTCAAGGGTGCGGTTCATGCTCTTGGGATGTTACACGAGCGGCACGGCGGACTTGCCGAGCAGTATTCGGTATCGACTTGAAAACCGGCCATTGCGGCGCAACACAGCGCTATGGTGAAATCGGTTTCAAGCAAGGATCAATCAGGGTGATGTCGCAAAAACCAGAAAAGCGTTCGGACATGCAGCACGGTCTGGTCGTCGAGGAATCGCGGCCGGAAGTGGCGCGTCCGCCACTGTATCAAGTGGTATTGCTCAACGACGACTACACACCGATGGATTTCGTTGTGGTGGTCCTCGAAACGTTTTTCAACATGAACCGCGAGCTGGCCACCCAGGTCATGCTTCACGTGCACACGCGCGGCAAGGGCGTATGCGGCGTCTTCACGCGCGAGGTGGCTGAAACGAAGGTCACTCAAGTGAATGAATTTTCACGCGCGCATCAGCACCCATTGTTGTGTACTCTTGAGAAAGCGTGATGCATTCGCGAATCGAAAACGGTCAAATGCCTTTTCGATTCTGGAATTCCGTCACGCCGGCCGGCACGACAATTGAATTGAAAGACGCATCCCCCACATTGAACTCAGGCTTCAAGCAAAGGCATTTCAATGTTTAGTAAAGATCTCGAACTCACCATCGGCCAGTGCTACAAAGAGGCGCGCGAGCAGCGCCACGAGTTCATGACGGTGGAGCACCTGCTATTGGCGCTGCTGGAAAATCCATCGGCCGCAGCGGTGCTGAAGGCATGTGGGGCGGACATCACCAAACTCGGCAAGGATCTCAAGGCGATCATTCTCGAGACGGTGCCCGTACTACCGATCAGCGACGAACGCGACACGCAGCCCACGCTCGGTTTCCAGCGCGTTCTGCAGCGCGCGGTTTATCACGTGCAATCGTCCGGCCGGAAGGAAGTCACCGGCGCGAATGTGCTCGTCGCGATTTTCGGCGAGAAGGATTCGCACGCCGTCTATTTCCTCAATCAGCAGGAAGTGGCTCGGCTCGACGTCGTCAATTACATCGCACACGGCGTGGCGAAGATCGGCCAGGATCCCTCGTCGTCGAGCAGCGGCGAAGCGAACAAGGAAGGCGAGGGCGGCGACGAGCCGCGTGGCAATCCGCTGAATGAGTTCGCCAGCAACCTCAACGATCTGGCGCGGCAAGGCAAAATCGATCCGCTGATCGGCCGCGTCGAGGAAATCGAACGCACGATCCAGGTGCTGTGCCGTCGCCGCAAGAACAATCCGCTGTATGTCGGTGAAGCCGGCGTCGGCAAAACGGCGCTCGCGGAAGGCTTGGCCAAGCGTATCGTCGAAAACGACGTGCCGGACGTCCTCAAGAACTGCATCATCTATTCGCTCGATATGGGTGCGCTGGTCGCTGGTACTAAATACCGCGGCGATTTCGAAAAACGTTTGAAAGCCGTCATCGCCGAGTTGAAAAAGCAGCCGCACGCAATTCTGTTCATCGACGAGATCCACACCATCATCGGCGCAGGTTCTGCGTCCGGCGGAACGATGGATGCGTCGAATCTGATCAAACCGGTGCTTGCCTCTGGTGAACTGCGCTGTATTGGTTCGACCACATTCCAGGAATTCCGTGGCGTGTTCGAGAAGGACCGCGCGTTGGCGCGTCGCTTCCAGAAAATCGACGTCGTCGAACCGACGATTGCCGAGACGATCGAAATCCTCAATGGATTGAAGTCGCGTTTCGAACAGCACCACAAGGTGGAATACACGCCCGACGCGATCAAGGCGGCGGTCGATCTGTCGGTGAAACACATCGGCGATCGTTTGCTGCCGGATAAGGCGATCGACGTGATCGACGAAGCCGGCGCACGTCAGCGCCTGATGCCGGAAGATCAGCGCAAAACCACGATCGACGTGTCGGAAATCGAATTGATCGTCGCTCGCATCGCGCGCATTCCGGCCAAGCAGGTTTCCGCGTCGGATCGCGACGTGCTGCGCAATCTCGAACGCAACTTGAAGATGGTCGTGTTCGGCCAGGACAAGGCGATCGAAGCGCTGGCCTCGTCGATCAAGATGGCGCGCTCGGGACTCGGCAATGCCGAAAAACCGATCGGCAACTTCCTGCTCGCCGGCCCGACCGGTGTCGGCAAGACTGAAGTCACGCGTCAGCTCGCCATGCAGCTCGGCATCGAACTGGTTCGCTTCGACATGTCCGAATACATGGAAGCGCACTCCGTGTCGCGCCTGATCGGTGCGCCGCCGGGTTACGTCGGTTTCGATCAGGGCGGTTTGCTAACCGAGCAGATCACCAAGCATCCGCACTGCGTGCTGTTGCTCGACGAAATCGAGAAGGCGCATCCGGATGTCTACAACATTCTTTTGCAAATTATGGATCACGGCAAACTGACCGACACCAACGGACGCGAAGCGAACTTCCGCAACGTCGTGCTCGTCATGACGACGAACGCAGGTGCCGCGCAAGCCGCGCGTCGCTCGATCGGCTTCGTCGAACAGAGTCACGCGACTGACGCGATGGAAGTGATTCGCCGCGCGTTCTCGCCGGAATTCCGCAATCGTCTCGATGCGATCATCCAGTTCGGAGCGCTCGACATCGAGCACATCCTGCGCGTGGTCGACAAGTTCCTGATCGAACTGGAAGCGCAATTGCAGGAAAAGCACGTCAGCCTTACCGTCGATTCGCAGGCGCGACGCTGGCTGGCCGAGAATGGCTTCGACGTTCAGATGGGCGCGCGACCGATGGCTCGCGTCATTCAGGAGAACGTCAAACGCCCGCTCGCCGACGAGCTGTTGTTCGGAAAGCTTTCCAACGGCGGAAAGGTCAATCTCAGCGTGAAGGACGGCAAGCTCGACGTCACCGTCGAAGCCGACGAGAAATTGCCGGCGGTCGTCGAATAGTCGACGCACTTGGCAGAAACAAAAAAGGCCGGAGCGATCCGGCCTTTTTCATTTCCGATACGGGAAATTACTTCATTCGATACGTAATCCGACCTTTGGTCAGATCGTACGGCGTCATCTCAACCTTGACCTTGTCGCCAGTAAGAATGCGAATGTAGTTCTTGCGCATGCGGCCGGAGATGTGTGCGGTAACCACGTGGCCGTTCTCGAGCTTCACGCGGAACATCGTGTTGGGAAGCGTTTCCAGCACGGTGCCTTCCATTTCGATTTGATCGTCTTTTGCCATCAGTGCTCTTCATTGAGAAGTGCGGCCACGGATGGCCGCTTCTTGATTTCCGCGTTCGAGGACGAACGCAAAAATTGCGGTGCGCGATTCTCCCACGTTTTGGGTACATGGCGGAAGTAAAAACGGCGTTTACGCCAGATCGCGCGCGAACTGGAGCGGCCAGATGGATTGCCAGTTTCCGGACAATCCGGCCATCGATGCGAGCCGGGACGCGTGTTCTATGAACTCGCTGCGCCGCATTTCGGTCGCGCCCATCGACAACGTATGTGCATTCGCGACCTGCGCATCGAGCAGTGGAAACCCGTTCGCATGAAGCATGCGACACAGCGCGATCAGCACGACTTTCGATCCGTTCGTCTCGCCACTGAACATCGATTCGCCGAAGAACATGCGGCCGAGCGCAATGCCGTAGATTCCGCCGACGATCTCGTCGCCGTCGTACGCTTCGACCGAATGCGCGAAGCCGAGCTCGTGCATATGTTCGTATGCGCGCAGCATGCTCCGCGTGATCCATGTGCCGCCACTTTGATTCTCGCGCGGCGCGGCGCAACCGCGCATCACGCGTGCGAAATTCGTGTCGGCGCGGATCGTCCATGTCGACCGTCGCAGCCATCGACGTAACTTTGTCGAAACGTGCACATTGTTCGTGTCGAACACCGCACGCGGGTCGGGCGACCACCACAGAATCGGATCGCCTTCGGAAAACCACGGGAAAATGCCGTGCGCGTAGGCATCGAGCAATCTGCCGGGAGAAAGATCGCCACCGGCCGCGAGCAATCCGTCAGGTTCGTCGAGCGCCGTTTCGACGGGCGGGAACGGATCGGCGGAATCCGCGCGCAGGATGGCGATGCGGTTCACGCGCGCGTGAACGGCGAGTGCGACATCAATTCCTCGCGATAGTCTTCGAGTGCGACGGCTTCGCGCCGCAACGAATCGCCGATCGCCGGGCGGAATCGTGCGTCGGCAAGGTAGTGAAACGATCGCGTGATCGTTGGCAGAAATCCGCGCGCGAGCTTGTGCTCGCCCTGCGCGCCGGGTTCGAAACGCTTCAGGCCATGTTTCAGGCAATACTCGATGCCCTGGTAATAGCAGACTTCGAAGTGCAAACCCGGAATGTTTTCGGAACTGCCCCAATACCGGCCGTAGAGTGTGTCCGCACTCCGCAACAACAACGCCGCGGCAATCGGTTCGCCGGCGCGGCGTGCGATCACCGCGAGAACACGACGTGGCATCGCGACGCCGAGATGCTGGAAAAACCTCAGCGTGAGCGCCGGATAGTTTCCTTTTTCGTCGAACGTCGATTCGTAGAAATTGTGCACCGTGCGCCAATCGCGCGACGTCATCTCGTCGCCGTGCAGGATTTCGCACGTGACGCCAGCACGCACGACGTGCTCGCGTTCCTGCCGGATGTTTTTGCGCTTCTTCGATGTCATCGCGCCGAGGAAATCGTCGAAGTCGTTCCAGCCCGCATTCGTCCAATGGAACTGCCAGTCGAAACGCGGCAGCCATTCCTTGAAATCGACGAACGCGGCCGAATCAGCGTCGTCCGCGAAATTGAGATGAAACGACGAGACGCCACTCGATTCCGTCTGCGACTTCATGAGTTCGATCAGCAGTTGCCGCAGCAGGGGCGACTCGTTGGTGTTGCCAACCAGTAAACGTGGTCCGGTGACTGGCGAATACGGCACCGCCGACAGCAACTTCGGATAATAGTCGAGTCCATTTCGCTCGTACGCGCCGGCCCACGACCAGTCGAACACATATTCGCCGTGCGAATTGCCTTTCACGTAACACGGCACGGCTGCCACGAGTTTGTTTTCGCGATATAACGCGAAGTGATGCGGCTGCCAGCCGCGCCGCGCATGCAGGCAACCGTGTTCTTCCAGTCCGGAAAGAAACGCGTGATCCACGAACGGATTATCGTTGGGCAGCAGCGCGTTCCACGCCACTGCGTCGATCTCGCTCAGACGTTGATGGGCGCGCGCGGTCAGCGACGCCGGCATGCGTTCACCACGTTCCCTCGCGCACGACGCCGACTTTGTCGAGGTACTTTTCCGCATCGAGCGCAGCCATGCAGCCGAAACCGGCGGACGTCACCGCTTGCCGATAAACCTGATCGGCTACGTCGCCCGCCGCGAACACGCCGGGGACGCTGGTTTCGGTCGCACCGCCTTCCAGACCGGCCCTGATCTTGATGTAGCCGTTGTTCATCGCGAGCTGACCATCGAACAGCGCCGTGTTGGGCGTGTGCCCGATGGCGATGAACAGACCGCTGATCGGCACGTCGCGCGTCGACTTGTCCTGTATACCTTTCAGTCGAACGCCGGTTACGCCGGAATCGTCGCCGAGCACTTCGTCGACGGAATGATTCCACACGATTTCCACATTGCCGCTTTGCTGTTTCGAAAAAAGTTTGTCCTGCAGGATTTTCTCGGCCTTGAACTTGTCGCGACGATGCACGACGGTTACTTTTTTCGCGATGTTCGACAGATACAACGCTTCCTCGACCGCCGTGTTGCCGCCGCCGATCACGGCGACGTCCTGATCGCGGAAGAAGAATCCGTCGCACGTCGCACACGCTGAGACGCCTTGCCCTTTGAATTTTTCCTCCGACGGAATGCCGAGGTATTTCGCCGTCGCGCCGGTGGTGATGATGAGCGCATCGCAGGTGTACTCGCCGCTGTCACCGACCAGACGAAACGGACGACGTGAAAGTTCGGCTGTGTGGATGTGATCGAAAACGATGTTCGTATTGAAACGTTCCGCATGACGTTGCATGCGCTCCATCAACCCAGGACCTTGCAGGCCTTCGACATCACCCGGCCAGTTGTCGACTTCGGTCGTCGTCATGAGCTGGCCGCCTTGCTGCAGTCCCGTGATCAGCATCGGCTTGAGGTTCGCGCGCGCCGCGTAGACCGCGGCGGTATAGCCCGCCGGTCCGGAACCGAGGATGATCAAGCGCGAATGGGTTCCGTGCGAATGAGAAACGGGGCTCATGTATAATCTCTATGGTTTTGCGACTGAAAATGGCGATCCCGCGCACCTGCGCGTAACGATTTCGATCGCAAGAATGGGGCGTAACGCATCGCGAATCAAGGTAGCGAACGGGGTGTGCCGTTCGTGTGAATCGTAACAACTTCTCAGGAGTGCTTCATGCGTATCGGTGTTCCTTCCGAATCCAAAACCCTCGAAGGGCGCGTCGCGCTTGTACCTGCCGCCTGCGCCGATCTCGTGCGGCGCGGCCACGAGGTCTATGTGCAGGAAGGCGCCGGGACGAAGAGCGGATTTTCCGATGACGAATACCGGCGCGTCGGCGTGCGTCTCGCGCCGACTGCGAAGAAATTGTACGAAGTGGGCGAGCTGATCGTGAAAGTGAAGGAGCCGATCAAAGGCGATCTCAAACTTTTGCGCAAAGATCATCTGCTGTTCTGCTATTTGCATCTCGCGCCGGAACCGAAGCTGACGAAAGAACTGCTCGACATCGGACTGACTGGAATCGCGTTCGAATCCGTCGAAGAATCCGACGGCTCACTGCCGCTGCTCGCGCCGATGTCAATCATCGCGGGACGCATCGGCGTGCAGGTCGGCACGCACTATCTGCATCAACCGATGCATGGCAAGGGCAAGCTGCTCGGCGGACTACCGTCGACGGAACGCGGCAAGGTCGTCGTACTTGGCGCGGGCGCAGCGGGCGGTAACTCGGCGGCGTTGGCTGCCGCCGGTGGCGCGAACGTGGTCGTGTTCGACAAGCGTCCGGATCGCCTCGCGCAAATGATGGCGCTCGGCACCAACGTCACGGCGCTGTATCCGTATGAAGAATATGTCGCGCGCGAAGTGGCGACGGCCGATCTCGTCATCGGCGCCGTGCTGATCCCGAGCGCGAAAGCGCCGCACGTGGTGACGCGCGATATGGTCAAGTCGATGGAATCCGGTTCCGTGCTGGTAGACATCTCGATCGACCAGGGCGGTTGCTTCGAAACCTCGAAGCCGACGACGTGGGCCGAGCCGACTTATGTCGTCGACGGTGTGACGCATTTCGCGGTGACCAATATGCCCGGCGCGGTGCCGCAGACGTCGTCGCAAGCGATCTGCGCGGCGATTCTGCCGTATGTACAGCGGTTGGCCAGCGATAAGAAATGGCGTCACTATGCCCCGCTCGCCAAGGGCGTAAATATCGAAAACGGTAAGCTCGTGCATCCCGCGCTTAAAGGCATGAAACTCTAATATAATCAGTTTACTGACGAGATTGTTTCAAGTGAATTCACGCGGTGGCGCGAAAAGCGGAACTTAAATCAACGGTCGATGCGGGAGAAGCCATGCAGCGTCGCCTTCGCGAAGCCGCGTTCCTTCTGCTCGCACCGATCGCGGCGTATTTGCTGCTGTGCCTGGTCACGTACGACAGTGGCGACGCGAGTTGGTCGCACGCCGCCAGCGCCACGCAACGTGTGCACAATCTCGGCGGCACCGTCGGCGCATGGGTGGCCGATCTCGCGTTCTATCTGTTCGGCTATCTCGCCTACGCATTCCCGCTGCTTCTTCTGATTTTCGGCTGGACCCTGTTCCGCGGACGCGAAAGGGCCGACCCGTCACCGCTCGAACCTGGACTGCGACTCACGGGCGGCGTCGCTTTCTTCATCGCGGGCACCGGTCTGGCGCGCATGCATGCATCCGATCCGATGCAGCTGCCGATGGGCGCGGGCGGTGTGCTCGGACGGTTGATGGGCGACTTGCTCACGCGCGCATTCGGCCAACTCGGTGCAAGTCTGTTTCTGCTCGCGATTTTTCTCGTCGCATTGACCTTCGCGACGGGCGTTTCGTGGTTCAAGGTGATGGACGCCATCGGTCGCGGCGTGTTGATCGCGTTTAGCTGGATTGGATCGAGCACGAAGAAAGCGACGGAAATTCGCGCCGCCCGCGTTGCGCGCAGCGAGCGCGAGGAAGTGCGCAAGATCGAAACGGTGAAGCAGTCAAAACGCGAACCGATCAGGATCGAACCGGTCATTGCCGCCGTCGAAAAAAGCGAACGCGCCGTTCGCGAACAGCAGATTCCCTTGTTCTCGGGCATCGCCGATTCCGATCTTCCGCCGCTGTCGCTGCTCGACGAGCCAAAACAGCAGTCCAAAGGTTATTCGGAAGAAACGCTCGAAGCGCTGTCGCGCCAGGTCGAACTCAAACTCAAGGACTTCCGCATCGACGCGCAGGTCGTCAGCGCGCATCCGGGCCCGGTCATCACGCGTTTCGAACTGCAGCCCGCTCCGGGCATCAAAGGCAGCCAGATCAGCAACCTCGACAAGGACATTGCGCGGGGCTTGTCCGTCATCAGCGTGCGCGTGGTCGATGTGATTCCGGGCAAATCGGTGATCGGTCTGGAAATACCGAACGTCAGCCGCGAAATTGTTTATCTGTCGGAAATCCTTCGTTCGGAAAAATACGACAGCATCAAATCGCCGCTGGCGCTTGCGCTGGGCAAAGACATCGGCGGACGTCCTGTCGTCGTCGATCTCGCCAAAATGCCGCATCTGCTCGTTGCAGGCACGACGGGTTCGGGCAAATCCGTCGCGCTCAACGCGATGGTGCTGAGCTTGTTGTACAAGGCCACCGCGCGCGACGTGCGCATGATCATGATCGATCCGAAAATGCTGGAGCTTTCGGTCTACGAAGGCATTCCACATTTGTTGACGCCGGTCGTCACGGATATGAAGGAAGCCGCGAACGCGTTGCGCTGGTGCGTCGCCGAAATGGAACGTCGCTACAAGCTGATGGCGGCGGTCGGCGTGCGCAATCTCGCCGGCTTCAACAAGAAAGTGAAGGACGCCGAAGAAAGCGGCCGGCCGATTCCCGATCCATTGTTCAAGCGTCCGGAAAACACGACCGAACCTGTCGTCGTGCCGACGCTTGATCCGCTGCCGTACATCGTCGTGATCATCGACGAATTCGCCGACATGATGATGATCGTCGGCAAGAAGGTCGAAGAATTGATTGCGCGTCTCGCGCAGAAAGCGCGCGCAGCCGGAGTGCATTTGATTCTCGCGACACAACGTCCGTCGGTCGATGTCATCACCGGCTTGATCAAGGCCAATATTCCCACGCGCATCGCGTTTCAGGTGTCGAGCAAAATCGATTCGCGCACGATCCTCGATCAGTCCGGTGCGGAAACGCTGCTCGGTCATGGCGACATGCTGTATCTGCCGCCCGGCACCGCCACGCCGGAACGCGTCCACGGCGCTTTCGTCGGCGATGACGAAGTGCACAAAGTCGTCGCCCATTTGCGCAGTCAGGGTAAACCCGAGTACATCGAAGGCGTGCTCGGCGACGTTCATGCGCTCGGCGATGGTCGCGTGATCGGTGAATCGGGTTTGCCCGAGGACACGGAAATTCCCGAAGGTGATTACGACGAACTTTATGATCAGGCCGTGCGCATCGTCACCGAATCGCGGCGTGCGTCGATCTCCGGCGTGCAACGCCGATTGAAAATAGGCTACAACCGCGCCGCGCGTCTGATCGAGATGATGGAATCGCAAGGCATCGTCAGCGCGCCTCAGCACAACGGCAATCGTGAAGTGCTGGCGCCACCGCCGCCGGAACTGTAAACGCCGACAGACCGCGTTCAGTCGCTTACGGACGATAATTCTCGCATGAACAAACAATTTTTCGCTGGATTGAGTCTGTTGATCGCGTGCAACACGCTCGCATTCGCCGATGGTTCCGCGCGCGCGAAACTCGACGCATTCGCAGGCGGCGTGAAGTCGATTTCCGCCTTGTTCGAACAGCAGATTTTCTCGAACAAGAGCAAAGGAAAAATCACGCAGGGCACACTCGTGCTAAAAGCGCCGCGGTTGTTCCGTTGGGAAACCACATCGCCGACGAAGCAGCTCATCGTCGCCGACGGCGAAAAAGTCTGGATCTACGATCCCGATCTCGAACAGGTAACCGTCCGTTCGCAAGGTACCGAGGAAGCGCACAGTCCGCTGACCGTTCTGACCGATCTGTCGCAACTCGATCGCGATTTCACACCGAGCGAGCAGGGCGAGAACGACGGTCTGTCGTGGTTGCGTCTGGTATCGAAGGATAAGGAGTCGCAGTTCGCTTATTGCGATCTGGGATTCGATTCGAAAAACCTCGCGCGTATGCGCTTCGAGGATTCACTCGGCAACACCACCGAAATACGCTTCACCGACTGGCAGCGAGATCCGAAACTGAAATCCGACGCGTTCACGTTCACACCGCCGAAAGGCGTCGACGTGATCGGCGACCCGACGCCGAAAGCGCAGGCATTTCCGATCAAGGATTGAGGCGGCGTAAGATCGTTCGATGCCACGTCGCAAAACCGCCAATCCGACATCAGAACTTTTCGTCGAATCCGACGCGCTCAAACCGCTGGCCGAACGCATGCGCCCGCGCACGCTCGACGAAATCGTCGGGCAACCGCGCCTGCTCTCGCCGAACACGCCACTGCGCCGCGCTATCGAAGCCGGGAATATTTATTCGATGGTTTTGTGGGGTCCGCCTGGCTGCGGCAAGACCACGCTCGCGCTTTTGCTGGCGAAATACGCGAACGCCGAATTCCGCGCGATCTCCGCCGTGCTTACCGGCATCGCCGATGTGCGCGACGCGCTGGCGGAGGCGCAGACACGCTTCAACCAAGGCGTGCGTTCCGTGCTGTTCGTCGACGAAGTGCACCGCTTCAACAAATCGCAACAGGACGCATTTCTGCCGCACATCGAGAAGGGCGTGATCGTATTCGTCGGCGCGACCACCGAAAACCCTTCGTTCGAACTCAATTCCGCACTGTTGTCGCGCTGCCGCGTGCACGTGATGGACGCGGTCTCCGTCGATGCGATCGTCGATGCGCTCCGACGCGCGTTGAACGATAGCGAGCGCGGACTCGGCCGCCGCGACATACAGATTGCCGACGACGCGTTGCGTCTCATCGCGCAAGCCGCCGACGGTGACGTGCGCCGTGCGCTCACGCTGTTGGAAATCGCCGCCGATGTAGCGATCGATGGCATCGTCGACGAAACTACGCTCGCACAAGTTCTGGCCGACCGTACGCGCCGTTTCGACAAAGGCGGTGAGCAGTTTTACGACCAGATTTCCGCGCTGCATAAATCCGTGCGTTCGTCCGACGCTGACGCCGCGTTGTATTGGTGCATGCGCATGATCGACGGCGGTGTGGATCCCAAATATCTCGCGCGCCGTTTGACGCGCATGGCGATCGAAGACGTCGGACTCGCCGATCCGCGTGCGCTGCAAATCGCGCTGGAAGCGTGGGATACGTTCGATCGATTGGGTTCACCCGAAGGCGATCTCGCGCTCGCCGAAGTCGCGATCTATCTCGCGATCAGCGCGAAATCCAACGCGGCGTATATGGCATTTGGCGAAGTGCGCAACCTTATCGCCGAAACGGGCACGCTCGATGTTCCGCTGCACATCCGCAACGCGCCGACGCGCTTGATGAAAGAACTCGGTTACGGCAAAGGCTATCAATACGATCACAATGTCGAAGGCGGCATCGCCTTCGATCAGCAATTGCTGCCGGATTCGCTCGTCGGCCGCACGTTCTATCAGCCGACCGATCGCGGCATGGAAGCAAAAATCGCCGAGAAGCTACAAAGTATACGCGCCGCGCGCGCCGAGGCGCTCGCCAACAAGAGCGACGAAAACGATTAGCGCGGATGCAAAAAACCGCGCGAGCCGCGATAATTCGCGCTCGCCCACGATCAGGATTCACCATGCTCGATCCCGCCCTGTTGCGCGGTCACTTGCAGAGCGTCGCCGACCAGCTCGTGTCGCGCGGCTATGCGCTCGACACCGCTGCGATCGAACAGCTCGAAGCACAACGCAAGGCCGCTCAGACCGAAACGCAGGAACTGCAGAACCTGCGCAACACGCGCTCCAAAGCGATCGGGCAGGCTAAAGCAAAAGGCGAAGATCCCGCGCACCTGATGGACGAGGTCGCGGGAATCGGCGACAAGCTCAAATCGAACGAACAACGTCTCGCCGATATCCAGAATCGCATTGCCACCATCACGCTGGAAATTCCGAATCTCGCCGATGCATCCGTGCCACCCGGCAAGGACGAAAGCGAAAACGTCGAGCAGAAAAAGTGGGGTACGCCGCGCGATTTCGAATTCACGCCGAAGGATCACGTCGAACTCGGCGCGCGCAATGGTTGGTTAGACGGTGAAACAGCAGCAAAACTTTCTGGCGCGCGCTTCACCGTGCTACGCGGACAACTCGCTCAACTCCATCGTGCGCTCGCGCAGTTCATGCTCGATCTTCACACACGTGAGCACGGGTATCTCGAATGCAATGTTCCGCTACTGGTGAACGCGGAAGCGATGCAGGGCACCGGTCAGTTGCCGAAATTCGAGGACGACCTGTTTGCGACCGATGGCGACGTGCGCCGTTATCTGATCCCGACCGCCGAAGTATCGCTGACCAATCTCGTCGCGAACGAAATCGTACCGACTGATCAATTACCCCTTCGCATGACCGCACACACACCATGCTTTCGCGCGGAAGCGGGCAGTTACGGCAAAGATGTTCGCGGCATGATCCGGCAGCATCAGTTCGAGAAAGTCGAACTCGTCAGCATTTCAAAACCGTCCGAGAGTTTCGACGAGCACGAACGCATGACGCGTTGCGCTGAAAAAGTGCTTGAAGAACTCGAACTGCCGTATCGGCGCGTGCTGCTGTGCGCGGGCGATATGGGATTCGCGGCTGCGAAAACCTTCGACCTCGAAGTTTGGCTCCCGTCGCAGAAAACCTATCGCGAAATTTCTTCGTGTTCGAACTGCACCGACTTCCAGGCGCGCCGCATGCAGGCGCGCTGGAAAAATCCCGACACCGGCAAGAACGAACTGGTGCACACGCTCAACGGCTCGGGCGTGGCCGTCGGACGCGCGCTGATTGCCGTGATGGAGAACTATCAGAACGCGGATGGAAGCATCACGATTCCCACCGCATTGCGTTCGTATACGGACGAAAAAGACCGCATCGAATAACGCGCCGACCGAGCGAGATTTCCCGATGCAGGATCTCAACGACCTTTACTACTTTTCGATCGTCGTCGAAAAAGGCGGTTTCGCATCGGCCGGGCGCGCGCTCGATATCCCGAAATCGCGACTGTCGCGCCGCATCGCTCAACTCGAAGACCGGCTCGGCGTTCGGCTGATACAACGTTCGACGCGGCGATTTGCGGTGACCGATGCGGGTCAGCGTTTCTACACGCACTGCCAAACGGTAATTGCCGAAGCGCAGGCTGCTGAAGATGCCGTCGCACAACTCACATCTGAACCGCGCGGACTCGTCCGCATGAGTTGCCCGGTCGCGATCACGCAAAACGTTCTGTCGCTCATCCTGCCGGAATTTCTGGCCAACTATCCACAAATCAAATTACTCGTGCTGTCGACCAATCGCCGCGTGGATCTCATCAACGAAAATATCGATGTCGCCATCCGCGTGCGCACGAAACTCGATACCGACGGCGATCTCGTCGTGCGTTCGTTCGGCAACAGCCGTTCGATTCTTGTGGCGAGCCCGAGCTATCTCGACGCACACGGCCGCCCGCAATCGCCGGATGATCTGCGCAAGCTCGACACAATCAGCATCGCCGAGGCCGAAACGCAAACGTGGGAACTGCGCAATGCCGACGACGTCGAGTTTCGCCTCGACCATCGCCCGCGCGTGATGTGCGGCGACTTTCCGATGACGCTGGCCAGCGCCATCGGAGGTCTGGGCGTGGCGTTTCTTCCCGAAACCGTCTGCAGTGCCGCGCTCGATAAAGGCGAACTGGAAATCATCCTGCCCGCGTGGAGCCCGCCACTCGGGCTCATCCATTGCGTATACCCGTCCCGACGCGGTCTGCTTCCATCGGTCCGCGCGTTGATCGACTGGCTCGCCGGACAGTTGCCGTGCGTCATCGAGAGCCGCATCGCTGCGATCTGACGCGCGGACGCGCTATAATCGCCACGCGGTCATGCAACGCGCCGCATTTTCCACAACTATACAATTCACCGGAAGCGTGGCCGAGCGGTTTAAGGCACCGGTCTTGAAAACCGGCAGAGGTGTGAGCCTCTCGTGAGTTCGAATCTCACCGCTTCCGCCAGAATCAGCAACTTACCTCTCGATTTCTTCGCGAGCTTAGCCCTAGATTTGTCCCGTTGGGACAATTTGGGACGGCGAATGGCCACTTTCGAAAAGTGTCCCGGTACATTCCAAAAAACAACCTGGCGTGTTCGCGTGCGTCGTCAGTCGGGACCGTCGTTGACGAAATCATGCAAGAAAAAAACAGATGCGGAAAAGCGGCCACGTTCTG